>CAZILB010000040.1:8146-26560 GCA_964539925.1 uncultured Syntrophobacter sp. | reverse complement strand
CCACACCGGCGCCAGCGGCCGCACCGAAACCGGCGGCCGTATCTGCGGCCACAGCAACGCCCGCCGCCGCAAAACCGTCGCCTCCGCCGACACCGCCAAAGCCGGTGCCGAAGGCCACTGAACCCAGACCCCAAAAAAAATTTCCCAACGAATTGCCGATCAGCTTCAAGGAAGCCATTGCCCAATACGCCGGAGGCGGAGCGCTGATCAGTCCGGCGGTTCGACTGGCCGTGATCCTGTTGCAACCCGTGATCGGCGCCCTGCCGCACGGAACAAAAATGCGGCTTGAAAACGCGATTCAAAGTCCGTGGTTTACCGCCGCCGGCAGCACTGCCGCGAATATCCTGCACAACGCCGTGCTCTATCCGATCATCTGCGCAGCCGCGGCCGTGGGGGGGCATGGAGCGGCGGTTATTTTCACCAAAGATATCAATGTTTACCTGCTGGTGGGAGTTGTTTTGGCCGTCATCGAAGGCATCTATCGGCTTCGGGACGGGATTTTCCATCTCAAACCGGTCGAAGAAATGCGCTTTTCGGCGGCAATCTACGGTCTGCCGTTGGTGTTCCTCGTCGGGCCGCTAATGTCCAAATATACCAGCCGTGTCCGAGACCTGCCGGTGCCGGTGGATGGATTTTATTCCAAGGGGTTCGCCGAGAAGCTTGAGCGCGAACGGCGCTACGGAAACGTCTACACGGTGGAGGACCGGGGCGGGGCGTACCTGGTGCGAATGGAATTCCCCCGCCGCATGCCCGAGATCGTTGTCGCGAACAACCCCGATCTCCCCCGGGAGCTGCCGGACTATGATTACGAGCTCGCTTTGCGGGATAGCCAATTGATCATCAAGGGCAAATGCCTCGACGGCAAGGTGCGAAAAATTTCATCCAGTGTGGGCGCGTTTCCGCCAGAATTCACCACCGTCATTCCATTTCAGCAACGGCTGGCCGGCTTCGCGCACCACTGCGAGAAAAAACTCCTCGAGGTGTTGCTCGTCAAAGCCTAGTCGCGGAATCGGGAGAAACGCGATCGACAGCGAAATCAAACGAAAAGCCGAGCCGTTGCCAAAGCCACGGGACGCCGAGCGCTCCTGTGGCTTTTTTATATCCGGCGGGAAAGCGTTGTTTCGGCCGATGAATTCCGCCGACCTGGACGAAGTCATGGTCATCGAGCGGACTTCCTATCGCTTTCCCTGGAGCACGGGTTTTTTTCTCCAAGAGCTCCAAGCGGCATGCGCGCGCTCCATCGTTGCTGAAACTGACGGACGAATTATCGGCTATGTCCTTTACTGGTTGGTTCCCGGCAGCATCGATATCCACAATATTGCCGTGCACGTAGACTTTCGCCGTCGCGGGCTTGGACGCCGGCTTCTGGAGAAGGTCGTGAGCGAAGCTCGACTGCGCTCCATATATCAAGTGACACTGGAGGTTAGGAAGTCTAACCTACCGGCGCAGAAGCTTTATGAATCGGTTGGTTTTGTCGCAACTGGAATTCGCAAGGGCTACTACTCCGACGATGATGAAGACGCGTTGGCGATGACCCTGGATCTCGCCGTCGCCAAATGACGCGACGAGCGCTTTGACCGGGGTTTCATCGGAGCCCAACAATACCTCGATAGTTTACATCTAAAGTATTGAAAGCGCTGTTTTTTTCGTTGGTCTCCCATGCCCTTGACGGGCTCTCAACGTCTGGTGTATAAGATAAGTGCAAGCGGCAGCAAAAATGGCGGTCAGCAGTTATGGCCGCTAATTTTTTTGCTAGCCCTTGTGATCGGGATTCAAGAGCGACATGCCAACCACGTCTCACGCAAAAATCCAGGCCCACGGCCGGACGTCTTGCCGCTTCACCTCCCGTAAATATTTCTCCCCCACTAGACCCCATTGCCTTTCAGGCAACCCATTCCGGAAAGAGAACCTACGTTTAGTCGCTAGTTTCGATTTACGAGGAGGTCCGTATGTTTAAGGTCGGCGAGAAAGTCGTTTACCCCGCCCATGGGGTAGGGGAGATTGAAGCCATTCGGACGCATGTCATCTCCGGCAGCGAGAGGCGGTTCTACATGCTTCGAATATTGGAAACCGATATGAAGATTATGATCCCGGTGGACAACGTCGACTCGGTGGGTTTGCGCAAAATCATCGACCGGGCCATGGTCAACAAAGTCTACAAAGTTCTGCGGCAGAAGAAAGTCGAGACCGATCAACAAACCTGGAACCGTCGCTACCGCGAGTATACCGAAAAGATCAAGACCGGTTCGATCCTGGAAATCGCCAAAGTGCTGCGCGACCTTTTCGTATTAAAGGGCGACAAAGAACTATCCTTCGGCGAACGCAAGATGTTGGACACGGCGCGTAACCTGCTCGTTAAAGAACTGTCCATCGCACGCTCCCATTCGGAAGAAAAGATTATGGAGGAGCTGCGTCATATCTTCACCCATTGACCTTGCCGTGATCGCCGTCCAATCTACCAGAGCCGAGAGCCGATCTCTCGGCTCTTTTGTTTCGACTTGAGGATGCGAGTTTCCGCCGTCGTCGCCGCCGCCGGAGCCGGCCGAAGAATCGGCGGCGCGATCGTCAAAACCTATCTGCCCATTGCCGGCCGCCCGCTCATCCTGCGGACGTTGGACCGTATATTTTCAACCCCGGTCGTCAATCAAGCCGTGGTGGTGGCCGCCGTCGAGGAAGTCGAGCGTTGTGCCGCGCTGCTGCGAGCCGATGCCGGGTTGAGCGATCGATCCTGGTTGCTCGCGATCGGCGGCGCGACGCGCCAGCATTCGGTGCGGCGGGGATTGGAGAAAGTCGGCGCGGACACAGACGTCGTGATCGTTCACGACGGCGCGCGGCCGTTCGTTTCCGCGGCGCTGATCGAGCGCTGCGTCGGCGCCGCCGTCGAGAAAGGCGCGGCGGTGGCCGGTTTGCCGGTGCGGGACACGATTAAAAATGTTTCTGCCGGGGGATGGGTTCAAGCGACGCCGGACCGCGGCTCGTTATGGGAGATTCAAACCCCGCAGGCGTTTCGCCGTGATATCATCGTTGCCGCGCACGAGAAAGCGGCGAGGGACGGTGTTGAGGCCAGCGACGATGCCATGCTGGTCGAGCGCATGGGGACACCGGTGTTCGTGGTCAATGGAGAACGTTTGAACTTTAAGATTACCGTGCCGGAAGACGTGCGGCTTGCCGAGTTAATAATTCGTGAACGGCCCGCTTGTTAAACCGCTTGACACCACCGTTTCGTTCAAACTGCCGCTGCGAAAGCCTTGCAGATCGACGCTCACGTAACTAAACCCTGCCCGTTTGAATTTCGTCACGATGGCTTCCCGGGTTGGTTTTTCCAAGAGCCGGTCGATTTCATTTTGCGCCACCTCGATGCGCGCCAGGTCGCCGTGGAAACGGACGCGGAACTCGCGAAAATTAAGTTCCTTCAAAAACATTTCGCACTCGGCGATTTTTTTTAACCGCTCTAAGTTGATTTCCGTGCCGTAGGGGAACCGCGAAGACAGGCAGGGACTCGAGGGCTTATTCCACGTCGGCAAGTTGAGTTGCCGGCTATAGCGGCGGATGTCGTCTTTGGTCATCTCTGTTTCGACGAGCGGATGGCGCACGCCCCATTCGTCGGCGGCTTTTAATCCGGGGCGATGATCTTTGAGGTCGTCCAAATTCGTGCCGTCGACGATGGTTTCGACGCCCATCTTGTCGGCTTCCCTCCGGCAGATCCGATAGAGTTCATCCTTGCAAAAGAAGCAGCGATTGACCGGATTTTGGCTGTAGGATGGGTTGTCGAGCTCATGGGATTCGAGAACAAGGTGACGGCAGCCGAGGCTTGCCGCAAAACTCCTGGCCGCGTCTAACTCGCCGGGCGGGACCGATGCCGAAGACGCGGTCAATGCGATCGCGCGCGCACCGATGGCCAAATGCGCCGCCTTTAGCAGAAAGGTCGAATCGACCCCGGCCGAGAACGCAACCAAGAGCCGGTCCGATTCCTGCAGCAGGGTCATCAACGTCTGGAACTTGGCGTCCATCGCTTGTCGACGAATAAATCGGTGCTGAGGTAATGTTCGCCCTTATCCGCGAAAATGGTGACGACCACATGCCCTTCGCCCAGGTTTTTTGCCAGCTTCAAGGCGGCGCTGCAGGCCGCGCCCGATGAAATTCCCACCAGCAGACCTTCTTCCGCGGCTAGCCGCCGCGTATATGCCGTCGCCTCGTCATCGCTGACTTTGATGATCTCATCAATGGTCTGTCGATTGAGCACCGCCGGTATGAAGCCGGCGCCGATGCCTTGAATTTTGTGGAAGCCCGGTTCGCCGCCGGAGAGAACGGGCGACGCCGCGGGCTCCACGGCGCAAATGCGCACGCCTTTCATCTTCTCTTTCAGCACTTCGCCTACGCCGGTGATGGTACCCCCGGTGCCGACGCCGGCGACGAAGGCGTCGATTCGCTTGAATTGCTTGAGCAGCTCGGCGGCGGTGGTTTTCCGGTGCATTGCCGGATTGGCAGGATTGTTGAATTGCTGGGGCATGAAGTAGTCCGGGTGTTCTTCCAACAACTCCTCGGCCTTGTGAATCGCCCCGCCCATACCTTTTGTGTCGGGCGTTAGAATCAGCTGCGCGCCGTAGGCCGCCAGCAAGCTGCGACGTTCTTCGCTCATGGTATCGGGCATGGTCAAGATCAGCCGATATCCTTTGACCGCGGCGATCAACGCCAGCCCTATACCGGTGTTGCCGCTCGTCGGCTCGACGATCGTCGCGCCGGGTTTGAGTTTGCCTTCGCGCTCGGCGGTCTCGACCATGTTCAGACAGATTCGGTCTTTCACCGATCCGCCCGGATTGAAGGATTCCATTTTCGCCCAGACTTCGGCGTCGCGCTTGCCGGGAAGAGATCTGAGCTTGACGACGGGCGTGGAACCAATGAGATCCAGAATGGATCGGGCGCCGTTCAAACTTGCCACAGGTGTGCTCGTCTTTCTTTGAGGAGAGGTGTGCTTCGAATTGACCTTTGAAGGATGCTATATTCTTGGCCTGTCAATGTCAACGAAATCTGCGCCGAGCGCGCCGCCGTCGGCGAGCAGCCGTCGATTCTGCGTGCTCTTTCCGGGGGCGCTCGGCGATTTCATTTGTTGTTTGCCGGCACTGCACGCCCTTGCGCAAGCGGGCGAAGTGGACGTTTTTGCGCGCGGTGAATTTGCCGCCATCGCGTCCGAGGGGTTGACGGTTCATTCGTTGGAGCGCCCGGAAATCGCCAAGCTTTTTACACCGCGGGGCGCAGCCGACGAACAGGTGCGAAGACTGTTTTTGGCTTATGCCACGGTGTATTCCTGGATGGGGAGCGAGCAAAAGGAGTTTGTGAGCCAGCTCCGAGCCGCATCGGTCCAACCGGTGCGCATCTTTCCATTTCGCGCCGCCGATCCTCGCCGCCATCAATCGGAGTATTATTTTTCTTGCCTTCATGGCGACCGCACGCGAACGCCGGAGCCGCGCATTATTTCGAGTGGGCAAATGAACCCGTGGCTCGACCATTTTCGGGCGCACCATGGGCTCGTCGAACGCCCGCTTATGGTTATCGCACCGGGCAGCGGCGCTCGGGAGAAAAACTGGCCGGCGGATCGTTTTGCGGTCGTCGCCGATTGGTGGCGCGACCGAATAAACGGCGCCGTCGTTTTGCTCATCGGCCCGGTGGAAGAGGAATGGGGCCTGTCACCGAGCCTGCAAAATGCGGGTGTGATGGCGCGTCGTCTAGACTTGGCCCAATCGGCCGCCTTGCTGGCAGCCGCCGATCTTTACCTCGGCAACGACAGCGGCATCACCCATCTTGCCGCGGCCACCGGAATTCGCACGGTGGCGCTCTTTGGCCCGTCCAGCCGGTGTCAGTGGGCGCCGCGCGGGCCCCGAGTCACGCTCATCGCCCGCAACGAACCCTGCGCGCCTTGCACGGTTGCCGAGATGAAAGGCTGCGCGCACCGGCGTTGTCTGGGCGAAATCAATGCCGAATGCGTGATCGGGGCGCTGGCGCGCCTGCCGGAGGTCGCTACCTTGACAAGGTAGGGGGCAGAGATTACAGTTTAAAATACGCTAGTTCTCGCGAGTTTGTCGGCTTGCGGCAATCGATCGTTCGGCGACAATTCGTACGGCCGTAATTTGCTACAAGAAGCGGAATCACTTGCGAACCACTGAGGATGCCTGGAGGTCCCGCCGAGAATGGCGTCGGCGCGGCTGCCGGGCGTTTTTTTCACTTCGTTAAGGAGCTTCAGGATGGCCAGCGAAGAGGAGAAGCAGGAAGGCAAGGGATTTACAATCACCGATCGGCGCCGTTTCTCGCCGGATACGGGGGAAGCGCGCGAAGAAACTCCGTTTTCTGCCGGCGTCGGCGAGCCAAGCGCCGACGCCCTACAGGGCGAGGCTCGAGGGCCGAGCATCGAAGCCAAGCAGGAGCCGCTGCCCGAAATCAATTTCTCGACCTTTGTCATCAGTTTGAGCACCCAGGCATTGATGCATCTCGGCGAAATGGCCAATCCGCTTAGCGGCAAGGTCGAACCGGATGTGCCCGTCGCCAAACAGATGATCGACATCCTGGCGATGCTGACCGATAAAACGCGCGGCAATTTGAACGCCAGCGAGGATCGGCTGATGAAAGACATCCTGTTCGATCTCAGAATGAAGTACGTCGAGGCGGTCAAGAGGAAATAGGAGCGATCGATGAATCTCAACAAAATGGGAGGCGGTAAAGTCGGCTACAAAGGAGTGCTCCTGGTCGCTCTCTTTTCTCTCGTCATCGGGCTGGGGATCAGCGTCAGTCTCGGTTGGCTGGTGCCGAGCCGCGCCGTCAATACCATGGGCGATGCGGGTGGTGCGGACAGGCGCGTGGACGGGGGGCTGCCCGATTTCGTCAACCTGGCGAAGAAGTTAAAACCCGTGGTTGTCAATATTTCGACCGTCACGGTCAGCGAAGGGCGCGGCGCCCAGGAATTTTCCGGCCCCTTCGGCGAAGAAGATCCCTTTCACGATTTCTGGCGGCGCTTTTTCGGCGGTCCGGGGCCGCGCGGTCCGCAGCGTCAGCGAAGCCTAGGGTCGGGATTTATCATTGACGGCGACGGTTCCATTATTACCAATAATCACGTGGTTGAGAATGCTAGCAAGATCGTCGTCAAGCTGGCCGGCGATGATCGGGAATACGAGGCCTCCGTTGTCGGCCGCGATCCGAAGACCGACGTTGCCGTCATCAAAATCAACACCAAGACGTCTCTTGTGCCGGCGAATCTGGGCGACTCGGATCAGCTCGAAGTCGGCGAGTGGGTGGTGGCGATCGGCAATCCCTTTGGCCTGGACAGCACGGTAACCTCCGGGATCGTCAGCGCCAAAGGCAGGCACATCGGCCAGGGTCCCTACGACAATTACATACAGACGGACGCGTCTATCAACCCCGGAAACTCCGGCGGGCCGCTCATTAATCTTCGCGGCGAGGTCGTTGGCATCAACACGGCCATTTTTAGTCGGACCGGAGGCAATATCGGTATTGGTTTTGCCATTCCGATCAACCTGGTGAAAGAACTGCTGCCGCAATTGAGGGGCAAGGGTAGAGTGACGCGCGGTTATCTGGGGGTACTGATCCAAAGGGTGACGCCTGAAATAGCCGAGAGCCTCGGTCTGGAAATGGCCCAGGGCGCTCTGGTGGCCAACGTGTCCAAAGGTGGTCCGGCGGAGAAGGGGGGAGTGAAGGTCGGCGATGTCATCTTTGAATTTGACGGCAAGCCGGTCAAGGACTCGGCTGAACTGCCGATCATCGTCGCCCGCACTGCGGTGGATAGGAAGATCACCATGAAAGTCATGCGCGACAAGAAAGAAGTCGCTCTGACCGTCGTGGTGGGGGAATTGAGGGACGAAGAAGTCGTGGCATCGGCGCCGGAGAAAGGCGAGTTGGGACTCACCGTGCAGCGGCTCACACCGCAGATGGCGGAGAGCCTTGGCTTCGACAAAGCGGAAGGCGTGGTGGTTACCGCGGTGGAGCCGGGCAGCGCCGCCGATGAAGCGGGATTGCGGCGCGGCGACGTGATTCTGGAAGTCGATCGCAAGGGCGTTCGAAATGTCGACGATTACAGGAAAGCCATTGCCGGAGTGGGCAAGGGCCGGGGAGTGTTATTCTTGGTGCGCCGCGGCGATAGCACGATATTCTTGGCGCTGAAGCCGCAGGGGTGATCGTCTCGGGAGCTTTCTGCAAAGCATCAAAACGAGGTGGGGACGGCGTCGTCCCGGCCTCGTTTTCTTGCTTTTGTCCGGGAACTGCGCGAAAATTAATTCGCTGTGGGAGCGTCGAGTTTGAAGCGCCCTAAACTAAGAGTTTTCACTGTTGGCCTGGTTTTTCTGCTTCTCCTGACGACCACCGGCCTGGTTCTCGGCGCCTGGTTCATCAAAAAATGGGAACACCAGGTCATCGAGAAGTTCGAGGGCCATAAGTGGCGCATCCCTTCTCGCATCTACTCCGACAGTTTTCTCCTCTACGTGGGGATGGCGCTCAGGCGCGAGGACTTGATCGAAAAACTGCGCCGGCTCGGTTATTACGAAGTCCCATCTGCGCCGACAGCCAAGGGGCAGTATCGTTTCGTTCCCGCCCGAGGTTTGCTGGAAATTTACTTGCATGATTTTGATTTTCCCAACGAAAGGGTCCGTGGATCCCCAGTCCAAGTCGCTTTCCAAGGCTCGACGGTGGCGACGATCGAGAATCTGGCCGACGGAAGGGAAGTGTTTTCCTTGGAGCTGGAACCCGAGCTCGTCACCGGCCTGTACGAGCGGATTTGGCAGGAGCGGCGCGTGGTCAAGCTTGCCGAAGTGCCGCCGATCCTCGTCAAGGCGGTACTCGCGGTGGAAGACGAGAGGTTTTACAGTCATTACGGTGTCGATCCGATCGGCATCATGCGCGCCATGTGGGTCAACATGCGCACCATGAGTTTTCAGCAAGGCGGCAGCACGTTGACGCAACAATTGATGAAGAATTTTTTACTCACCGACGAGCGCACGCTGGCGCGTAAAATCACCGAAGCGGCAATGGCCTTGATCGTCGAGCGCAAGTACTCGAAGGATTACATCCTGGAAAACTACCTCAATGAAATTTACCTCGGGCAACGGGGATCGCAGGGCATTTTCGGCGTGTGGGAAGCGGCGCAATTTTATTTTGCAAAACCCCTGGCTGACTTGACGGTGGGCGAATCGGCGCTTCTCGCCGGTCTCATCCGCGCGCCCAATCGTCTCTCGCCCTACCGAAGCGTCGAGGGGGCGACGCGGCGCAGGGACACCGTCTTGGCGAGAATGTTCGAGATTGGAATCATTTCCCGCCAGCAGTACGACGCCGCGCTCCGTGAGAAGCTGTCGCAACGCGCATTGGTTAAGGTGACCAATGAGGCGCCGTTTTACGTCGACTATTTGCGCCGCGAGCTCCAGCAAAACTACTCCAACGACGTGCTCACGGAAGAAGGTTTGAGGATTTTTACCAGCCTGGATCTGCAGCTTCAGAAAATTGCCGAACGTGCGGTCACCGACGGTTTGAAGAAGCTCGAAGCGACCTACCCCGGGTTGAGGAAACGAGGAGAGGACGACAGCCTGGAAGCGGCGCTCATCGTGGTGCGGCCGCAAACCGGCGAAATCAAGGCGATGGTGGGCGGGCGAAATTATCAAAAATCGCAGTTCAACCGCGTGTTTCAGGCGAGGCGGCAGCCCGGCTCGATTTTCAAGCCCTTTGTCTATCTCGCGGCGCTGATGTACGGCGGCGAGAGCGGCGTACGTTACACCCCCAATACGATTATCGAGGACAGCCAGTTTACCTGGAGTTACGACGGGCGAGAGTGGCAGCCGAGCAATTATAATAACGAATATTACGGCGCCGTCACTGTGAAGCGCGCCCTGGAAAGCTCGCTTAACTCCGCCACCGGAAGAGTCGCCCAGGATGTCGGCATTCGGCGCGTCCGCGATGTCGCGCAGCGTTTGGGAATTCAAAGCGCGCTGCCGGCGGTGCCGTCGCTTGCCCTCGGCGCCGCCGAAGTCACGCCTCTGGAGGTGGCCGTCGCTTTTTCGACGCTCGCCAATAACGGCGTTCGCACGCGCCCGCTGGCGGTCAAACAGGTTACGGATCAAAGCGGCAAAGTTTTGGAAAAGCGCGACGTGCGCGTCCAGCAGGTGATCTCGTCGGAGTTGGCCAATACGATGAATCAACTGCTAAAGGGGGTTTTCGACCGCGGAACGGCAGCGTCGGCACGGCGCATGGGGTTTACCCGTCCAGCTGCGGGCAAAACCGGCACGACCAACGATTTTAAGGATTCCTGGTTCGTGGGCTATACCCCCGACCTCCTCGCCGTGGTTTGGGTCGGCTTCGACGGCCAAAGCGCGCTCAATTTGTCCGGCTCGCAAGCGGCTCTGCCGATATGGACGGAGTTTATGAAGGCGGCCACGGCCAACATGCCAAAGACCGATTTCTTGGGGCCGCCGCTCCCCGACGGCGAGGACGAAGAGAAATGCGCTCCGGCGGGCAGAGAAGGAGCCTTGGGCGGTGAACGTTGCCCGCCGCCAGCGACCAGGGCTCGGGCGACGACAGGAGCGTTCTAGCCCGGCCGCGTTCCATGAACTCCACTGAAATAAGCTCTTGGCTGGAAAAATCGTTTGCGGTAATGTTGCTAGGTCTCGCAGCGGTTATCGGGTGTGCGCCGCAGCGGTACTATCCTCCACCTCCGCCGGTCAGCAGTACCCCAGCCCCGCCGCGCGTGCCGCAACCCGCGGCCCCGCCACCGCCCCCACCGGTCGTAGAATCGTCCCGGCGGCCAGCGTTGCAAGATTCCACGATTCGCGAGCAAGATATCCGCGGCAAGATGCCGCCTGCGCCCCCTTCTTCGCCGGCCAAGGAACGCCCGGAGCCGGCGTGGCAACCACAGATCAGCGAAAGTGGGACGACCGTGGAACGGACAGAGCCGCCGTCCGCCCTGCCGGCTCCGCTGCCCGATGACAGTTCATTGCTTGCCAAAATCACTCCGGGCGTGCCGCCGCAACGCGCCGCATCACTGCGCCTCGCTGAGCAGGGACGCCGCCTTATCGATGCCGGCGAACCGGCCCGGGCGCTGACGCCTTTGGAAAGGACCATCGTCGTCGACTCCACCAATCCCTACGGCTATTTCTATCTGGCCAAGGCTCACCACTTGCTTGGCCGCTTTCAACAGTCGATGAATTTTCTTGACGTCGCCGAGTCCCGTCTCGGCGGCGAACCTTTCTGGCTGGCCGAAGTGCACGCTCTGCGCGGGGAAAATTTTCGCGCCCAAGGGCAGTCGCAGCGGGCCGAGGTGAGCTATCGGTACGCGCTGCGCTTGAACGCCGGCAACCGCACCGCCGCGGATGGCTTGGCACAGTTGCAAGCGGAAACTCCTGCCGCGGCCCGATAAACAATCTTCCCCATATGCTTGTCCTGGGCGTTGAAACTTCATGCGATGATACGGCTGCGGCCGTTCTTCGGGACGGGCGCGCGATCTTGGCCAATATCGTGTCGTCCCAGGACGAGGTCCATGGTCGTTACGGCGGCGTGGTTCCCGAGCTGGCGTCACGCCAACACATCAAATCGGTGCTGCCGATCATTGACGCCGCTCTTAAAACGGCTGGTGCAAAATTAACGGATCTCGATGGCATCGCGGTGACCTATGGGCCCGGTCTGGTCGGCTCCTTGTTGGTCGGTCTGTCGCTAGCCAAGGCGATTTCCTTTCGCACCGGCATCCCCTACGTCGGCGTCAATCATCTGGAAGCCCATCTGCTGGCAATTCAACTGGAGCAGGATGTGGTCTTTCCCTATATCGCGCTGCTCGCCTCCGGCGGCCATACGCTGCTCTATAATGTCCGCGCCGTCGGCGACTATCTCTATCTCGGCGGCACGCGCGACGACGCCGCGGGCGAAGCTTATGATAAAGTCGCCAAAATGATGGGGCTTGGTTATCCCGGCGGGCGCATCATCGACGATCTCGCCAAGTCCGGCGACGCGAGAGCCGTTCGTTTTCCGCGCGCCCGGCTGAAGAAGTCCGCCTACGAGTTCAGCTTCAGCGGCATCAAAACGGCTGTGTGGCACTATCTCAAGTCCGGGGGCGGCGAAGAGGTGAGAAATTCACAGGCGGATATCGCCGCGAGCTTTCAAGAGGCGGTGGTGGATATGCTGGTGGCGCCGACGATCATGGCGGCGACCGCCAATCAGGTCGGCCGTATTGTGCTCTCCGGCGGCGTGGCGGCGAACAGCCGCCTGCGCGAAAAAATGACGGAAAGGGCGGAGGCGGAGGGACTGCAAGTCTTTTTTCCCGCGCCGAAGTTTTGCACCGATAACGGCGCGATGATCGCACTGACCGGCTATCATTGGCTCAAGCGCGGCCGGCGCGACGATTTCAGCCTCAACGCCGACGCCGATCTGACGCTTTAACGACACGGTTCAAGTGTTCAAGGTTCAATGGTTCAAGGGGCCGGAATGACTCTTTATGAGGAAGTTCGCGCAGCGTTGCGCGAAACGGCATTCCGGCCGAGGAAAAGACTTGGGCAAAATTTTTTGATCCATGAACGTGTCATTGAGTCCATTCTGCGCTTACTCGATCTCGGTTCGAACGACGCAGTCGTCGAAATCGGTCCGGGATTGGGATTCCTAACCCGGCGGTTGCTGGAGCGGGCGGAGAGGGTCTTGGCGGTGGAAATCGATCCCGTGCTGTTCGAGCGCTTGCGGCACAGCGAGTTCGCAGCGAGTTCGAAGCTGCGCTTGATTCATGGCGATATTTTGGAGGTTGCTTTGCCGGCACTGCTTCCCGAAAGAAAAATCAAACTAGCCGGTAATCTGCCTTACAGTATTTCGACGCCGGTTCTGTTTCGTGTTTTCGACTGGCGCGACTATATTTCCACGCTGGTTTTGATGGTACAAAAAGAGGTTGCCGACCGTATCGCCGCCGCCCCCGGGACAAAAGACTACGGCACGCTGTCCGTCTGGTGCCAGGCGCACGGGCGGGTCACCGATAAGCTTTCGGTGTCCCCGGAGGCCTTTTTTCCGCGGCCCAAGGTGCGATCGACGGTACTGAAGATCGAACTTTTCGACGCACCCTTAATCGCGGAAGATGAGATCCCTCTGTTGCGGGGATTGGTGCGTGCGGCTTTCGGCCAGAGGCGAAAGACCCTGGGCAACGCCTTGAGCGCCTGGTTAAAGGGAGGTCGCGACGAAATCGAAGATTTTCTTCGTTCACAGGGCGTCGATCCCAAGCGTCGGGGCGAAACCTTGAGCATTCAGGAATTTATCAAGCTCGCCCGGGTCGCGAGCAGCCGGTTCTTGCTCACGACCGACGGCTGACGACCCGCTGCGGGTCACTGACTACTCAGGACTGATCGTTGAATCGCTAAACACTAATCTTTGGCCCCAAACCCCCATGCCCGAGCTGCCCGAAGTCGAAACCGTTTGCCGCAGCCTGCGGCCCCATCTTGTGGGCCGGACGATCACTCAAATTCGAGTGCTGGAGCGGCGACTGCGAGTCCCCGTGGACGAAACACAGCTGGGGGCGCTGGCAGGAAAACGGATCGAATCGATCGATCGCCTCGCCAAGTATATCCTTTTGAATCTTTCGCACGACCTCATCTGGCTGTTTCATCTAGGCATGTCCGGCAAGCTGATCTGCGTCGGCCCGAACACGGCGCAGAGAAAACACGATCACATCATCGCCGCCCTCGACGACGGCGTCGAGCTGCGCTATCACGATCCGCGTCGCTTTGGCTTGTCGCTGGTGACGCCAAGAAACGACCTGCCGGCGCTGCCGCAGTTTGGCCGAATCGGTTTGGATCCCTTTGCCCGCGCGCTGAGCGGCGAATACTTGTTTCGTTTTACACGCGCTTCGGAACGGCGCATTCGCGATCTCTTGCTCGATCAGCGTATCATCGCCGGGCTTGGCAACATCTACGCCAACGAGATTCTCGCGCTGACCGGCATCAAACCGACGGTGCGAGCGTGTCGGCTGACGCGCAGGCAGGTGGAGAAGATCGCGTGGATGATTCCAGCCCTGCTGCGGGACGCGATCCGCTGGTGCGGCACGTCATTTTCGGATTACCGCAACGCCGATGACAAGGCCGGCGAGTTTCAGAACCATCTGAGGGTATACGACCGCGAAGGCGAGTTCTGTCGTCTTTGCCCGAGCGTGATTAAACGCGTCGCCATCGGTAACCGCAGCGCGTTTTATTGTCCGGGGTGTCAAAAATAGGACGATGGGTTCAAGTCGTTCAAAACGTTCAAGCGGTTCAAGGCGTTTCGGACGCCGGCGAACGAGCCTCGCCCCATGAAATTGCCGTCTCCGGGCAAGCAGAGGATTCCTTCGCCATTGCGGCATCGGGATTTTCGGCTGTTCTGGACCGGGCTGCTGCTCTCCAGCGCCGGCAGCCAGTTTACCCAGGTCGCCATGGCCTGGCAGATTTACGAGCTGACGAATTCGCCGCTGCAGATCGGCATGCTCGGCCTGGTGCGCGCGGTGCCGCAGATGTTCATTCTCCTGTTCGGCGGGCTCCTGGCCGACGCGGTGAACCGGAGGAAACTGATGCTCGTCACACAGGCAAGCCTGTTTTTCGTCTCCGGAGCGCTGGCGCTGCTTTCTTGGGCCGGGCAGGTGACCCCGTTGACGCTTTACGCCGTGACGGTGCTGCTGGCGCTGTTCAGCTCGCTGGAGTCGCCGTCGCGCCAATCCATCGTCCCCAATCTCGTTCCGGTCGAAGAGCTGTCCCGCGCCGTCGCCATTTTCAGCACCCAACGGCAAATCGCGACCATCGCCGGTCCCTCCTTGGCGGGCATCGTATTGGCCTTCGCCGGTCCGGCGGTTTGCTACGCCGTGGACGCGGTTTCGTGGTTAAGCATGCTGGTGTTTCTCTCTATGATTCGTACTCAATTGCCCGCGCGCGGCGGTTGGCGCACGATCTCCCTCGACTCGCTCCGCGCCGGATTTCGCTTTGTCTGGGGTCACGCCGTGATTTTTCCATTTTTGATGATGGACTTTGGCGCCAATATCTTCGGCACGGCACGGTCGCTTTATCCAATTTATGCGCGGGATATTCTGGTCGTAGGGCCGCAAGGCTTGGGATTGCTCTACGCCGCAAGCGCCGCCGGCGCCCTGCTCGGCGCCGCGGGCTTCAGCTTGTGGGGTCCGGTACGGCGCGCCGGGCACTGGATCCTCTTCGGCGTGACGCTTTGCGGGGTTTGCTTGCTTCTTTTCGGCAACTCTTCAGTCTTTTGGCTTTCGATCTTGGCGCTTGTCGGATTGGGTGTGGGCGATGCCGTCAGCGCCATTCTGCGCGCCACTATCAATCAGCTGGTGACGCCCGACGAACTGCGCGGTCGCATGGCGTCGATCAACAGCATTTTTACCAACAGCGGGCCGCAATTGGGACAATTTCAAGCGGGCGCGCTGGCGGCGTTGATCGGGGCGGAGTTTGCGGTCACGGCCGGCGGCATTATCAGTTTGCTGATCGTGGGAATCCTGGTTCTGGGGTATCCGCATGTGCGAGATTATCGGATTTCCGCCTCCAAGGCGTAACATCCCGCGAAGGGGCGGCGGCTCAACGCGATGAAAGCCTCAGCAGCTTCTTCTCCATTCCGAACAGGTTGATAAATTCGCCAAAGACCCGTTCGCTGAGCTCACGCAGGCGGCCGATGTGCTCCATCGTGTCGTGTTGAATGCGCTCGGGAGTCCGGTCTCCGTTCAGGGCGGTGACCTCACGCCGGTTTTCGGCGACGCGCAGCCAGCTTTGAATCATCGGCTCGTCCACTTCCAGGTGAAACTGAAATCCGTAGACCATGGCGCCATAACGAAACGCCTGGTTGGCGCACAAGGACGAAACGGCGAGGTGGCGCGTGCTGCGGGGGATGTCGAAGGTCTCGCCGTGCCATTGAAAAATTTTCTCGGTGGCAGCGAACGTACGCACCAGCGGATCGCCACACGCTTGATCCGTCGGCGAGACATCGTACCAGCCGATTTCTTTCTCCCGAGTTGGATAAACCGCGGCGCCGAGAGTCTTGGCGATCAACTGCGCGCCCAGGCAGATTCCCAGGACGGGAATGTTTCTTACCAGAGCCGCTTCAATAAGTTTCATTTCCGCAGTCAAGTAAGGCAGCCGGCCGGCATCATTGACGCTCATCGGCCCGCCCAGGATCACCAGTCCGTCGTACCCGTCCAGCGTCGGCTGTGCGTCTGGATGGCGGGCAAAGTTGACGTAGCGGATGCGAAAGCCAGCCCTTTTGAGCAACGGATTCAGGGTTCCCAGAAGCTCGTGCGCGACATGCTGGAGGACCAGGAGCTTTTTCATGACGGTGGAAGAGGCATCATATCCAAATCGAACCAATTATAGCGGGCCCGGACGATAATTCAAAATCGCCCCTGCCTCGGATTACTTGTTGTAAACGAAAATGGCGGGGCAAATTCTCCGGGGCGAAGGCGACACGCCGGTTCGATGTTCAACGTTCAAAGTCAGGATCAACGGTTTAAGCATCCTGCTGAAGGCTTCAGCATACATTAAACCTGGAACCTTGAACTTTGAACATAAGCTACAGGACTATCGCCTTCGCTCGTTCAGAACCTTCCCGCCATCGACGTGGTCGCGATTCCTCGCCGCATGAAGAATCCGGGCTTGGCAGCGGTCGCGGCGCACGACAGGCGCGCTCGGATGGGCCACCGGGCGTTACCGCCCGTCGGGGCGGGCAGAGAAATCTGGCTCTGCCCCTGTAGCGACACGGGAAACTCTAGTGATGAACGCTCGCCGGTGATAGGCTTACATCGGGAAATTTGCCGGGAGAGTGTCATGAAAAACCACGAAATCGAAGCCGCGTGGACTTATCACAACGGCACTAAGCATTCCTATGAGAGCATCCGAAGAAATCGCCATTATCTCGATTGGGAGAACCAGCCGCGGCCGTTCAAGATTTATCCCAAGCTCGAGCCGATTTCTTTACCTCAGGAGCTGACATCTTCGGGAATGCCGGCGCTGATGGCGATGTCGGTGCCGGCGGTGGATCTTCGGCGGCAAATCATTCCCACGCGTCAAGCTCTGGCGGAAATGCTTTTTCTCTCCGCCGGTATTACCAAGAGGCGCAGTTATCCCGGCGGCGAGATCTTGTTTCGCGCGGCGGCTTGCACCGGCGCCCTCTATCACATCGATCTTTATCTCGTCTGCGGGGATCTGCAAGATCTTGGGGCGGGAGTTTATCAATTCAGCCCCCAGGATTTCTCCCTGCGCAGATTGCGCGCCGGCGATTATCGCTCGGTCTTGGTGGAGTCGAGCGGCGCAGAGCCCTCGGTGGCGGAGGCTCCCTGCGTGGTCGTCAGCGCGTCAACGTTCTGGCGCAACGCCTGGAAATACCAGTCGCGCGCCTACCGGCACTGTTACTGGGACAATGGCACGATTCTCGCCAATCTCCTGGCAGCCGCGGCGGCCAGGAAAGTACCGGCGAAGGTCGTCGTTGGATTTGTTGATGCCACGGTGATCGAGCTTTTGGGTTTGGACGGACAACGCGAGGCGCCGCTCTCCCTGGCGGCGCTGGGCCGTGCCACGAAAAGCGGAGCCGCTCCGTCTCCGCCGTTGACGCCGCTGGCGTTGGAAACGGCGCCGCTGTCCAAGACCGAGGTCGATTATCCGGCGATTCGAGCGATGCACGAAGCCTCGTCTTTGGAAAGCGCCGCGGAAGTCAAGGCGTGGAGGGAGAAAAGGCGAAGGGCGGAAGGCGAAAGGATAAAAGATGAAGGGTGTACCGAGCACGAGCTGATTCCGCTTCCCCCGGCGGCGGATGAAGGTTTGCCGCGGGACAGCTTTGAGGAAGTCATCATGCGGCGCGGATCAACCCGCGAGTTTGCCCGCGAAGGAATTACCTTCGAGCAACTCTCGATCATGCTCGAGCGGACCACACGCGGCATCGAGGCGGATTTTTTGAGTTCGGGGGATGAATCGTTGAACGATATCTATTTGATCGTTCACGCCGTCGAGGGCCTTCCCGCCGGCGCTTATTTCTACCGGCGGCAGGAAAACGCGCTTGAATTGTTAAAGGCAGGCGACTTTCGCTCCGAGGCGGGCTACCTCGGTCTCGGGCAGGAAATTCCGGCGGACTGCAGTGTCAACGTTTATTTCCTTGCCGATTTGAATCGCGCATTGGCGCGCTTCGGCAATCGCGGCTACCGCGCGGCTCAGCTCGAAGCCGCGGTCGTGGGCGGCAAGCTTTACCTCGCCGCCTACACCCAGCGCCTGGGTGCTTCGGGCCTCACGTTTTACGACGACGACGTGACGGAGTTCTTCTCGCCCCATGCCGCCGGCAAGAGCGTGATGTTTCTGATCGCATTGGGCAAATCGGTGAAGCAGAGAAAAGGATTGGCGGTTGTTTGATCTCGGGCCATCTTGACGTCGCCGTTATCAGTGTCGTTCTCCA
>CAZILB010000040.1:5374-8046 GCA_964539925.1 uncultured Syntrophobacter sp. | reverse complement strand
GCTCGAGGATGGCGGGAGCGGTGGCGAACGAAAGGCTAACGTCTTCATCCGAGTGCCGCTGGTACTCTTGCACGACTTTCGTCAAGCCGGGTTTGACGGCGCCGGCGCTCAGGATTTTTATCGTTGCCGACATGACGCGCTCGTCGCAAAGCGAAAAGGCATGGAAAATCGAGAACACGATAGCATCGATGCGAAGGGACAACGTCAGGTGATTTCAAAGTCGTATAGCTCGGCCGTGTTTCGACAGAGAATTTTCGCCCGGTCTTTTTCGCCGACGTCCCGGAAATCATCGGCGATCTTTTCCTGCGAGTGCGGCCAGAACGTCGCGCTGTGGGGAAAATCCGAGGACCAGAGCATATTGCCGACGCCGATGTCGTTTCGGTGGGCGATGCCGAAGGTGTCGTCGATGAAGGTCGCGTAGAGTTGTCGGCGAAAGTATTCGCTGGGCGTCATCGTCAGTTTGGTCGGGAAAGGACTTCCGTGGGCGCGCACGCCGCGAGCCTTGAAACGCTCGTCGATGCGGCGCAGGAAGTATGGCAGCCAGCCGCAATTCAACTCGGCGGACACGACCTTGAGGCCGGGGAACCGTTCGAGCACGCCGGAGAGGATCAAGGTGGAGAATGTTCTCTCCACTTCGTGCGAGTTGATGCCCATGGCGACGGTGCGCTTCTTGGGGCTCGAGTCCCAATCGACCCACTGAAAGCCGGCGAATTCGTGCAGACTGAGGGGCATTCCCAGCTCCTGCGCCGCGGCCCAGAACGAATCGTAGACTTCGTCATAGAAGGGCAACTCCTCCGGCGGCGATGCCCAGATGATCGCTCCTGAAAGTCCCTTCTTTTTGCACTCCGCCAAATCTTTAGCGGCTTCTTTGGGTTCGTAAAGCGATATCAGAGCCAGGCCCTTGAGCCGCTTGGGCGAATAGCTGCAAAATTCCGCGAGCCAATCGTTGTAAACCTGAAAGCAGGCCCGTTGAAAGCCGGCATCTCTAATCCAGAACATGCGGAAGCCGAGGGTGGTGTAGAGCACGTCGCCGGCGACGCCGTCCCGGTCCATGTCCTTCAGCCGTTGGGCGGGATCCCAGCCGCCGCGATGCGCGCCGGCGTAGGAAAAATCTTTCAAAAACTCCTGCAGCTCTTCGACCGTCTTGTTGGCGCCGAACCCCAAAATTACGTTGTGCGGCTCGCGCTCCGCTTCGATATGCCACCAGGCGCCGGGCCGGCCTTTGTAGCTCGTTTCCATATGCGGCGCGATGTCGCGATATTTTGCCGGCAGTCGTTCCTGCCAAAGATTCAACGGTTCGCTTACGTGAGAATCGGCGTCTAAGACTAACGGTGCAATCATGATCTTCTCCTATGGCGTCGCGCCGGATTGGTCGGACAACGGAGACGCCGTGTTTGAATTTGATGGCTGGGCGTAAGTTAAGACAGGCGCGGACGGCGAGTCAAGGGCAAAGCGCGCCCCGGCACGCCATCGAAAACCAGTTTGACTGAGCGGAGCGAATGCAACTATGAATGGAAGTCCCGAAAGGAGTATTCGTTGCCGTTCAACTATGTCCAGTTCATGACCGAATTGATGGCGCCCAAGCCCTATCCGCGCCAGCCCAATTTCGCGCTGCCGCGGCTTGAGCCCCTGCGCAAACCCATCGCAGAGTCGACGATCGGTATCTTTACCAGCGCGGGTATTCAACGACGCGATGAACTATCATTGGCGGAGACCAACGATCTCTCCTATCGTCTGATCGATCGTGAAACACCCTATTCCGAGCTGATCGTGGCGCATCAAACACCGGTTCGAGTTTGGGCGCTTGACGATCTCAACGTCGCTTTTCCGCGCGACCGGTTGGTCGAGTTGGAAACCGAGGGCGCGGTCGGCAAACTGGCGCCGAAAGCGGTTTCGATGGTGGGATCGATTTCCAAGTTTGGCGCGCTGATTGAGACCGCGGTCCCGCGCATCAAGGAGGAATTCGACGCGCAGGGCGTCGATCTGGTTTTTCTTTTTCCCTTTTGACCGGCTTGCCATCGGTCCGTCGGACTGATCGCACGAGCCCTGGAAGCTAGGGGACTGCCGACGCTGTCCATGAGCACACTGTGGGAAGTCAGCATGGCCTTCAAGCCTCCGCGAACGGCTTTCTTGGATTTTCCCCTCGGCTGTCCGGCAGGCAAGCCCCACGAGCAGGAGATGCAACGAAATATCCTTCGAGCGGCACTGAACGCGGCGCCGGCCTTCGATGCCAACTGGAAAATAACCGAGCTGCCGTTTCAGTGGTCGGCGGACGGCAAACGCGCCTGGGAAGAAGAGGTCAGAGAGCTGTATCGCCGCGGCTTCGGCACGGTCTCGCGCCACGTCGCCGATCATCAGGCGGTGGGAGAGTCGTTGCTCGATACAGAGAAAGAATTTTCAATCCGCTGCCAATGCTAGAGCCGGCTAGCGTCTTTTGTAAATCTGATCGACGAATCCTTCCTTCACCAGACGGTCGATGATCGAATTATCGGCAAAGGTTTCGATGGGCAGACCTTTCTTGCCCATAAATTCCAGCGTGGCTGCGACGGCTTCGGCTTCCACGCGGGGGACGCGATCGACATACTTCGCGGCATCGGTGTAAATCTCCTCGATCGCTTTGGTTTCCTTCAGGCGCGTGTGGCGCGCGATGGTCTTCACCGTTCGTTCTTTTT
>CAZILB010000040.1:0-5274 GCA_964539925.1 uncultured Syntrophobacter sp. | reverse complement strand
TATCTATCCAGCTCGGGATAATGGCGAAAGATACCGTCCTGATTGAACGGGATTCGGCAAGCCGAAGATAAGTAGGCTGCGAGGCGCGGACGGGCGGCGACGCGATTGTGCAACGCGATGACCTTGGGATGTTTCGATTCCAGTCGCGCCATCGCACGGGGGAACGCATAACGCAGGCCTTCGACCATTTGGAATAGGGACAGATCGACGTAGGACGTCTTTTTGCTCAGAAAAAAATCGCTTCCCTTGGGATTGCGATCGAGTATGCCGTCGAAGTAACCGAGATACTTCGGCAGACGATTCGCGGTGAAATCCGCCGCGCGCCGCTTCGCCTCTCTTTTCTGGTCTTCGTAATAAAGGCTGCCGGAGATCGGATGATGCGTATCGTGTACTTCGCCGACCCAATCGGCGATGGTGAGTTGCAGTTGGTGCGGCCACAGACGCATGGGCTCGCTTTCTGGCGCAAGGCCCAAGCGCGGCCCGAGGTAGAAGAGGATATTCGCGGTCTGCGCGATCAGAAATTTGCCGGCTTTGAGAAACGGCGGCGCGAACGGCGGATGTTCGATCGCGCGGTTTTCCATCAGGCGCATCATCGCCGCCATGCCGCCCGGGGTGCGCGCCACATCGACGTAGTCGGCGCCCGCGTCTTCGAGGGCGAGGCGAATGAATTCACCGCGGCCCTGGATCGACGGCCAGTAATAAAGTTCGTAGCGCATGACAAAGGGCCTCCAAAAGAGATAGGTCGGCGCGAAATTTTACCACCACGTTCCACGAGCACGGTTCACGAGGTTGCGCCTTATTTCGGCGCCGCGGCTTTGCGCCGGCCGATGGCGGCTTCGCCGCGGGGGCTGATGGCGCGCTCGATAGCGACATTGAGCAGCGCCGGTTTGCCGGCGGCGAGGGCTCGCTCTAGCGCGGGGCGGAGATCCTCGGGACGCTCGACGAACTCTCCGTAACCGCCGAGGCCTTGCACGACTTGATCGTAGCGTGTCTGGCGCAGGTCGGTGGCGACGGCGCGGCCATAGAGGCCGAGTTGAATTTGTCGGTCAATGCCCCACGCCGAGTCGTTCCCCATGATGGCGACGATGTTGAGATTGTGGCGCACGGCGGTGTCGAACTCCATGCCGTTAAAGCAGAAGGCGCCGTCGCCGGTCAGCATGAACACGCGCGAATCCGGATAGGCGACCTTGGCCGCCAGTGCGGAGGGCAGGGACGAGCCGAGCATGCCGAGGCTGGAAACGTTGAGCCAATGCTTGGGTTTCATCGCGGGAAGATAAGATCGGCCGAAATGGCAGAAGTCGCCGCCGTCGAAGATCAGGCAGTCGTCGGCGCGAAGCATCGACTGCAATGTCTTGTGAACGAAGAGAGCGTGCATCGGCGTCTTTGGCTGCGCCAAAGCGTCGGCCCATTCGGCTTGCGCCGAGCGCGCGGCGCGTAGCTCGTTAAGCCAGGGTAGATCTTGCCACTGGAAGTTGGCCGCCTCCTCGGTCATCTGCTCCAGGACGCTCGAAACATCGCCGACGATGCCGACGTCGACGCCGCGATTGCGGCCGATCTCCAAAGGCGACGGATCGATCTGGATAATTTTGGCGTTGGCCGCGACATGGGGCGGGCGGCAATAGCCGGTGACAAAATCTTGTTTGCGGCCAAGTAGCAGGACGACATCCGCGTCGCGGACTTTTCCCGCGGCGCGATTCAAGCCGCGCTCGAAGTAGCCGAACACGTAGGGGTGGTCGTCGGGGACAAGGCCGCGCGCCTGTTCCTCGGTCACAATTGGCACGCGCGTCGATTCGATGAAGCGCCGCATGGCTTCCCCCGAAAGCGTGTAGCCGGCCGGAGCGCCGGCGATCGCCAGCGGCTTTTGCGTCTGGCGGAGTAACGCGACGGCGCGGCGCACCTGCTCAGGATCTCCGAGAACGGCGCCTTTCGGCCGGTAGGCGTCGGGCGAGATAAACGCGACATCGTCCTCTTCGACGACGCGCTCTTGGACGTCGATGGGGATCGTCAGGTGCACCGGCCCGCGCCGCCCGCTATACGCCAGGCGCAGGGCGCGGGCGATGAACTCGGGAATGCGCCGCGCGTCGTGGACCATGAACGAGCCCTTGCACATGGGTCCGGCCATGCCGACCTGGTCGATCTCTTGCTGCGCGCCGCGGCCGAGATCGTGCGCGTCGGCGCAGCCGGCGATGGAAATTACCGGTGCCTCGGTGTGCATGGCGTTGGTCAAGCCGGGGATCGCGTTGGCGAATCCCGGAGTGGTGTACATGCAGACGCCCGGCTGCTCGGTCAAGCGGCTCCAGGCGTCGGCCATGTGGACCGCGGCCTGCTCATGCCGGGTGTCGATGATGCGGAAGTCCTCGTCCGCCATCACGTCGAGCACCGGTAAAATGTGATCCCCGGCCAGGGCGAAGATGTTCTTCACCCCTTCGAGTTTGAGCGCCTTGCAGATGAGGTGACTCCCCGTGACTTTTGCCATCGATGCCTCCCCCGGATCGGAATCGAGTGAATTACTTTTTCGATTTCAGCAATCGCAAAAAGAATCGTGATCGGATCAGACAACGCTTCGTTTAATACAGCGACCTACCGCCCGTCAATGGCGCAATCCACTAGGGGGTCAGGGCATAAGAGGCATCCGTCGCAAGGCACGTCGCCGACATCTCGAGGAATCGAGCAAAGGCGCCGCAATTAAGGTATGCTATTCGGACCATGATGGCTCGAGACACGCCTCTCGACGTGTTGGTCATCGGCGGCGGCAACGCGGCGCTATGCGCGGCGATCACGGCGCGGCGCGCCGGCGCCCGCGTGCAACTGGTCGAGATCGCCAGCCGGGATTTCCGCGGCGGCAACAGCCGCCACACCCGCGACATCCGCTATATGCATAAGGGCGCGACGGAATATGTCACCGGCGCCTACCTTGAACAGGAATTTTGGCAGGACCTTCTCGGCGTCACCGGCGGCGCGACCAGTGAACAATTGGCGCGACTGACGATTCGCGAGTCGGAAAGCCTCGGCGCCTGGATGGCGGAGAGCGGCGTGCGCTGGCAGAAGCCGCTCCGCGGCACGCTCCATCTGGCGCGGACCAACCTCTTTATGCTCGGCGGCGGCAAGGCGATGATGAACGCCTACTACGACACTGCAGCCAAGCTTGGCGTTGAAATCTCCTACGAAACCGAGGTGCGCGAAGTGAAAATGACCGACGGAGAATTTGCCTCTGCTTTGGCGAGTTCCAATGGCGGGTCAAAGGAATACGCGGCGAAGACCCTCGTGGTTGCCTCCGGCGGATTTGAAGCGAACATCCCCTGGCTGAAAGAGTATTGGGGCGATGCCGCCGACAACTTCATCATCCGTGGCACGCCGCACAACCAGGGACGGATGTTAAAAGAATTGCTCAAGCATGGCGCCAAGCCCGTGGGCGATCCGCGCGGCTGCCACGCCGTGGCGCTCGACGCGCGCGCTCCGAAGTTCGACGGCGGCATCGTGACCCGCCTCGACAGTCCCCCGTTCGGCATCGTCGTCAACAAGGACGTGAAGCGGTTCTACGACGAGGGCGAGGATTTTTGGCCGAAGCGCTACGCCATCTGGGGAAAACTCATCGCCGAGCAACCGGGACAGATCGCCTATTCGATCATCGACGCCAAGGCGCTGCCGCATTTCATGCCGTCGGTATTTCCGCCGGTGGAAGCGGCATCCGTCGCGGAGCTGGCGAAGAAGCTGGAGATCGATGTTCCGGCGCTTGAGAAAACTGTCGAGGCTTTCAACTGGTCGGTGCGCGGCGGACGATTCGATCCCGGCGACCTGGACGATTGTCGCACCGAGGGTCTGAATCCGCCGAAAAGCCACTGGGCGCGGCCCATCGACACGCCGCCCTACTATGGCTACCCGCTAAGACCCGGCATCACGTTTACTTATCTCGGCGTTACCGTAAACGAGCGGGCGCGGGTAGTGATGCAAGACGGCCAGGCGGCAAAAAATGTTTTTGCCGCGGGCGAAGTGATGGCCGGAAATATCCTGGGCAAAGGCTATCTCGCCGGATTCGGCTTAACCATAGGTTCGGTATTTGGGCGGATCGCCGGACGGGAGGCGGCGCGCTGTGCCGGATTCTGAGTTGATCCAGGACGGCGCGCGGCAGATGACGATCTGCAACGCCTGCCGCTACTGCGAAGGCTACTGCGCGGTGTTTCCGGCGATGGAGCAGCGCCGGCTTTTCACCAAAGCCGATCTGACTTATCTCGCCAATCTCTGCTTCGATTGCCGGGACTGCTACTACGCCTGCCAGTATGCGCCGCCTCATGAGTTCGGCGTCAATATTCCAAAACTCATGTCCCAGTTGCGCGCCGATACCTACAGTGAGTTCACCTGGCCGGCGGTGTTGTCCGCGCTGTTCAAGCGCAACGCCTTGGCCGTCGGCGCGATCACGGCAGCCTCGATCCTGATCATTCTCGCGCTCGTGCTCTGGTTCCAGGGCGCCGGGGTGCTCTTCGGCACCCATGTCGGCGAAGGCGCGTTTTACCGCGTCGTGCCGTTCATCGCCATGACCATTCCGCCGTCGCTGATCGTGCTCTACGGTTTTATTGTTTTCTTGATCGGAGCGGCTCGTTTTTGGCGCGAGACCGGAGGATCGCTCGCCGATCTCGTCGATCTATCCGCGCTCTGGCGGGCGACCAAGGACGCCTTCGGCCTCGCCTATATGAAAGGCGGCGGCGCGGGCTGCAACTATCCGGGAGAGAGTTTCTCCCATTCGAGGATGTGGTTTCACCATCTGGTGTTCTACGGATTTCTGCTCGATCTGGCGGCCACCACCATCGCCGCTTTCTATCATCACTTTCTCGACTGGCACGCGCCCTATCCTTATCTCAGCGCGCCGGTGGTGCTCGGCACCGTCGGCGGCATCGGCCTGTTGATCGGCTGCCCGGGTTTGCTCTATCTCAAATGGAAAAGCGACCGCGCCCCCGCCGCGTCAAACATGCTGAGCATGGACGTGGCTTTTCTCGTGTTGCTGTTTCTCACCAGCCTCACGGGTCTCGTGCTGCTCGCGTTCCGCGAGACCGCCGCCATGGGCACGCTCTTGGTCATCCACCTTGGCGTCGTCGCCGGTCTGTTCATCACCGCCCCCTACAGCAAGTTCGCCCACGTGGTCTACCGCTACGCCGCCCTGGTGCGCTACGCCATCGAGCAGCGCCGCGGGGAAACGCGCACATCGTAGCGACGGAGACTTCGACGTTTCTCGGCACTGCCCGTGCCTGAACCGATAGTTATTCGGCAGCGAGCTGGATT
>CAZILB010000039.1:15168-26635 GCA_964539925.1 uncultured Syntrophobacter sp. | reverse complement strand
AGTGCGGTCATATCGATCAATCTCCTTTCAATCTCGGCTTGGGCGCATTCTATGCCCCTCACACTGATTCATCAACACCCTCTTTGTCGTCCGCCGGCAATCCGTTGCAACTTGCGGGATCCAACTGCAGATAGACTTTGTCCCCCGGGCTGACGGCATTGAACGGATGAGTGTGTACGGCCAGGAGATCATCGCCCACCGCGACTTTGCACTGATAAGAGTCGCCCATAAAAATCGCTTCCGTGACCGTGCCCTCGAGGACGTTTTCGGAAATTGCCGGCTTGTCCTTGTACAGCGGAATGTTCTCGGGCCGGATCGATATCACCGCCGCCTGGTCTTTTTTCAATCCCGGCGCCGGGATGAAAGAGAGCAGACCTTTTTTGGTCTGGATCTTGCCCGGCTGACCATCGCCGTCGAGTTCGACGATTTTACCTTCGATCAGGTTCGTTAAACCCAAGAAAGTCGCGGTGAAACGGCGGGTCGGGCGGGAATAGAGCTGATGCGGCGCGCCCACTTCGATCAACACGCCACCATGCATCACGGCGATTTGATCCGAGATCGCCAGGGCTTCGGCCTGATCGTGGGTCACGAAAATTGTCGTGATATTCGTGCGCCGTTGCAGCGATTTAATCTCGGAGCGCATCTGTACGCGCAGTTTGGCGTCGAGGTTGCTCAAGGGCTCGTCCAGGAGCATGACCTTGGGCTCGTTGATCAGGGCCCGGGCGAAAGCGACGCGCTGCTGCTGGCCGCCGGAGAGTTTCGGCGCCGGCCGGTCTTCCAAGCCGTCAAGTCCGACGATTTTGAGTACGTCGCTAACCCGGCGTTTGATTTCCTCCCTCGGGCGGCGCTGGATGGTCAGCGGATATGCGACATTTTCAGCCACCGTCATATGCGGCCAGATGGCATAGGACTGAAAGACCATGCCGATAGGACGCTTATTGGTAGGGACGTAAACCCGCTCTCCGGAAGCGTAAACCGCCTTGCCGTCGATGCTTATCTTGCCGCCGTCCGGCCGCTCCAACCCCGCCACGCAGCGCAGCGTGGTGGTCTTGCCGCAGCCGCTGGGACCGAGAAAAGTGTAAAGCGAGCCCTCGGGGATATTCAAAGATACCCCCTTAAGCACATGCACGCGTTCCTTGTCTTCGCCGAAGTATTTTTCCAGCGATTCGATTTGCACCATGTCTCGTATTTCTGCCATTGAACCTCCCAAGAGGCCGCACCGGAGATTTCTCGGCGAAGCCCGTCACAACTTTAAGTCTGTCTCGCTGTTCCGCAATGCCAACGCTCGCGCCGGCTTCCGCGCGGTAAACACCATGGCCACCGGCAGCCGCACCATCAACACACCGAGCGAGCAGACGTATGTATACTGTCCGCCTGCCCACAAGTCGAACGCCATGATCGACAGCACCGTGCTGTGATATGAATAGAGCCATATTGAAATCGACAACTCCCGCAGCGCAATGATACTGTTGGATATCCAACCCGCAATAAACCCCGGCATTAAAAGGGGCAAAATAATCTTTCGAAACGTCTGGAACCAGGTCGCGCCGAGCGTCAGCGATGCCTCTTCCAATTCCTCGTTGATCTGGTTCATCGACGCCGATGCGGCGCGAATGCCGTACGGAATGTACTTCGTCATGTGAGCCAGACGCAAGACCCAAATTGTGCCGTAGATCCGAATCGGCAACGTAAGGTAGAACCAGATCAGGCTCACCCCCAAGACGATGCCGGGCATGGCACCTGGAATAAAAGCCATGCTGTCGAGAAACGCGCGCCCGGCAGCTTGGTTTTGACGGGTTATCCAGTCGATGACCGACGCAAGCCGCGTGAGCAGCGTGGCGGAGCCGATCGACAGGTAGACGCTGTCTTTAAACGCCGTCGCAGCCATGGGATACTTGAAAATATACTGGTGATTGGCCAGGGTCATTTTCGCCGCAAGCTCGCGCGACGGCACGCCGTAGTAGGGTATGAAGGACGACCACAGCAAAACAAATATCGGCAAAATCACCGCGAGTAAAAAAATCGCGCAGGAAATCCCCAGGGTGACCCGCTTCGAATCGCCCAGATCGATCACCCGCGGGCGGCACCCTATCGTTCAGTCGCCGCTAGGCAGGTTACTGAGAGGCGACCCAAAATGCGTTGACAGGCTCGGCAAGAACGGCAAACGCCCAAAGACAGCGACCGACTCCCCGTCCGCCCCGGGCCTGTTCGTGGGGCGAGCGGGGTTCAACCGCGACCCGTTAGGCATCGATATTGTGCACCACCTGGTCCTGCACCATGGTCTTTTTTACTTCCTCTTCGATCAGGTTCCACAGGTGATCTTCGTATTTCAGGAACTTCGGATCGCGCTTGATGGATAGCGCTCGCGGCCGCGGCAAATCGACCTTGATCATTTCTTTGACTTTGCCGGGACGCGCGCCGAAAACGACCACTCGATCGGCAAGGTAGATCGCTTCGTTGATCTGGTGCGTAATAAAGAGCACGGTCTTGCCCGATTCCCGCCAGATACGGAGCAGCTCCGACTGCATGATTTCGCGCGTTTGGGCGTCCAAGGCAGCGAACGGTTCGTCCATGATCAAAATCTTCGGATCCACGGTCAGAGCGCGAGCCAGATTGCAGCGCTGCTGCATACCGCCGGAGAGTTCGTGCGGATAGTGGTCGTCGAAGCCCTGCAAGCCGACCAGCTTGATAAATTTGCGGGCGCGCTCCTGGCCTTCGCCGTTATCGAGGCCCTGGCACTCAAGGCCGAAGATTACGTTTTTAAACACCGTGCGCCAGGGCATCAAGCAGGAATCTTGAAACACCATGCCGCGATCGGGCCCGGGGCCGGTCACGGGGATACCGTCGATGGCGATATACCCCGCTGTGGGCTTGAGCAGGCCGTCGCATAGATTGATGAACGTGGTCTTGCCACAACCACTGGGGCCGACGATGGTCACAAACTCGCCGTCTTCGACCTGCAGGTTGATGTTATCCAAGGCCAAGAGCCTACCGCCCGTTCTCGGCTGGTAGTATTCGTGCCGCAATCCCACGGCCTGTAACTTGATCTGTGCCACAATGCCTCCTTGACAATTGTTTATTGGCGGTTCCGTGCTGCGTAATTTAGCCCTTCAAAAGCGCCCGGATCAGCGCTCAGACGCTCAGGTCGAACGCTTCCTTATCATTTTCAATTGTTTTTTCAAGCGGTAAGTCCGCTTGATTGACATCGCTCCCCGTATTCGATAGGTTCCGACACATTGCATAAACTTTTGCATGCAAAAACTGCCCGCATGAGCTTGCCCCTGAAAAAGGCGAAAACCAAAACGCGCGCCGTCGAAAACCTTTCAGCCCGCGTTTACCATCAAATCAAACGGTTGATTTTGTGCAACCAGATCATGCCGGGGCAAAAATTGCATCATCAAGAACTCAGCGAACGCCTCGGCGTCAGTCGCACTCCGGTGCGAGAAGCACTTACGCGGCTCGTGCAGGAAGGCTACGTCTCCTTTCTGCCGAATCGGGGTTTTACCTGCAAAGAAATTGGAATTCAAGAGGCGGAAGAGCTCTACGAGCTGCGCGAAGCCCTGGAAGCTTTCGCGGTCGAAAGAGCCATCGAGAATCTCACCGGCTCCGCCCTGGCCCACCTCAGAAGCAACGTCAGTTCCTACGGCCGCGACGTGCAAAATCGCTTCACTCGCGAACGTCTGGTTTACGATCAGGACGTGCACCTCGCTATTGTCCGGATTGCCGGCAACGAAACGTTGACAAATACCTTGAGCCATGTGTTCGAACGCATTGTCCTGAAGCGGCGCACCGACGGGCTTTATGACCAGGCCCGAGGTGTCGCCGCCCATCAGGAACACTTGAAACTGTTGGAAGCGATGGAGCGGCGCGACGTGACGGCGGCGGTCGCACTGGTGCGCCAGCATATTCAGGCGGGCAAAAAAAACGTCATGGCCGACATGGAGCAGCGCCAAGCGATGCGGGGACTCAGAGCTGTATTCACAGAGAGCTGAAGGAAAATTCAAAAAAGAGAGGAAGAACTATGGCAGCAGATTTAGTCATCAAAAACGGTTGGGTGGTGACACCTGACGCAATTTTTAAAGGGGGCGTCGCGATCAGCGGCGAAAAGATCGTCGCCATCGGCGCGGACGATTCTTTGCCCCAGGGCAAGGAAGAAATCGACGTCAAGGGCAAGCATATTTTGCCCGGGCTCTTTGACGGCCACGTTCATTTCAGGGAACCGGGCATGACGCATAAAGAGGATTTCACCACCGGTTCGACCGCGGCCGTGTGCGGCGGCATCACCACAGTGGTCGATATGCCGAATACCATACCGCCGACCGCGGATGCGGAACAGGTAAAAATCAAAAAGGAACTGGGCGAGGCCAAGTCGCTGGTCGACTTCGGCATTACCGGAGTCGTCGTGCAGACCAATACGAAGGACATCCTCCCCATGGCTGAAGCCGGCGCCATCGGCTACAAGATCTTCTTCGGCGAGACCATCGGCAACCTGCCCTTCCCCGACGACGGTATGTGCATGGAAGCGTTCGACTATATCGCGCAGTCGAAACTGCCGCTTGGCATTCATGCCGAAAATCGCCAGATCATGGCCTACTGCACCAACAAGCTCAAAACCGAAGGCAAAAACGATGCGCGCTACTGGGAAGCCTCCCGGCCGGATATCTGCGAGGCGGAATCGGTGCACCACGCGATTTTCTTCGCGGAAACGTTCGGCACCAAACTGCATGTTTTTCACATGAGCTCGAAGCAGGCGGCCTATATGGTTCGCGACGCCAAGGCGCGCGGTCTGAGAGTCACCGCCGAGACCGGTCCGCACTACCTGCTACGCGAGCCCAACGACATGGATAAGGTCGGTTCCTTGCTCAAAATGAACCCGCCGGTGCGCACTCAGGACCATGCGGAAGTCTTATGGCAGGGTCTGCGTGAAGGCTTCGTCGACAGCATCGCCACCGACCACTCGCCGCACACCTTGGACGAAAAGGGCTCGGATATTTACGGCAAGCTCACCAAACCGGCGATCTGGGATTGTATCTCCGGATTCTGCGGCGTCGAAACCGGTGTGCCGCTGATCTTAACGGAAGTGAACAAAGGCCGTTTGACGCTCAATCAATACGTCAAAGTGGCCTCGGAGAATCCGGCCAAAGTTTGGCAGGTTTATCCGAAGAAAGGCGCGATCCGTCTCGGTTCCGACGGCGACATCACGGTGGTCGATATGGACAAGGAGGGCACCATCGACGTCAACAAGCTGCACAGCAAGAACAAACCGTCGCCGTGGCATGGCTGGAAAGTCAAGGGCATGCCGGTGCTGACCGTCGTGCGCGGCCATGTACAGATGCGCGACGGCGAGCCCTGTGGCAAACCGGTCGGCAAAGCGCTCAAACCGCTGATCTAATGACGGAATGAACAGGGGTGAGGACCTGTAGGGGCGACCCGGCGGTCGCCCCTACCTGATTTTCTTGATCTTATGAAACGCACAGAACCCTTCGAATATTACCAGCCGGCCACTCTCCAGGACGCGAGCCGGTTGCTCAAAGAGAACGGCCCGGGCGGTCGTTTTCTCGCCGGCGGCACCGATTTAGTCATCGCCATGAAAGAAAAGGGGCTGCTGCCGAAATACATTGTCGATCTCAAACGCGTGCCGGGGTTGAACGGCATCCGCGAGAATAGCGACGGTTCCATCGCCGTCGGCGCGCTCACGACCATGTCCGCCATCGAGAAATCGCCGGTGATCACGAAAAAATACCCATTTCTCGCGCAGAGCGCGGCGGAAGTCGGTTCGATCCAGATCCGCAACCGGGCGACAGTCGGCGGCAACATGGCCAACGCCACGCCGTCCGCCGATGTGGCGCCGGCGCTGATCGCGCTCAACGCGACGGCAAAGATTGTCGGCGCCGCGGGTGAGCGCAAGGTGGCCTTGGAAGATTTTTTCCGCGGCCCCGGACAAACCGTGATGGCCCCGGACGAAATCCTGACCGAGATCACAATTCCAAAGACCGGCGAGGGATGGGTCGGCGAATACATCAAATTTTCACCGCGTGACATGATGGATCTCGCCTACGTCGGAGTCGCCGTCGCCTATAACCTCGACGCCGGCAAGAAATGTGACGGAGTACGGATTGTTCTCGGCGCGGTGGCGCCAACGCCGATCCGCGCGAGAAATTCCGAAGCGCTGCTCGAAGGCCGGGTGTTAACCGAAGAACTGGCCGAAAAAGTCGGCGACGAAGCAGCGCGGGAATGCAGGCCGATCAGCGATGTGCGCTCATCGGCGGACTACCGCCGCGCCATGGTGGGCGTCATGGCCAAGCGCGCGTTGCTCAACGCCGCGTCGGGGCGGGCTAAGTCCTGGCTCGACCGGCGCGATCCAAGATACTGAAAGAGCGGATTAACGGGTTCCCGAATCTGACCCAATACGCCATTAGTCCGGTTTGATCCGAGGCAATTATGAAACAGCTCATCGAGTTCACCCTCAACGGCACGCGCGTGCGCCGCGAGGTTTTTAACCACCGTCTGTTGCTCGACCTCTTGCGCGATGAGATCGGCGCCACCGGCACCAAGGAAGGTTGCGGCACCGGAGACTGCGGCGCCTGCACGGTTTTACTCAACGGTAAGCCGGTCAATTCCTGTCTGATCCTTTCCGGCGAGCTCGACGGCGCGGACATCGTCACCATTGAAGGCCTCAAGATTGGCCCTGAGCTTCACCCGATTCAGAAGACTTTCGTTCAGGACGGCGGCGCCCAGTGCGGCTACTGCACGCCCGGTATGTTGATGATGTCCAAAGCGCTGCTCGATGAAAATCCGAACCCTTCGGAAGAGGAAATTCGCTACGCACTCTCCGGCAACCTTTGCCGCTGCACCGGCTATGCCAAAATTATCGAGGCGGTCCAAGACGCCGCGGCGATAATCAGGAGCAAACAGGTTCAATAAGTTCAAGCCGTTCAATCGCTTCGCTCCGTTCAAACCGTTGAATTCTTCGAGCGGTTGTCAACGAATGAAACCTCCGAAAACGGTTTGAACGCTTTGAACGGCTTAAACGATTTGAACCTCCCAAGGAGTTAACAATGTCGGAACTCACAGTCGTTGGAAAACCGGTTACCCGGGTCGATGCCAATGAAAAAGTCACTGGGCAAATCGTCTACGGCTACGACCTCGTACTGCCCAACATGCTCTACGGCAAGACGCTCTTCAGCACCACAGCCCACGCCAAGATTAAAAAAATTGATACGGCGAAAGCCAAGCAACTGCCGGGCGTCGTCGCGGTGGTCACCGGCGAAGACGCGCCGTGGACGCACGGCGAATCGATCAAAGACAAGCCGTTTTTAGCCCAGGGTAAAGTGCGCTACATCGGCGAGCCGGTGGCGGCGGTAGCGGCGGAAGACGAAGACACCGCCCAGGCCGCGGTCAACCTGATCGAAGTCGAGTACGAAGACCTGCCGGTCTACACCGACCCGGAAGAAGCCTGTAAGCCGGGCGCCGTGGCGATCCACGAAGACTTCGCCAAATACCGAAAAGTCAACTTCATCGTCCCGGGGCACCACGCCAACATCGCCGAGCATTTCAAGCTGCGCACCGGCGACGTGGCCAGTGGTTTCAAAGAATCCGATCTCGTTCTCGAGGAGAGATATTTCGTGCCGATGATTCAGCATGCCGCCATGGAACCCCACTCCGCTCATGCCCAGTTCGACAAAGAATCGGGTCGTCTGACGATCTGGGTCGCCAACGATGCACCGTTCCGCGCGCTGCACGAGATCACCGAAGCGTTGAACATGCCCAAGGAGAAAATCCGCTTCATCAATCCGGCTCAGGGTGGCGGTTTCGGCTCCAAGGGCGGTCTCAAGGTCGAGCCCATCGCCGTCGCCCTGGCGTTTCATACCAACGGCCGGCCGGTGCGGGTGAAATTCAACCGCGAAGAGACCTTCGTCTCAACGCTGACGCGCCACGAAGCCGTCGTCTATTCCAAGACCGGCGTAAAAAAAGACGGGACGCTGGTGGCGAGAGAAATGACAATCTACTGGGGCGCCGGCGCCTACGCCGAAAAAAGCCCGACGGTGTGCATTCGCGGCAGCCTGCCGGCTCCGGGTCCCTACCGTATTCCCCATGTAAAGGTCGATGGTTACGCGGTTTACACGAACAAGCCGGTCGCCGGCTCGTATCGCGGCTATGGCATACCGCAGGGCGCCTGGGCCGGCGAACAGCAGATGGACGAGATCGCCAAGAGACTCGGCATGGACCCCATCGCCATTCGCATGAAGAACATTTTCGTTGATGGGGACGTTTCCTACTGGGGCGAGCAACTTCACGCCGTGGGGCTTAAAGAAACGCTGATCAAGGCCACCGAAGCGATCGATTGGGGCAAGCCGACGCCGCCCACCAAGCCCGCCATGAAGATCGGCAAAGGCTTCGCCTGCATCCAGAAGCCGACGCGCTCACCGACGACTTCGAACGCCGGCGCGACAGTGAACGCCCAGGGCGAAGTGACCGTGTTTGCCGGCACCGTGGAAATCGGCCAGGGCTGCAACACGATTCTGTCGCAAGTGGCCGCCGAGGAACTCAAGGTGCCGATGGATAAAGTCCGCATGCACCCGCTCGACACCGACGTCATCCCCTATGACGCCTCGACCACCTCGAGCCGCAGCACCTATCATATGGGCAACGCCGTGCGCGGCGCGGCGATCCACGCGCGCGAGCAGATCATGGAAGCGGCAGCCCCCATGCTTGAAGCCAAAGTTGAGGACCTTGGTTACGGCGATGGAAAGGTTTTCCTAAAAGACCAACCGCAGCAGGCCCTGCCCATCGGCGAGGTGGTCAAGCGCAAGCTCGGAATCAACGGCGTCGTGCGCGGCGACGCCTCTTACACCTACGAGATTGGCAAGGACCTGGATCTGGAAACCGGCCACAGCGATCACGCTTCGGCTTTCTATATGTACGCCACTCAGGCCGCCGAAGTCATGGTCGATGAAGAGAGCGGCCGGGTGCGCTTGTTGCGCATGTCCGCGGCCCATGACGTGGGCAAGGCAATCAATCCGCTCAACTGTGTTGCGCAGATCGAAGGCGGCGTCGCCATGGGCATCGGCTCGGCGCTGCACGAAGAGATGGTGATTGACAACAGCGGCAAAGTGCGCAATCCGTCGTTCCTCGACTATCACCTGGTCACGTCCCTCGACGTGCCCAAGATGATCCCCATCGTCGTCGAATGCCCTGAACCCGAAGGGCCCTACGGCGCCAAAGGCCTTGGAGAGCCCGGCTTGGCGCCGACGCCGGCGGCCATCGGCAACGCCGTCGCCGCTGCCATCGGCGTGCGCGTCCACGACCTCCCCCTCAAGCCTGAGAATGTCTTTTGGGCCATCGAGAAAAGCAGGAAAAAGAGCGCCGCATAAATCACCTCGTATTCCCGCTTGTTTTCGTCTAAAATACACAGCCGGCCGGGAAAAATCTCAGCTCGGCCGGTGTGCCTGTCCTTAGGAGGCCAAAGTGATGCGACTTCGTGGGGTCACTGATTTAACGCTCGCAATTTTCATCTTCGCCGGATTATTCTCCTCGCCGCCGGTCATCGCCGGCGAGCCTCCAACCCGTGTCGTTCACACGATCCCCGGCATGCCGCCGGTGATCGATCCGAGTAATCTCTACAGCGAGACCGGCGCCGGAAAGCTCAGCCCGGTCGTGGCTAGTCACCTTTCGCGAGTCTATGTGCCCAACCGCAGCTCCAACGACGTCTGGGTCATCGATCCGGCCACCTTTAAAGTCATCAACAAGTTTCGCGTCGGCGTGCATCCGCAGCACGTAGTCCCGTCTTGGGACCTGAAAACTCTCTGGGTAAACAACAACGCCGAAGGACGGGAGGACGGCAGCGTCACTCCCATCGACCCTGTAACCGGCAAGCCCGGCAAGAGCATTCCGGTGGACGACCCGTACAACATGTATTTCACGCCCGACGGCAAATCGGCGATTATCGTCGCCGAAGCGCGAAAACGGCTCGACTTTCGCGACCCGCATACCATGGCGATGAAGTTCTCCATCGATACCCCTAATTGTCCGGGCATCAACCACGCCGATTTTTCCATCGACGGGCGCTACGCAATCTTCACCTGCGAATATGGCCGCGCCCTGACCAAAGTCGATCTCATCGAAAATCGGGTACTCGGATATCTCAAACTATCCAAAGGCGGCATGCCTCAAGATGTGCGCATTTCGCCCGACGGCAGGGTTTTCTACGTTGCGGACATGAAAGCCGAAGGGGTTTTTATCATCGACGGCGACAAGTTTGTCGAAATCGGCCATATCAAGACCGGCATCGGCGCGCACGGCCTTTATCCAAGCCGCGACGGCACCCTCCTCTATGTCGCCAATCGCGGCGCGTCGCGCGTTTACGGGCCGCCCAAAGGCAAAGGCAGCGTGAGCGTGATCGACTTCGCCACGCGAAAGGTCACCATGACATGGCCTCTCCCCGGCGGCGGCAGCCCCGACATGGGTAACTTGAGCGTCGACGGCAAACAACTTTGGCTCTCCGGACGCTATGACAACGAAGTCTACGTCTTCGATACGACTAACGGCAGCGTGAGAAAGATTCCGGTAAAGCATGAACCCCACGGCCTTACCGTCTGGCCTCAGCCGGGAAGATACTCGCTGGGGCACACGGGCAATTTACGATAATCTTTCCCTCGACCCCTTCGCTCGCCTATGTCTATTAAGCAATAAACCCCTTATTGGCTTGCGTTGGATCGGTTTTTTCCGATAAGTAGCGTAGTTAAGTCCAAAGTGCGGTTCGAATCATCGCCATCACCGCCTTCGGGAGGAAGCTATGTTCAAACTCGTCGGACTCCTCTTGACGATCCTGGCCCATTTCGCAGCCGCGCCGCAAACCGCGGATACCGCCTCAGCCGAGCAGGATTTTTACCGCGGCAAGACAATTCGCGTCATCGTCGGCTTTGCCGCCGGCGGCGGGTTCGATGCTTATTCACGGGCGATCGCGCGCCACATGAGCCGGCATATTCCCGGTAATCCAACCATTATCGTCGACAACATGACCGGCGCCGGCAGCCGGGTAGCGGCGAATTTTCTTTTCAAGGCGCCGGCCGATGGTCTGGTCATTGGCAACTTCATCGGCTCCCTCGTTCTCCAGCAGATCATGGGCGACAAAGGGATTGAGTTTGACGGGCGGAAATTTCAATGGCTCGGCGCCCCGGTTCAGGACGAAAACGTTTGTGCGATAACCAAAGCGAGCGGAATCAACTCCCTGGACGACTGGTTTGCCGCCAAGAAACCGGTAAAGCTCGGCGGCGAAGCGCCCGGCGCCAACGACTCGGACATACCCCGCGTTTTGAGCGCGGCGCTGAAGCTGCCGATTCAACTTATAGAAGGGTTCAAAGGCACGTCGAATATTCGCATCGCGGCGGAGGCCGGCGAGGTGGATGGCGGCTGCTGGACTTGGGCATCGATCCGAACCACCTGGGCCAATGGCTTGGAGTCGGGA
>CAZILB010000039.1:0-15068 GCA_964539925.1 uncultured Syntrophobacter sp. | reverse complement strand
CTGCTGGACTTGGGCATCGATCCGAACCACCTGGGCCAATGGCTTGGAGTCGGGATTGGTAAAGGCGCTTATCCAGATCAACGCCAAAAAGGCCGCCGATATTCCCAACGTTCCCAACGCCATCGACTACGCCAAAACTCCCGACGCCCGGATTTTGATCGAGTCCGGCATTCACGCGCCGTCGGCCATCTTGCGCGCTTATGCATTGCCGCCCGGAACGCCCAAGGAGCGCACGGATATCCTACGCAATGCCTTTAACGCGACGATGAAAGACGCCGAATTTGTCGCCGAGATGAAGAAATCCAGGCTCGAAATCAACCCGCTCACCGGCTCGGAGATGGACGCCATCGTTAAGAAACTTTTTGCGACCGATGCTAAGACCGTCGCCAAAATTCGGGAAGTGCTGGTGCCGAAAAAATAATCCCTGACCCGCGGCCCACGAACGCCAATGGGGTTCGACCTCGGCGGGCCGCGAGACTACTTTGAGAACCAGGAAATCACTTTCAGCACGTCCGAAAAATCGTCGGTCCACAGCTCCCCCCCCAACCGTCCATCCAGACGCTGCCAGCGAGTGTCTTTGAGGAATCCGGCGACAGCCGTCTCGCCGCGCCCGAGCATGACCCATCGGGAGACGGTCTTGCCCTCGTCGCTCTCTTGCGGTGAGACTTTGACGTCGAATTGAATCAAAGCCACGAGTTTTAGTTCCTGGGCGAGGCGATTGAGCACCGGAGCCAGGTCCATGTAGCGGTTCGAAATATGAAACAGCAGGATACCCTGGGCGGCGGTCTTGGAAAGATACAGTTCCAGCGCCTGCTTTGTCAGCAAGTGAATGGGAATGGCGTCGGAAGTAAAGGCGTCCAGGACAAACAAATCGAAAAAGCCGTCCGGCGAATCGGCCAGGGAAATTCGCGCGTCGCCGATCACGACCTGGCTTTTCGGCGGGCAGTCGCGCAGGTAGCTAAACAATTGCGGATCGCGCGCGATTTTTTCCACCAGAGGGTCGATTTCATAGAAGACGAACTGCTGCTTCGCGCTGCCATGGCAAGCCAACGCGCCGGTGCCGAGTCCGACAATTGCGACATTGCGTGCGCCGGTGACCTTTGAGTACGCAGTGAGAACCTGCCCTGCGGGACCGGTGCGGTGGTAGTAAGTCATGGGGCTTAGCCGTAACTGCGGTTCCGTGCTCTGTGCGCCGTGCATGGTCGTACCATGAATCAGCACATGCTTCTTGCCATCGCGATCCAGCGTGGCTCGGTATGAACCGAAAAAGCTTCGCTCGGCAAATAGCACGCGCCCGAATGGCGCCGGATACCAGGACAAGGCAACGGCCATGGCCGTCAGGCCGAGCCCAAAACGCACCGGTCGATAGGCAAAAACCAAACAAATTACGCCGGCAACGCCGCAAAGTAAAAAGCGTTCGTTGCCGGGCGGCAATAACTCGGCTTGCTTCATCGCCAGCGTCACCGCCACGACCAGGGCCACCATTGCCGGGGGCAAAAGCCAATCCAGCCGGCGGTGGATTTTGGAAAAACTCTGCGCGCCGACATAGGGACGAAGAAAGGCGGCCGCCGCGATGGCCAGCGGATATTCGATGACGCTCTTGAAGATAAGCGGCGCAATCAAGGCGTTAAAGGCCCCGCCCAAGACTCCTCCGACAGAGATCCACAAATAATACTCCGTTAAACGCGCTGTGGGAGGGCGATCCTGGGCCAGCTGGCCGTGGCAAACCAGCGCGGTCGCAAAAAATGCGATCAAGTGCAGTGGAATAATCAGCCATTCCGGTGTGTTTGCGTACATCCAGATCGTGATCGCCGCCCCGAGCAGCAAGAAGGCCTGCCTGCGAACGAGAAAGACATGGGTTGCCAAGCCTGGCCGCGCAAATGCAATTACGAAGGACAACAGGTAGGCCGCAAGCGGCACCACCCAAAAAAGCGGCACAGAGACGATGTCTGTGGTCACGTAGGAAGTCACGCCCAGCAGCAAGCTCGAAGGCACCAAAGACCACAATAGCCAACGCATGCGTCTCGGCCAACCGACCTCGCCGGCGGCGGCCAGCGGATCGTCGCCCACCCATTGTCGTGCGCCGGTCGGAGCGCTGTTCGACGACATCAGCCGGAGAAAATACAGCGCGCAAAATAAAATCAAAACCGCCAGGGCAAGATAGCCCTTGAACCAGAGATCGCTTTGCTGGCTTAAATTGTATGTCCGCTCGAAAAATAACGGATAGGCAAGCAGGCCCACCATACTGCCGGCGTTACTCGCCGCGTATAGGAAATAGGGATCTCTCGAGGAGGCGTGCGGGCCGTGCGCGAACCATTTTTGCAACAGGGGCGCCCCCGCCGACAGGAGAAAAAAGGGTAACCCGATGGACACCGACAGGACCGCCAAAACCAACTGCACGGGGGTGGGCGAGGGCTCAATGAACCAATGGACAGGAAGGGCAATGGGCAGCACCGAGATGGCCGCAAACACCAGTGTCAAATGCACTAGGGCGTGGCGCTTTATTCCCAGCCATGAGCTGGCAAAATGAGCGTAAGCATACCCCGCCAAAAGACAAGCCTGGTAAAAAACCATGCTCGTGTTCCACACCGCCGGACTGCCCCCGAGAAACGGCAAAATCATCTTGGCCACCATAGGCTGCACAGTGAACAGCAATGCCGCGTTGGCGAAAATGGTGATCGAATATATGAGTACCAATGGCGTCTCCCGAGCCGGGGGAGGAAGGGCGCTCCTTCCTTCCAGCGAATCGAATACTCCCAAGTCGCGAACCCTGTGCCAGCAACACGACCGGATAGACAGCACGCTGGATGGTTCGAAAAGGGACGCATCTTCCGCTAACTACTCTAATGGAAACTCAAGCCAATTGACAAAGCGGGACTATCACCGATAAAAGTGAGCCCAGCGGGTAGCGGCGCCGATGGCGCGAAAATATATCGTCAACCGGGCGGGACACTATAATGGATGACAGAGACATCGAAACATTGCGGGCCATGGCCCAGCGGGCAGGATTGACGCTGGCGGACGACGAGCTGCAACGCCTGCTAACGGGCGTCAACCGGTCAAGCAGCCAAGCCGCCGACCTGCGCAAAATTCTCACCGCCGATGTCGAGCCTGCGGCATTGTTTGCCGCTGTGACATCCCGGTCACGGTGAATCATCATGGCATCCGCAGCGCTCTGCGACCTCACCATTACGGAAGCGGCCGCGGGCCTTCATCGTAAGGATTTTTGTTCAGCGGATCTCACCAGAGCCTGTCTGGAACGTATCGCGGCTGTCGACGTCAAGCTCCATAGTTTTATCACGGTGACCGGCGATGTCGCGCTCAAACAGGCGCGGCAAGCGGACGAGCAGCGAATGTTGGGAAAAGATCGGGGCCCGCTGCACGGTATTCCAATCGCGCTCAAAGATCTCTACATGACCAGGGGCATCCGCACGACTTGCCATTCCGCCGTGCTGGAAAAATGGATTCCGGACCTCGATGCAACCACCGCGACCAAGCTCGCCGATTCGGGAACGGTGCTGCTCGGCAAACTCGGTATGCACGAGTTCGCTTTCGGCGGGCCGTCCATCGACGCGCCCTTCCCCGCCGTTAGAAATCCCTGGAACACGGCGCATATTCCCGGCGGTTCGAGCAGCGGCTCCGGCGCAGCGCTGGCGGCTGGATTATGCTTCGGCGCGCTCGGCTCGGACACTGGCGGTTCCATTCGGACGCCGTCGTGCCACTGCGGCATTGTCGGCATCAAACCCACCTACGGACGGGTCAGCCGCTACGGCGTCGTCCCTCTCAGCTGGTCCCTCGACCACGCCGGACCGATGGCGCGAAGCGTCGAAGATTGCGCGATCCTGCTCCAGGCCATCGCCGGCTATGACCCTAAAGATCCGGCATCGGCAAATCTCGACGTGCCCAATTTCTCATCCAGTCTCAAAAATGGCATCGAGGGCTTCCGCGTCGGCGTGCCCCGCACCAGCTGGTTCGATGAAAACCTGGGCGTCGCAGCGGAGACCGAAGCGGTTTTTAACGAAGCATTGAAAACACTGGCAAGCCTCGGCGCAACGATCGTCGAAATCGACGGCAAGCCGTTCTCCGCCGCGCGCAAAGCCAATCAGACTATCCTCATCGCGGAAGCCTACGCCTATCATGAAAAAACGCTGCAAGAAACGCCGATGAAATTCGGCAGCGCGGTCAGAAGAAGAATACTGGAAGGAGCTTTTTTAAGCGCCGCGGATTACATCGCCGCGCAGCGCGCCCGGTCGGTCCTGAACGAACAGATCCGCGCCAATTTCGCCCGCGTCGACGTCATCGCCGTGCCCGGCGCGCCACGCCCACCCGAAGCCTTCGAAAAGATGGATCCTATCGAGCAAAATCTCCGCCCCAATTTTACCAATCCATTCAACCTGACCGGGCTGCCGACGATCTGCGTACCTTGCGGCTTCACTGAGGGAAATTTGCCGGCCGGCTTACAGATTGCGGCGCCGCCGTTCGAAGAGGCGACTTGTTTTCGTGCGGCCTACGCCTACGAGCAGGCGACGGCGTGGCGCAAACGACGCCCGGCGCTATAACCGTGTCGCAAAAGTCAGCCGGCAATCGAGGCTGCGTGCATGGCAATCAGCACCGGCCTATGGCGAGCCGCCGAACACGCGAAAATACATCTCCGCCAGTGCCGGCTCCATGCTTCGCGCTGCGCTGAGTTCGCGTTGAATCGCGGGATCGAGCCGTTTGCGCGCCTGACCCGCGAGGCGCAAGACTTCCCTTTCATCGACCTTCGTCAGCCGGCGATTTTCAACGACCATTTCGCCGTTCACGATCACCGTATCCACATCGCTGCCGTTTTCACAAAACACCAGTTGGCTAACGACATCGTTCAGCGGCGTAAAGGCCGCCGCATCGCGACGCAAAAGTACGACATCGGCGAGCCTGCCCGGCGCGAGCACGCCGGCGTCAAGCCCGAAAGCTCGCGCGCCGTTGCGCGTGGCCATGGCAAACGCGTGAGCGGGCGCAACCCAATCTCTGAAATCGCTGCCGGCCTGGTTATGAATCAACGCCGCGAGCCGAACCGCATCGAACATGTTTTGCCCGTCGTTGGAAGCCGAGCCGTCCGTGCCCAGACCGACACGGACACCGGCGGCGAGAAATTCTCTCACCTTCGCCAGGCCGCTGCCGATGCGCAGATTACTCGCCGGATTGTGCACCGGCGTAGCACCCCGTTTGGCGAAGATCTCGACATCCGCGTCTTCGATCCAGATGGAATGGGCGCAGGAAAGGTTCCCGCCGACGATGCCGAGAGATTCGAGGTGCTGGAGCAAGGAATGACCGTAGAGGTTTTTCCCTTGCACGGCCTGAGCTTTGGTTTCGGCAAGGTGAATGTGAACCGGCAAATTCTTTTTGCGGGAAAGCTCTGCGCAGCCGGTCAGCAGCTCGTCGCTGCAACGCTGCACCGCCGACGGCCCCGGGCAGGCGATGGTGAGTTTATCCGGCGCGTGAAAGGCGTCGATGAACCCTTCGCACTCCTCGAGCCACGCCGCGGCGGCCTTCGCTTCGCTGGCGCTCATGCGCCGGATCTCCGCATTCAGATGGGCGTCGGTTTGTCCCAGCGGAATCGTGTCTTCGTAATTCTTGTCGGTCACGGTCAACGAAGCGACGTGGCGCAAGCCCAGGTCGCGCATTGCCTGGATTGCCGCGCCCGCGCCCATGAAGCGGCACGACGCGTTGCCGGCGAAGTGATCGAGCACCGTCGTCGCGCCGTTTTTGAGCATTTCCATCCCGCCGAGCAGCGCGCTGGCGTAGAAATCTTCGTCGCCCATGCCGCGCAGCGAGGCGCGGTAATAGGCTCGCCAGATTTCCAAGGGCTTGCTCGGCATCATGCCGCGGACAAGATTGGCCGGCGAGTGACAGTGCGCATTGACCATGCCCGGCATGGCGATCAGGCGGGCGGCTTCGATGGTCCGATCGAAGGGTCCTGCGGGTGCCCACTCAGCCGGTCCGACGTAGGAAAGTCGATTGCCATCGATCACGATCGAGCCCGTCTCCACGACTTCGCGGTCATCGTTCATTGTCACGATGAGCGGATTTCGAATCAGTGTTTTCATATCAGCCTCAGACTCAGGAGAAACCGGAACAGGCAACTTTTCAAAAATACTGAAAAGTAGCCAGTCCCTTAATACTGACGGCTGGAACGGTTTGAACGTCTTAAACTATTGGAACCGGCGCCTTGCCAAGGAAGCCGGCGCTTACACGAACCCCATCTTTCGGCCCCAATTTTCGGGGTCTTGGAGGAAATCGACGATCTGATGCTCCTGATCTTCGGTAAAATAATTCTTGGCCAAACCGGCGTCGAGCACATCATCCCAATTGGCGAGCACATGCAACGCGATATCGTTCTTGGCGAGATTGATTTTGCCTTCATGCTGCTTTAGCCGGTCCGAAGCGTAATCGAAAACGCAAAGGCAGGTTGTCATCTTCGCCCCGGCGCCGCGGATGCCGATATTGAAGCGCAGCTTGCTCAAGCCGTCGGTGATTAGATCTTCGACCAGCATGACCCGCTTGCCCGGCTCCAAAATACCTTCGATCTGCTTGGTGCCGCCGTAACCTTTGGGCTGCTTGCGGATATAGATCATCGGCTTCTTGATCAGGTGCGAAACGAAAGCCGCATAGGGAATTCCGGCTGTCTCGCCGCCGGCGACAACGTCAATGTTGTCGAGGCCGATTTCGGTTTCGGCTTTTTCGGCGAGTGCGTTGACGATGTATTCACGCTCGGTTGCAAACGAGAGCAGCTTGCGGCAATCGATGTACACCGGCGAGATACGGCCGGAAACAAAAACATAGGGCTTGTCTTTATAGACGGCAATCGACTCGGTGGCGAGCAGCATCTCGGCGACTTTTTTGGAAACTTGGTTCATGGAAACGACCTCTTACATCTCTGGATGAGGCAGGTCATAACACACCGATGGCGCCTTGCCAATAAAGCGGGCCGCGGCAAATAACAGATTTTCACGAACATCAGAAGCTGATAGAATGCAGCCGAATGAAAAGACTTGCCGTCCGCGCCGCCATTAAACCTGTCCACCTGCCGGCCGTCAACAGGCGCCGCTTGATGCACGACCTGAACGCCGTCGGGCGCATCGGTATCGGCGATCGCGGCGGGGTAACGCGCCTGGTATTTTCAATCAAGGAGCTGCGCAGCCGCCAGTTGTTGATCCACCTAATGCGCCAGGCGGGATTAAAAATTCACATCGACGCCATCGGCAACATTTTCGGCCGGTTCGACGGCAGCGATCCCGGAATGCCTGCGGTTTTGGCCGGATCGCATCTCGACACGGTCATCCACGGCGGCAAGTACGACGGGCCGGTGGGCGTGATCGGGGCCCTCGAAGCCATTCGCACGATCGGCGAAAATAATGTTCCCGTGCGTTCGCCGCTCGAAGTGATCTGTTTTGTCGGTGAGGAGTCCAGCCGCTTCGGCTTCTCGACGCTCGGCAGCAGCCTGGCTGCAGGTGAGGTGCACCCCAAGGATCTGGCGAACGCGGTGGACGCCCAGGGGACCAAACTCGAAACCGTGCTCGCGAGCTTGGGCATCACCCGCCGCAATCTGAAATCGCTGAAGCGCGATCCCAAAACCGTCAAAGCGTACCTGGAGCTCCATATTGAGCAAGGCCCAATCCTTGAAACCATAGGGAAACGCATCGGCTTGGTCACTTCCATCGCCGCCCCGAGCCGCTTCCGCATCATTTTCAAGGGGCGCGCCGATCATTCCGGCACGACGCCGATGGAGATGCGCAAGGATGCGCTGGTCGCCGCCGCCGAGTTCATCGCTTTCGTCGAAAAAATTTGCCGCCGCTACTCCTCGATGGAAAAAGGCCGAGTGGTCGGCACGGTCGGCGCCGTGAAAGTTGAACCGGGCATCATCAATGCAGTTCCCGGAAAGGTGGAACTGGCTGTGGATATACGCAGCACCTCGGCGGCATCGAAGAATCACGTGACCCGCTCGGTCAAAGCCCAAGCCCGATCGATTGCGCGCGAGCGGCGGATCGGACTTGAAGTCTTGACGATCCGTGAGGAAAACCCGGTGCCGCTCGATCAGCGATTACTGAGTATCACCCGTGAAATTTGCGAGGGTAAGGCGATCGATTATGAGATCATGCCGTCGGGCGCGGGACACGACGCCATGCAAATGGCCAAGATTACCCGTTCAGGCATGATTTTTGTGCCGAGCAAGCGCGGCATCAGCCATAATCCCCTCGAGTGGACCGATCCAGCCGATATCGCCCTCGGCGCCCAACTGCTGATGGAAACCATGATTCGAGTCGCCAATGAAAACCTCTAGGCCCAAGACCAAACGGATTTTGAACGCCGCCCAGATCAAGGCGATCGTCGAGCGCTTTGCCAGAGAGATGTCGAAACAATACGGCAGCCTCGACAATTTGGCGTTTATCGGCATCCGCACGCGCGGTCCCTATATCGCCAAAAGGCTGGCGGAAAATATCAAGAAACGCCATGGACGGGAGATTCCCGTCGGCGAGATGGATATCTCGCTCTATCGCGACGACCTGAACGCGCTCTTGCCCGGCGGCACCGTCGATCACACGCGAATACCCTTCGAGATCGCCAGCAAGATTGTCGTGTTGTTCGACGACGTTCTCAATACCGGACGCACCGTGCGGGCGGCGGTCGATCACTTGATCGATCTCGGGCGCCCGCGCATGATTCATCTCGCGGTGATGATCGACCGCGGCGGGCGGGAACTGCCCATCGCCGCGAACTACGTCGGCAAGAAAATCAGATTGGCCACGGGCCGAAATGTCCAGGTCAGGCTCAAAGAAGTGGACAGGACCGACGAAGTTGTCATCGGCTAAAGGGATCGGCTTCAAACCCCTCTAATGTTTTGGGCTTTCAACCGCGCCGGCGGTTCAACCGTAACGCAGCGGCGCTTGACCAGCGCCATTACGTCCCCGCTGTCGCGATGGCTCTCAACAAATCGGCGCAGCGACTCCAGCTCCGACGGAGCAAATCGCCGGCTGCACTTGGCCATTAATGCCGCCGCCGCGGCGGAGTCGAGGCGGCCGTAGCCGATATTTTCGTCGGTGTCGGAATATTCGCTGGCGCACACGCGCTGAGGATCGAGACGGCTTACGACATCGCGGAACAAAGAAATGAACAGATCGATCTTTTCCTCTCCCAGCGGCGCGCCGGACGGCCAGCGATGGTGCAATTTCATTTCCTTGCGAATTTCATTTTCCTGGATTTCCAGACTCCATCGATTTTCCACCAACTGCCCATCGAAGACCTCATAACGAACCGGCTCATCGATGGACCGCCGGCTGCGGCGCAGCAAAACTTTCTCCTTGCCGTTGCTGGCCTCGAGGTAGGCCACCGCCATCGGATCGCCGGCAGAACCGCCGGGCGAATAGTCGTTGCCGGTGCCGACCAGCGGTTCCAGCGTATGGCCGGCATGGAGCGCCATAAAATCACGCCAGTCGTCCGCCAGCGTTTCGGCGATCTCGCCCTCGCAGCATTCAAAAACGGGGGCGCGCTCAAAGGGCGTGACCCGGTGAACTGCATCGCAACGGCGGCACCAGATAAACTTGCTGTTAACCATATTTGCGCTGCTCGCTGGCCATGGGTTGCGCGGCGATCGCATGGCACGGGAAGCTCATCGTGACCTTGGTACCGACGTTGACCTTGCTGCGAACATCCAGCCTTCCGCCGATGAGATCCGCCATCCGCCGCGAGACGGTAAGACCCAGGCCGAGGCCCGAATAAGCCCGCTGGATGGAATTGTCGGCTTGATGAAAAGGCTCGAAGATCGTATCGACCTTGTTCGGTTCAATGCCGGGCCCCGTGTCCGTAATTTCAACCTCAATGGCGTCTCGGGCCGGCGATCGGTTCGCATTAACCGAAATTTCACCCCGGTCCGTGAATTTGACGGCGTTGTTGAACACGTTGTGAAAAATTCGCTCGATTTTCCCGCGGTCGCTGACCACCGACATGTCTCCTTCGCCCGTTTCGACGCGGAGCACCAAGCCCTTTTCCCGAATCGTCTTCTCGTAACGCTGCGTGACCTCCTTGACGACCTCGCGAAAGTCGAATTTCTCAATGGCGGCGTTGGCGTCGCCGGCATTGAGGGAAGTCATCCAAAGAACGTTATCGATCAACTCGAGCAATTCCTCGGAGTTTCGGTAAACCGTCTCGAGGACTTTTTGCTGCTCTTCACTGAGCTTGCCGATCACCTGATTGAGCAACAGATAGACAAAGCCGACGACCACGCTGAGAGGGGTGCGCAGCTCGTGAGAAACATTGGACAAGAAGTCCGACTTGACCTGCCTCAGCCGCGCCTTGGCGTGGCGTCGCTCCAACCCGCGGCGCACCAGTGACAAAATATGATTGACGTCGAATGGCTTGGAAATATAGTCGAACGCCCCGAGCCGAAGCCCTTCGATCGCAGTGTCCAAAGAGCCGTAGCCGGTAATGATGATCGCCTCGATATCCGGATCAAACTGCTTGACCTTCTCCAGAACGTTGATGCCGCCAAAGCCGGGCATCTTGAGATCGACGGTCACCAGATCGACGGGAATCTCTTTGAGCATTTCGACGGCCTGCAGGCCGCGTTCGGCCACATGCACGTTATAGTAGGGATTGAGAATCATTTTGAGCGATTCCCGCGGTCCCATCTCGTCGTCAACGACTAAAATGTGGGGTCTGGTCGCATCCATGCCGGGGAATGGGAGCAAGGGGCATGCCACCGCCCGTTTGAAGGCAAATGGTTAACTTACCGGTAATTTGATGCAAGGAGGGAGCGTTAAAGACACTTAGAGGAACAAATTTGTACAATTATGTCGATAATTTGGCTTCCTCTTCGACATCATTGGGATCGTGAATTTTAAGCTTTTCGATCCGATACTTGAGAATGCGCCGGCTGGTGCCGAGCAACACGGCTGCTTTGGTCTGATTGAAACCGGTGCGCTGCAACGCTTTGACGATCAGCTCTCGCTCAAACTCATCCACAGCATCGCTCAGAGGTTTCGTTCCGCCCAGAACGTCCTCTTTGAGCGTCCCCGTCTGGTCGGTCGAACGCATGCCTGCCGGCAGGTCGCGGAGCATTACGGTTTCGTGGGGGGTCAAAATAGTCAGGCGCTCGATCAAGTTTTCCAGCTCACGGATGTTGCCCGGCCAATTATAGGAAGTGAAAAAGTCCACGACTTCGGGGGACAGGCTCTTCGGCGCAACCGAATGCTCCTGAGCCTTTAAACGCAAAAAATAATCGAGCAGCAACGGAATATCGTCACGCCGCTCTCGGAGCGGCGGCAAAAGCAGCGAGACGACGTTGAGCCGGTAAAACAGGTCCGGGCGGAACGTGGCGTTCTTGGCCATCTGTTCGAGATCGCGGTTGCTCGCGGCGATTATGCGGACATCGACTTTGATCTCATCGGTACCGCCGAGCCGGGTGAAGGTTTCCTGTTCGATGGCCCGTAAAAACTTCGACTGGGTGCCGAGATTGAGTTCGCCGATCTCATCGAGAAACAAGGTGCCGCCGTGGGCCAACTCGAATCGTCCGACTTTTTTTTGTGAAGCGTTGGTAAAGGCGCCTCTTTCGTATCCGAACAATTCGCTTTCGATCAAGGTGTCGGGCAGGGCCGCGCAGTTGACGACAACGAACGGTTTCGAGCGCCGGTCGCTGTTATAGTGTATGGCACGGGCGATGAGTTCCTTACCCGTGCCGCTTTCCCCGGTGATCAGTACGGTACTTTTCTTTGCCGCCACCATGCTGACGGCTTTGAACACATCGACGACGTGTCTCGATTTGCCAACGATGTTGTCGACGCCGTATTTACGGCCGACTTCCTCCTTTAAACGCTCGAGCTCACGCGACAGTTCTACTTTTTCCAGCGCACGCTCGACGCGCAGGCGAAGCTCCTCCACATCGAAAGGTTTGGTAACGTAGTCGAAAGCCCCCGCACCCTTGGCGGCGAAGGCGGTCCGAGCGGTGTTGAGTCCGGTCAACATGACCACCTGGCAGTCGGGATTAATGGATTTGATGTGCTTCAAAACGGCGAGACCGTCTGTACCCGGCATCATGATATCCAAGAGCACCAAGTCCGGTGATTCATCGTTGACTTTCTGTATCGCGATCTCGGATGAAGCGGCTTCGAGCACCCGGTAGGTTTTGTTGAACACCAACTGCAGGGACTGACGCACGCCCGCCTCATCGTCGACAACCAGTATCAACGGCTGGCTCATATCAGATTTCTTTTCCGTATGGTCCAATCGGAAACTCCATTTTTACAGTTTCTCTACCATTCTCGCTCTGATCCAGGGTTAACCGGCCGCCATTTCGCTCCACCAGTTGTTTTGCCAGGAGCAAACGCAAGGGAAGTAACATTTCATCCGAGCCGGGGGATGGCCCCCTCAAATAGTGCGTGATGGAGGCAATCTTCGCGCCTTCGCGCACGTACGAGACTCTCACGGACCCGTTCGGGGCCAATTCGATTTCAATTTCACTGCCCATTTTGCCCTGCGTTAAAACCGCCAAGAGCACATTCTTGAGAATATAGGTTAATTGCGCGTCATCGGCTTGAATTTCGCACACCCTGCCGTTTCCGACCCACCGGACCCGCGCTTGCCGCTTGGCGTATTCACCGCCGATCTCGCCGACGACGGTCCTGAGTCGCTCCTCCAACGCTACGATCGTGCGGCGAGGCGCCGAAAAATCGGCAAATTCAACCATCATCTCCAGTAGATCATTCATGCGGTCAATGTCGCCGCCAACCACCTCTTGAAACCGCGTGCGAAAATTCTCATCGTCGTAGCGATCCCCGAGCAATTGCGCAAAAGTCTTGATCGTAACCATCGGATTCTTGAGTTCATGGGCGATCTCGTGGATGACGACATTGATCTCCGGGAGCCTAGCCGGGTCGCCATGCTCCGACACGTGCGCGCCGTTGCGCCCTTCATGAGTCGCGGGCGCCGCCGCGGCCGCCGTCCGCCCACCAGGCAGAAACTCGGTAAAATCGCCGGGGGCCTCGGCGGGCATTTGCACCTCGGCGCCAAAATCAAAAACCAGGTCCGCGGCTTCGATGTTACGCTTGCGATGCAAAGCAAGTGTGCGGGCGATGACGGTTTCCATTTCGTTCAAATTACCAAACCAGAGATATTCGGCCAGGCGAGCCTTAGCCTCCAGTGAAAAAAAACACTCGTCAAGCCCCAATTGGCCCGCGTAGATTCGCGCAAACCAATCCGCAAGAGCGCCGATGTCCTCGCGCCGGTCCCTGAGCGGCAAAAGCCTCAACGTGAGCGTCGCGAGCTTATAATATACGTCCTCGAGAAATGCCCCGCGATAAACCCGCTCCAGGAGATCGGTGTTGGCGGTAGCAAGAAGGTGTATCTTAGCAAATTTCTCGTCCGTTTGCTCCAAAAATGTCGCCAGCAAGGACTGCGCAGCCGGCTCCGCTCGATCGAGATGCTGAATCACCACCTTGATACCGCCGGCCGCTTGTCTGGTGGCCGCAGCCAATTCAGCGGCCTGGGCATCGAGGCCGCTCGCGGTCACGGTCGGCGCGTCGATGACAAATCGAGGGCCGGTATCGCCATCGGCAAGACAGAGGGCGCGAGCCAGTTGGCGCTGGCCGCAGCCTTGTTCGCCGGTGATTAAGATCGGCAAACGGCTCATGGCGAACCTTCGTGCTACGGCCGCGATATTGCGGCTTACGAAGGGATATTCCAAATACCGCGAATAGGGCGCCTCCGATGTCCGCGCCCCACTATCGTCTATCCCCCTCCAGTACCCCCGCCGAGCCAGCAACTGGCTCACTTTTTCCTGGAGCTCGTAAGGATTGAACGGTTTGGTCAGGCAAGCGACCTGATCATGCTCGGCAAACGCCCGGGCCGCCATCTTGGTATCAACCAGGAAAAGCACCGCGCAAGGTGCCTGGGCGGCGTAGCGCAACAGGCTTGCCGGCTGGCCGATCCATGCCCGGGCAACGCCGAGGATTAACAGATCGACGTGTTCGTGGCTTTCAACGAAGGAAAGTTCCGTCGAGCTTGGCGGCCGCTTGATTACGGTGAATTCACGCCCCAGGACAAGAGCCAGCGTTTCCCGGACAACCTCGGCTTCATCAATGACTAAGATTCGCTTCATTCACTTGAGCGCGGCCGTTGACAACCGGACGAGCCGGTTTGCCTACCGGCACATGGACGAAGAACGACGTCCCCTTTCCAACCGTACTCTCGACCGTAACAAACCCCCCGTGTTCCTGTACGATCTGATGGGACACTGCAAGCCCCAAACCACTGCCTTCATCCTTGCTCGTGAAAAACGGATCAAAAATATGCTGCAAGTTTTCTGTGGGGATGCCGACTCCCGTGTCCTGGATCTCGACTTGTACAAACTCCCCCGCAGGCTCTGCTTCATTCCTTGTGACGGCACGAGTCCAAAGGATAACCGCTCCGCCCTCTTTCATCGCCTGGATGGCGTTCAAAATCAGGTTCATAAATACCTGCTTCATCTGCTCTCTGTCAATCCAAACCTTGGGCAAATTGGCGTTGAAATCGCGCTTGAGCTCGATATTTTTCTCTTTGGCCTGGGTCTCCAGAATGCGCACGATGTTGTCGACGACATCGTTGACATTTTCTGGGGCCACATTCGGTTTAGATGGGCGTGCGAAGCTCAAAAGGTCGTTAATCAGCCCGCAAATCCGATCGACTTCCTTCAAGGCGAGTCCCTGGAACCCCTCGCGAAACTCGGCGTCGTCGTAGCGCTCGGGCAAAAGCTGGGTGAACGTGCGGATCGCCACCAGGGGATTGCGAATCTCATGGGCGAGTCCGGCGGTCAGCAACCCCAGAGAAGACAAACGATCGGCGCGCCGCAGCGTATCCTGAGATTGCTTGAGATTCTCGTACAGGCGCGCGTTCTCAATGGCAATTGCCGCCTGGTTGGCCAGGGTCGAGAGCAGTTCGAGATCCTCATCGGAATAAAGGGACCTGTCGTCTTTATGGGCCAAATTGAGAATACCAATGAGTTTGTCCTTGGAAACAATCGGCAAACTAATCTCCGCTCCCAACTTGGCCATCGTCTCGAT
>CAZILB010000038.1:18204-26725 GCA_964539925.1 uncultured Syntrophobacter sp. | reverse complement strand
AGCGTCCTCCCAGGATTCTAGACGGGGCTCCCGAAAACGGGTTGAACGATTTAAACGACTTGAACGTTTTGAACCCATGATTTGATCAGTTCCACAGCGACACCGCCATGCGCAACTTGCCATGCTCCAGATCGGCCAGCGCTTCATTGATCTGCTCGTAGCGATAACTCTTGGTGATCAAACTCTTAAGCTCGATTCTTCCCAGCGTCGCCATCCGGAACACTTCTTCGACATCGTTCGCCTTGCGGCTCGACACTCCCGTGATGGTAATCTCCCGGGTGACAAAGTTGCCGCTGCTGATGGTAAACGGTCCGCTCCCCAGCCCGCCGATGATCGTCGCCGTACCGCCGGGCCGGGTCGCTTGAATGATCTGATCCGCGGTCTTGGGATTGCCGATCGCTTCGAACGACTTGTCGACGCCGCCGTCGGTAAGTTTGACCACGGCTTTGACCGGGTCCTCCTTGTTCGCATTGACGGTATGCGTCGCGCCGAAATTCCTGGCCGCCTCTAATTTGTCACCCGCGATGTCCACGGCAATGATCGGATAAGCTCCGAAACATTTCAGAAACTGAATGGTGTTTAGCCCGATACCGCCGCAGCCGATCACCAGCGCCGAGTCGCCGGGTTCCAATCGGCCGCGGTGCTTTACCGCGTTATAAGCCGTAGTGACCCGGCAACCGACCACGCTCGCCTCTTCCATCGGCATGCCGCCGGGGATTTTAAAGACCATATACGCAGGCACCGAGACATACTCGGCAAAGCCGCCGACATTCCAGCGCGTAACGTTTGTGCCGTCGGGCTTCTTTAAACTTGGCGGCGCCGGGCGGCGCTCGCAGAGATTTTCCCGTGCACCCAGGCAATAGCGGCAGCGGCCGCATTTGTAGCGCATGCCGACAATCACCCGGTCGCCGAGTTGAAAATCCGCGCAACGCCCGCCCACTTGCTCGACGGTGCCGGCCACTTCGTGGCCGAGAATCGTCGGCGGTGTAAAGCGACTTCTACCCTCGACGACTTTTAGGTCGGTGTGACACACGCCGCAGGAGGCGACCTTGATGAGCACGTCTTCGTCGTGGACTTCCGGTATTTCGAGTTCTTCGATTTTCAACGGCTGGCGCGCTTCGTACAGAATGGCGGCTTTCATCGGCTTTCCCTTATCGGGCAATCGGCAAAAACGCGCAACCACGCCGGTTGCCCCCAAGATTCTCCTCGCGTCTACTTATGTCAGCCGTGCCTTGGCCGTCAAGTGATGAAGCCCTAACGCAATTCATTCTCACTTGCGATCTCAATTCGTGGCTTTTAATGATTGAAAGTTGTTGCTTGACAGACTCGCCGCTTCTCGCTAGCGTCTGCTAAGAAAATCATGCGGGATGACTCGGAAAGGTCATCCCAGTTCTATTGAGTATCGTTGCCTGGCATCCTGAGCCGAGGCGAAGGATCTTTTTTTTACGCGGCATAGGCGCGAAATAAATTCACCGGCAGATTCTTCGTCGCGGGACTCCTCAGAATGACATTTATTCTTGACCGAACTTCTCGATCACGCCATGAGCGTTATCCATCGGTTCAAAACACAGGAGTACCATCATGCCTAACAAACCGGTTCCGCAAGAAGTTACCGTGGACGCCAAAACGACGGCGCTGTTGGTGTTGGACCTGAACTGTCGCTGTGAGGACCCCAAGGAGCGCTGCCATCAGCTGATCGATCCGGTGGGGAAATTTCTCGATCGCGCGCGCCGGGCCAACATGTTTATCCTGTACACCGCCGCCGACCGCTACAAAGGCACCCCGGAAGCGAGGATGCCCGTGGCGTTCAAGCAGCGACCGGAGGAGCCGACGATCTTTCCGCCCGCGTTCGACAAGTTCTACAGCGGCGAAATGCAACCGATGCTTCAAGAACGCGGCATCAAGACCGTCATCTGCTGCGGCGCGTCGAGCAACCAGGCGGTCATGTATACGGCCACAGCAGCCATACGTCCTTTCGGTTACACCTGCGTCATTCCCGTCGACGGCCTCATCGCCCGCAGCGATTACGAGCACGAGTTCACGCTGCACCAGTTCACGATTCTCCCCGGCGGCGCCGCGGAAAAGTTTCGGATCACCGAATTCGACAAGATCAAAATCGCGTGATTACACCGGTCCGCAATGGGTCTCGACCTCAAAACCGTTTGAACGATTGTAACAACTTGAACGGCTTGAACTCCGCCGATCCGTTTATCGCGGATAAAGCGCCTTGATAAAGCCCTCTCTGGCCAACTGCTCCAGCGGCGCGGGGTCGTAGAACCGGCGCGCGTCGACGCCTTTGGCTTTGGGGTTGCGGGTGGCGATGTCTTCGAGGACCGCCTCCATTTCCGCCTGCGTCACTGTGGGGATATCGCGGATGTAACCGAGCACGTAGCTCTTGAACGCGCTCGCAAGCAATGGGGTATCCGTCGTCCGCGTGTATTTGCCGAGGACTCGAACCGTGAAATCAGGATTAGCCTTGGCGTATTTGATGCCTTCCAGGGTCGCCTTGAGAAAGCGATTGAGCGTTTGCGGCCGGCTGCGGATAAACGAGTCCGTGGTCACCAGCGCGGTTCCCGGATAGCGATACTTTAAATTGGCCAAGTTCATGAACTCCCGATAGCCAAGCTCCTTCGCCTTTTCTAACGTCGGCGAGGAGATCAAGGCCCCCTGGATCACCCCCTGTTGCATGAACAGCAGGTTCTCGGGCACGCCGCCGGTTTGAATCATCTTGATGTCTTTTTCCGGATCGAGACCCAGCTCGGCGACCGCGCGCTTGAGCCCCAGGTCCGTCAGCGAACCGAAGCGACTCACCCCAAAGGTCTTGCCTTTGAGATCTTGAGAAGTTTTGAGGTCCGGAAGGGTCACGAGGCTCATCGGAATCACGTTGATCGTCGTGCCGATCACAGTCGCATCCGAGCCCGACAAGCGGGACAGCGCCGCGGCGGCCCCTGAGCCCTGAACGATATGGGTGTCGCCGGAAATTAATGTCGTTATCGCCTGCGCTCCGGCGACGTAAATAATGCGTACGTCAAGGCCGTATTTTCTATAGATTCCCGCCTCGTAAGGAACCCACGTGGTGATCGAAGTCGCGGCAATCGATGAATAGCAAACGTTGAGCCGCTCGGGTTCGGCGGCGTACGCGGCGGAAGCCGAAAAAGCCAGTGCCAAGGTCATCATTCCCAGCAGACGGGTCGCAAGTTTCTTCAATGGACGCCCCCCTTCATTTGTCGCGTTTTACCGCCGTCCTTCGCTTTGCCACATGGCGAATTGAACTTAGGAGAGCTTGATCGCCAAGTCAAGAAATGCAGGTTTTATCGAACCCCGCCGAAGCGGGCGCGCCCGCAAGGGTCCTGCGTTTTGTCGGCGAGGCTTCCTGGGTTAAATTTGGACGGCTCCGGCACGCCAAAAAACCAACTGAATCAGCGGCCGCTGTCCGCCCGGTCTATTTGAAAAAAGCATTGAGGGAGTATGGGGGGAGGGGTGTCCCCGGTGCGGGGACACCCTGGGTGCTAGCCGCGAACAGGAGCCGAGGAGGAAAGCTCGTGCTCGCGCTGGGAAACATCATGCGCCGGACCGGGGCCGGCAAACCTTGAAAGTTATCGCATCCTGTTCATCGAATATTGAAGTTTTTTAAGTTCGCTCTGCAAATAGAGATCTTTCAATTCGTGACGGTCCATGTGCGCTTCGAGCATTTCCGCCGGAAACATCTTGGCGCCGCACCGTGAGCAAATCGCCGCGTCAAAAGTTTCATTTTCATAGCATATGGCATGGTAGCTTTCGCTGAGCAGTGATTCCATTTTGTCCCTCTCTGTCCTATGCTTACAAGCCGATGCAGGCTGTTACAGCAAGCGACGTGCCAGAATCACGGGAGCTTTGAGGGAACTTCAACCTATTGAAAAATCACAAGAATAGCTTATGACGGATCAGACAGCAGAGCGACATACATCGTTCGTCTGCCAAGCATGTCCAACTTTGACATTTTTGTGCCCTGATCGACCAGCACCAGACTCATGCTGACGACTTTGAACGATCCAACCGAAGAGGTTGTCTTTTCAGAAGCATCGGCGGGTCAATATAGGCCCGGCTTGATCGCACTGAACAATCCGCAGGCACTCAATGCGCTCACTCTCGAAATGTTTCAGGCGATCGAGCGCCAATTGCTCGCCTGGCGCAAACGCGATGAGGTCGCCTGCGTCGTGTTGCACGCGCCTTCATCCAGGGCCTTTTGCGCCGGCGGCGACGTCAAGGCCCTTGTCAGCAAATTGACGCGCGCTGCCGGTATCGACGCGGCGGCAGAATTTTTCACCGCCGAATACTTCGTCGATTACCTTATCCACGTATATCCGAAGCCGATCCTCTGCTGGGCCGACGGCATCACCATGGGCGGCGGCATCGGCATCATGAACGGCGCGTCGTCGAGAGTCGTAACCGAGCGCACGGTCATGGCCATGCCGGAGATCGGCATCGGCCTCTTTCCCGACGTCGGCGGGACGCATTTTCTAAATCGCATGCCCGAAGGAATAGGCATGTTTCTCGGGTTGACCGCGGCGCGCTTCGGCGCCGCCGATGCATTGGCGCTGGGCATGGCGGATGTCGCCATCGCCGCCGCCAGGAAGGACGAGGTGCTCGACGGTCTCTCGGAGCTTCGGTGGACAACAAACGGACGACGAAACAAGGAACTGCTGCAAGGTTATTTAAGGGCCTTCGCCGAGCCCGAGGCGGCCCCCGGTTCGCAGACCATACTGCGGCTCGAAGTAATTCAGAGGCTCGTGCGGCAACCGTCTGTCGAGGCGATCGACGCTTCGTTTCGCAACTGGCAGGGCGACGATGCCTGGATCGAAGCCGCTCTAAACGGTTATCGCGCCGGCTCGCCGACCTCGGCCAAGGTGATTTTCCAACAACTGACCGGCGGCAAACAACTTGCGCTGCACCAGGTCTTCCTGCGGGAATGGGACATGGCGATTAATCTCTGCGCCGCATCGGATTTCCGCGAAGGCGTGCGCGCGCGCCTGATCGACAAGGACCAAAGACCCCGGTGGAACCCGCCCGAACTGTCGGCGGTGAGCGATCGCGAAATCGACCGGCTGTTCTCCACCGCCCATGGCCAGCCCAATCTGCTGGCGCCCAAGATCGTCGCGATGGTTTAGTTCTTGATTGTTGAACGCTTAGAGTTTACCCGCGGACATTCATCGACAGGCCTTCCCGAGCTCTTGACAGACCCTGACCGTCGCGCAATTGTACGGCGAAAAACCAACCGAGCGAAAAGTACATCAACATGAGTTCCCATCAGCCATTGGAAATCGAGATTCCCGTGATGCGCTACGACATCACCCTGCCGCTGCTTGAGGGCCGGGTGCCGATCGACGGGGTGACGTTGAAGCCGGTTAAAGCGTCGTCGATGATCAATAAAGAGGATGCGAAACTAAAATCAGGCGACTTCGGCCTGATGGATCTGAATATCGGCTATTTCTTGCCGGCCATCGAAGCCGGATGGCAGATCGTCGGCCTGCCGGTTTTCTCCAAGCGCAAGCCGGCCTACCAACTGATCTTCTGCCATGCCGACGCCGGCATCCGCGAGCCCAAGGAGCTCGCCGGCAAACGCATCGGCTCGCGCACCTACCGGACCGCGCTGACCGTCTGGGCAAGAGGTCTCCTGCGCGAGCACTACAGCGTGGATTTCTCCGATGTCCAATGGGTTTTGCAGGCAAAGGAGGTCTTTACCGTTTACGACGCCAAGCTCAAGATCGAATACGTCGATGAATCCAAGAACATGGCCGAGCGATTGATCGCGGGTGAAATCGACGCGCTGCTCACCGACATCTCGGACACCAAGCTGTTCGAGCGCCTCGAAACTCATCCGGAGGTCAAGCGGCTTTTTCCCGATTATATGAAAGAGGACGAGAAGCTCTATCGCACCACCGGCATCTTCACCCCCGTGCATATGATCGTCATGAGCCGAGCCCTTGACCGCGAGCATCCGGAGCTCGCACGCAAGCTCTATGGCGCTTTTGAAAAAGCCAAACAGATCGCCTACGACGATATTTTGAGCGATCGCAGCGGGTTTTCCGTGGTCTATCTACGAGAGCGAATGAAGCAACAGACGGCCGCGTGGGGCGATCCTTGGAAGTACGGCGTTAAGGCAAACAAGGCGACGATTGACGCGTTCGTCAAGTACAACGTCGAGCAGGGAATGATCCGCTCCGCGCCAAGCTACGCGGACATCTTCGCCGCCGGCACCCTCGACACGTAATTCATCCGACGGTTTGAAGGCGTTGAACTTTTGAACCTTGAACGATTGAACGGAGAACTCAATGCTATCAAAAGAGGATAACGACTTAGTCACGCGAACCGATCCCGGCACGCCCATGGGCGACCTGATCCGGCGCTACTGGATCCCAGCCTTGCTTTCGGAAGAAATCCCCGCGCCGGACTGCCCGCCGGCCCGGGTGAGAATCATGGGCGAAGAGCTGGTCGCCTTCCGCGACACTCAGGGACGGATCGGCCTCATCGGCGAGCATTGCTCGCACCGCGGCACTTCTTTGTTTTTCGGCCGCAACGAAGAGTGCGGTCTGCGCTGCATCTATCATGGTTGGAAATTCGACGTCGAGGGCAACGTTCTGGATACGCCCGGGGAGCCGGCCGACAGCGATTTTAGAAAAAAACTCCGCCACACGGCCTATCCGACGTGTGAAGCCAACGGCGTCATCTATGCGTATCTCGGGCCGCGGGAAAAGATGCCGCTCTTTCCCAACTACGAGTGGACCCAGGTGCCGCTGGAGTTCACCTACGTCACCAAGTGCCTGCTCGAGTGCAATTATCTCCAGGGGCTCGAAGGCGAGTGCGACTCATCCCATCTCTCTTTTCTGCATCGCTCCTTCACCAACGAGCGCAATCAGGCGCTCTACAAGAGCGACACCGCGCCGATCTATGAAACGGAGGAGACCGACTTTGGCGTCAGGCTCATCGCCACGAGAACCGCCGCCGACAACCGGCACTATGTCAGGTTCTCCGCCTTTCTCATGCCGGTGTACGGCTGCGTCCCCGCCGGCAGGCCGACGAACGAGATCGCGGGATACGAAATCCACACGTATGTGCCGGCGGACGACACCCATTGCTGGCGCTACGACATCGGCTTTCGCCGCGACCGCGCGGTGCGCGCCGACGAAGTGCACCGGCGCAAACAGATCAATCCCGACTACACGCGCATTCGCAACGCCCGCAATAATTATCTGCAAGATCGGAAAATGCAGAAGTCCGTCAATTTCACCGGCATCGAGGACTTTCTGAACCATGACGCCTGCGCCACCGAGAGCATGGGAGCGATCTTCGACCGCAGCAAGGAGCATCTCGGCGTGAGCGACAGGGCAGTGATCGCCGTGCGCAAATTTCTGCTCGCGGCTGTAAGGGAACTGCAGGAAGGCCACGAACCGCCCCATCTGATACGAGCCGCCGAGCGCAACCGGTTTCCGCATATCGATTGCTTCGCCTGTCTCTTGCCGCGAAACGAGACCTGGCGCGAGCGCTTCGATTATTTAACGGCGGCGGCGCGCAAGGAAAACCCGGAGTCCTTCGCCGCCCGGCAGAAAGCGGCGTCCTAAGAATCCGGCCTGGAGCGAGCGCCTTTCTTCGAGGAGGAAATCAATGAAAAACGGTAAGAATCGCCGCCGGGCAGCCGCGCTGAGCGGCGCCATCAAGCGGTACGAGGAAGAGCTCAACATCGGCGCGACAATTTTAGAGTGGGAGATCGGCGACCTCTGGGGCCATGTGGGCGTGCGCCTTCCCGACGGTAAAAGCATCGCCGTCAGGATGTTTCGCCGCGCCGAGCAGAGCAAAAAAAATTGGCTGGTCCATTTCGATTTCTCCCTGCAGAAGCTTTCGGGCGTCGGCACCATTCCTCGGGAATCGGTGATCTATACGGAGATTTTGAAGGCGCGCCCCGATGTCAACGCCGTCGTCCATTGCCATCCCGCCATGTGCATTGCGCTCAGCCTGGCCGACGTCCCCCTCGATTGGGTGCACATGCAGTCGTCGCGCTTTAACGGCGGCACCCCGATCTTTCCGCGCCCGATTTACATCCTCGACCCGGAGGAAGGAGCGGCGCTCGCCGCGACTCTCGGCAAGGCTTCGGCGCTCATGATCAAAGGGCACGGCATCGTCACCGCCGGAGCGAGCATCGACGAGGCCTGTATGACCGCGCTCTACATGGAGCGTACGGCGAAGATCATGGCCATCGCCCGCTTGCACGGCTATCAGGGCCCGACACCTGACGCCATTGCCACGTTGGCCGAAAGCAGAAAAAAACTTTTCCGCCGCCCCAGGGATGAAATGTTTCATTCCGCCGATTGGAACTACTACGCGGACAAGGTCAAAAAAGGCGAGCGCTGGACCAGAGGTTGGAGTTAGACTTTGCTTGTAAATTGAGGCTTCCTGGGCGACGCCCGCAGGACGCGACGTTCGCTTTAATTTGGAGGAGACCGCGATGGCGGAATTTGTAATCGACGCAGACGGCCATATTATGGAA
>CAZILB010000038.1:11291-18104 GCA_964539925.1 uncultured Syntrophobacter sp. | reverse complement strand
GGAGGAGACCGCGATGGCGGAATTTGTAATCGACGCAGACGGCCATATTATGGAAGACCACAAAGACATTTTCGCCCACATCAAAGGCCCTTTTTCCGAAATGAACTGGCACTCCACCTGGCCGATGTTCGACGCCGACGGCTGGCAGCGCGGCTTGGCGCGAAAAGGCAAGCGCGAAGACCCGGACGCTGAAGCATGGATACGTTTCCAGGATGAACACGGCATCGACTGCGCCGTACTCTACCCTACCTCCGCTTTGGCCATTGGCATGATCCAGCTCCCCGCCTGGGCGTCGGCGATCGCGCAGGGCTACAACGATTGGCTTTACCATCGATTCACGAGCCAGAGCCCGCGGCTCAAAGGTGTCGCCCTGCTGGCGCCGCAAGATCCCAAAGCGGCGGCGGCCGAGCTGCGCCGCTGCGTCAAAGATCTCGGCTTCTGCGCGGGTCTGTTGCCGTCGGCGACCAACAACCGAACGCCGCTCTATGGTTCGCCGGTGTTTCACGAAATCTACGATGAGGCCCAGCGTCTCGACGTGCCACTGACGATTCACGGCGGCGTGAGCCAGAACCTAGGCCTCGACCGCGTCGCGAGCTTTTTAGAAGCTCATATGCTCGAACACCCGGTCGGGCTTTTCTTGCAGATCACCAACATGATGTTTCAAGGAGTGTTCCAGGAATTTCCCAAGCTGCGGCTGGCCTACCTCGAAGCCGGCGCCGGCTGGGTGCCGTTTATGATGGATCGCATGGAAGAGGACTACGAAAAATTCGCGGCCCGCCTGGCGCCCCATTTAAAAGACCCTCCGAGCAAGTTTTTCAAGTCGGGAAATATCTTTGTCACCATGGAGGTGGAGGAGCGCACGGCCCCTTATCTCGCCGATTTGTTTCGCGACGATGCCATTATGTGGGCCTCCGATTTCCCGCACGAGCGCGAACGCGACCAGTTCGGCGGCGACCTGCCCCACCTCTACGCGCGCAAGGATCTTTCCGAAGAATTCAAATGCAAAATGCTCTACGACAACCCGGTGAGATTCTACCGCTTCAGCGAAGGCGACATTGCCGCGGCGCGAAAAGCAAGGGGCTATCGTTAACAAATCACCCGCTAACGAACGAATTCAAATCATGAGCAATGAGCCCAACAAAGTTATCTATTCGATGGTCGGCGTCGGCAAGTATTACGACAAGCGCCCCGTCCTCAAGGACATTTACCTATCTTATTTTTACGGCGCCAAGATCGGCGTGATCGGCCTCAACGGATCGGGCAAGTCGACTTTGCTGCGCATCATGGCCGGCGTCGAGAAGGAATTCAACGGCGAGGCCGTTCTGTCGCCGGGCTACACCGTCGGCTATTTAGAGCAGGAGCCGCTGATCGACGAGGCGCGAACGGTGCGCGAAGTCGTCGAACAGGCCGTGCAAGACACAGTCAAATTGCTCAAAGAGTTCGAAGAGATCAACGCCAGGTTCGCCGAAGAGATGGCGGACGACGAGATGAACAGGCTCCTCGAGCGCCAGGGAGAGGTGCAGGAAAAGCTCGATCAGCAGGACGCCTGGGATCTCGATGCGCGGCTCGAGATGGCCATGGATGCGCTACGCTGCCCGCCGCCGGAAACACCGGTAAAGATATTGTCCGGCGGCGAACGGCGCCGCGTGGCGCTTTGCCGGCTGCTTTTGCAAAAACCGGACATTCTCCTCCTCGACGAGCCGACCAATCACCTCGACGCCGAGTCGGTAGGCTGGCTCGAACGCCATTTGCAGAGTTATTCAGGTACCGTTATCGCAGTTACCCATGACCGATATTTTCTCGACAACGTCGCCGGCTGGATTCTTGAGCTCGACCGCGGTCAAGGCATTCCCTTCAAAGGCAACTATACTTCCTGGCTGGAGCAGAAGCAGGAGCGGTTGCGCCGCGAGGAAAAGTCCGAAAGCGAGCGGCAGAAAACCCTTGAGCGCGAGCTCGAATGGATTCGCATGTCGCCCAAGGCGCGCCACGCCAAGGGCAAGGCGCGCATCACGGCTTATGAGTCTTTGCTCGACAAGGAATCGCAAAAACGGCGGGAAGATCTAGAGATCCCCATTCCGCCGGGGCCACGCCTTGGCAACGTGGTGATCGAGGCGCAAGGGGTAAGCAAAGCCTACGGCGACCGGCTGCTGATCGACGACATGACTTTCAAGCTGCCTCCCGGCGGCATTATTGGGGTCATCGGTCCCAACGGCGCCGGCAAGACCACATTGTTTCGGATGATCACGGGGCAGGAGCAGCCCGACAGCGGCAAAATCCGTATCGGCGAGACAGTCGTCTTGGGATACGTCGATCAGAGCCGCACCCTCGACCCCAAGAAATCGATCTGGGAAGAGATCAGCGGCGGCGCCGATTTATTGAAAATCGGCGGTCGCGAATTTAACTCGCGCGCCTATGTGGCACGTTTCGCCTTCTCCGGCACCGACCAGCAGAAGAAGGTCGTGCAGCTATCCGGCGGCGAGCGCAATCGGGTTCATCTCGCCAAGATGCTCAAAGAGGGCGCCAACGTATTGTTGCTCGACGAACCGACCAACGACCTGGATGTCAACACGCTGCGCGCACTCGAGGAAGCGATCGAGAACTTCGCCGGCTGCGCGGTGGTCATCTCCCACGACCGCTGGTTTCTAGACCGCATCGCCACCCACATTCTCGCCTTCGAGGGCGACAGCAAGGCGGTCTGGTTCGACGGCAACTATTCGGAGTACGAGGCCGATCGAAAACAGCGTCTCGGCGCCGCCGCCGAGCAACCCCATCGGATCAAGTACCGCCCGTTGACGCGAGCCTGAAGCAAGGCACTTGTCTTGGCAGCGAAGCTTTGAAATCATTCACGGGCAGGCCGCAAACCGAGAACGCCGGTTATAAGTTTTAGGCTGCGGCCGGCCAAAGCATCTCATAAGGAGTCGATGATGGCGCACCGGACTTTTCACCGTATATCCTGGCGCAACGCTTTTCCGATCAAGTTCGCTTTGGCAATGGTCTTCGCCATCCCCATCTTGTCCGAAAACGGTTTCGGCCAATCGCCCGGCGGCGCTGCCAAGGTGAAAATCGGTATCATCGGGGCGGGAAATATCGGCGGCACGGTGGGCGCGCTGTGGGTCAAAGCCGGACACCCGGTGATGTTCTCCTCGCGCAATCCCGATAAGTTAAAACCATTGACCGACGGTCTCGGTCCGCTGGCCGGCGCCGGCACGGTGCGCGAAGCCCTGAACTTCGGCGAGGTCATTTTTATCGCTGTCCCCTACGGCGCCTATCCGCAGATCGGCAAAGACTACGCGCGAGAACTTAAGGGAAAGATCATCCTCGATGCCGGCAATGCGGTTCTGCGGCGCGACGGCGAAATCGCCAACGAAGCGCGCGATCACGGCATCGGCAAAACCTCCGCAAAATACTTGGCCGGCGCACGCGTTGTGAGGGCGTTCAATACGATGAATTTCCGCCGGCTCGAAAGCGCCGCCCATCGGCCGGACGCGCTGATGGCGATTCCAATCGCGGGTGACGACAAAGAGGCCGTTTCCGTCGCGCAGACCCTTGTCCGCGCCGCCGGCTTCGATCCGGTGCTCGTCGGCAACCTGGAGAGCGCCAGGTTCTTTGCGCAGGGCGGTCCTTTATACGGCCAGGACATCACCGCCGAGGAGATGCGGGCGCGTCTCAAGACGCTGCGCTGAGGTCTAGGCGGGAAAAAACGCAAAGGCACGCGCCTCGATGCTCTGGCGCGGGCGCGCGTTCGGCGGCGACGCGGGGTCGTTGAAGGAGGTGTGCGGCGTGAAGCGCGCCCGGCCGTCTTTTTCGGAATCGTAAACTTTGAACACCAACGCCTCGTCGCGCCGCATCTCGGGAAAATAGAACCAGCGGTGGTTGGGGTTGTGCTTCAAGCGATAGGTCTGCCCCACTCTATGCGGATAGCGGCGCTCGGCCACAAGGAGGTCTTCCATCGCAACGCTCTTGGCATCGGCCACGGCCAGCGGGTTTGATTGGATCGGCCGATTGATCGCGCGCCAAACTTGAATGATCGCAAAGCGGCGCTTGAGCAACTCATCCGCCTCGTCGGGTAAAAACTCGCGCACCCGGTTCGGCCCGGACCATTCCGTATAATCATTGTGCGCGGAGAGCACCGGCTCGCGAATGAGCTTGGCCTCGCGCTCCGCCTCCTCGCCCGAGCGCAGCGTATGATCGAAAATCACCACGCGCGCCGCCCCCGACTCGCGCCTGATCAGCGCCTCGACTTCCGGGTAATAGACCGTTTTGAGCTGCGCTTCATCGAAGAAATCCGCCACCTTGGTCTTGTGCTCCACGAGCTTGAAGCCATGTTCCTCGAGTGAAAATTGATCCGCGGAAAGCCGGCCGTTGTAGACGGTCATTGTTTGTAAGTCATGGGTTCCCGTCTTGCGCCGGCGAATATTGTTCGGCCCGAAGGTCTCGTTGACCAGCTTTTCACCGGTGTCCACTGTGTAGGGAATATCGACGGTCACTGCTTCAAGCATAAACGAAGCTCCTTCTCTTTGCTCGGGCGCCGCGCCAATCTCAGCCTTCCAGCACTAATGACTATAGACAGAGGCGGCCGCCCGGTAAATCCTGTCGATGACACGGAAGCTAGTCGATTTTCATTCTACGAGTCAAGAAGTTACGTGCGCTAGCTTTTCGAATTTTCGGCCAGCGCCTGCCAAACGGCTCTACCCCCGACCCAGACGAGGCCCGCCGTGCCGATTACGGCGAGAAATGGCAGAGCGAGGTCAAGGGGGCCGTCGAGCGACGGCATCGCTCCCTCGCTCAAGGCCACGAACGCCGTTTGCGCACCCGCGCCGGCCGCAACAGCGACCAGCGTTCGCGGCAGCATACCGACGAAGCTGCCCCATAAATAGGTCGAGCGGGACAGATTCGAGACACCGAGCAGTAAATTCATCACGGCGAAGGGGATCGCCGGAGATAAACGGCCCAAGACGACGAGCTTGAAGTTTGCCTCGTGGAATTTTTCCTGCACGGCGCGCGCCCGCGGCGAGCGCTGCACGGCGCTTTGAATCGACGGTTGAAGCAATCGCCGCGCGACTTCGAAACTCAAGCTGCACGCGATCAGATATGAAACGACGGCGGGTACGAGCCCGTAGATGCCGAAAAGCGCGCCAGCCAACGCCGACATAACAATCGACGGCAGCAAGGCCAGGGCAAGCGCCCCGGCGGTGATCACCGTAAAAAGGAATGTGGCCCAGCGCCCGGCACTGTCGAAAACCGCGATGATGTCGGCGAGAAACCACAATCCCGACCCGCTGACAAGCAACGGCATTGCCGCCGCATAACCCACGAGGAAGGCAAACGGGCCCTGCTCTCTGAACCTGTTCATTCCTGCGGTTTTCGCATGATCACGTTATTAGAGGGCCGCCGATCTTATGGCCTCCAACCGACTGGTTAACCGAGCGCGTGTCCGGGTTTTAAAAAATCGCTCCGCACCCCGGCGGCTAGCCGGTAATGATAAATTGACACGCCGATCGGTTCAATTGATGCCGGCTCACCGCGGCGGCAAGGGATCCGCCCCTGCAAGTTTTTTGAACAGATCAATAGTTTCGGGATCGCGCGGCAGATCGCGAATCACCTTTTCCAATTCTTCCGGCATTAACGGCGCCGCATCTTCGCCGGTAATTTTTTCAATTCTTTGGCGAAGGCGGCTAGCGCTTCATCACCGCTTTCAGCATATCCGCATGACGGTTGAGGCTCGCGATGTATTCGTCGACAATTTTTCGGGTATCCGCCCCGCCAACGCGCTGGAGGTCGTGGATGAAACCGGCCTTCTCGGCCCACTTTTTGAGCGCCGGGCTTTCAACCGCTTTGAGAATCGAGCGCTCCAAAGCTTGCGCCGCATGCGGCGGCGTCCCCGGCGGCGCGCCGATCAGAAAAATGGAGCTGCCGAGCGGCAGAACGTCCGCCGCCGCCCCGCTCAACTGTTCCGCGAGCGTCGGCGAATCCGGCGTCAACGGGTGGCGCGAAGGCGCGATCGTCGCGATATTGCGCATATCCTTGATCCACGGCACCTGGCTGGGGATGGAGCGCAAGAACAGATCGGCCTCGCCGCGCATCACCGCGGGATTCATCAGCGCCTGGCCGCCGAAACCGGTGATAAATTTGTACTCCAGACCGAGAGCCCTCATGATCAACACGGCAGGGGGAACAGCGGTCGCGGTCACGTCGGTTTCCGCGATGAAGACCGGCCTTCCGATCTTCTTGAGATCGTTGAGCGATTTGTAGGGAGAGTTTGCGGCAACCCACACGCCGAACGGGGACCGGTACGGCGAGGCGATCCAGACAAACTGCCGCACGTCGTAGGGCGCCTCGTTGAACAAAGCCTGGGGAATGATCAGCGTCCCGACCACGAAGGTGCCGAGCGCATGGCCGTCGGGCTGGGAGCGATAAACGTGTGACGTGCCAATGCGCGCCCCGCCGCCGGGGATGTTTTGCACGATCACGGTGGCGCCGAGGTCTCTGGTGACCTCGCGCGCCATCGCCCGCGTCAGCACATCGACGCCGCCACCCGGCGAGAACGGCGCCACCCAGGTGATGCGCGGCTTGCTCGGAAAAGCTTCGGTCTGAGCTTTCAGTTCGGAGCCGTACGGCGCTCCGATAATCAAACCAAGAAAGAAAAAACCAACGATAATCTTCATGATGTTTCTTCCCTTAGCGCTTGTTAAAAATTAACCTTTCCAATTGTTTATCCTGTCATTCTGAACGCAGCGTAGCGGCGTGAAGAATCTCGACCGAGATCCTTCGCATTGCTCAGGATGACAGACACGCGCGTGGCCATGCATTCGT
>CAZILB010000038.1:9457-11191 GCA_964539925.1 uncultured Syntrophobacter sp. | reverse complement strand
TCATGGCCTCCGGCCGGGGTAAAGCCGATCAGGATCGACATGCGCTTTCCCGCATAGAAATCCGCGGCCGATGCGGCCAGCGCCGCAGACGGAGCCGTGGACAACAGCGCCGAAATAGCGAACGAATAAACCAACTGCCGACAAAGCCGAAGTATTCTTGACGCGCTCATGGAATACCTCCCCGGACCGTCAGGACAAAGAGTCCGGCAGTCCGCGTTATATGCCTTTGTCAATCATCATTGCCTTGCGGCCATCAACTGCGGGACCCAGGCGATCCTGGGCATTTTGAAGAACACCTTGCCATAAACTCAGATGCGTTTAACGAAGTTGGAACGGGCACGAACACAAGAAAAATCACAGCCGAGGGAACCATCATGGCGATTCTTTCTCGTTGCGCCGGAAGTATTCGACAACCCTCCGGCGTAGCTTCGACTCAAGAGATCGACAAACACTCCGCCGGCGCCGGATGGTCCGGCGCCGGCGTCATAGCGCGGCGGATAACGTCATGGGAGACGAACCCGCCCGAAGGCCTGCTTAGAGTCCGATGAATTTCTTGAGATGATCCTGCCACTGCGCAGGCTTCATGAATTCTTCCTTGAGACCTTCCGCCTGAGTGGCTGAAACCAATGCCGGCGCGAGCGGCTGCCCGAAGACCTTCTCCCAGTCGCGCACGAATGCCGGGTCCTTGGCCATACTGGCAATAGCGGTGCGCAAATACTGAATGCGGTCCATCGGCGTTCCGGGCGGCATGATCAGCACCCGGGTCAGGTTGCCGTGAACGGTGTTGTAGAGGATTCTGAAGGCATCCCACATGGGACCCGCAGGCGGCTTTTTGTGTACCTGAACATAGGCTTCGTAAAACGTCGGCACGTTTTCCGGCACCGTCGGCGACCGGGCGATTTTTCCGTCGGCCTGCAACAACCCCGACTGCCAAATCGGAATCACCTGCTTTTTCTGGTACATCTCCGCATAGGCCCCGCCGCCTACCAGATGCGCGTCGCTGGCGTCGAAATAACTCACCTCGCCGCGCTCCATGGCGGCCTTGATCACCGCCGTGCCGGCGTAGGCACAAACGGACTTATGCCCCTTGACGCCCAGAAGCTCCATACCAAGGTTGCCCATCAAACACGACGAATCCGTCTTGGTGCGCCCGGACACGACGATCTTGTCCGCCGGAACTTTGGTTAACTCCAGCGCGTCTTTGGCACCCAAAAAATCGCGGATCAGCCCGACTCTGACGCCGCTCACCGCCCAGACAACGTTCATTTTCGCAACGTCGTACTCCACCCCCTCGCCCAATATCGCGCTCTGCAGGTGCGTACCGCCGAACACGGCGGTTGTGAGGCCGTCGGGGTTCACCCGCTTGTACATATGCGCGCCCATCATCAGGCCGCCCGCTCCAGGCATGTTCTGAACCACCACAGACGACAGTCCCGGCATATGTCGCGGCAGATGGCGCGCCATGATCCGCGCCTCCAGGTCATGGCCGCCGGCAGGGGTAAAGCCGATCAGGATCGTCATACGCTTGCCCGCGTAGAAATCCTGAGCGGAAGCCGCGAACAGTGTCAACGGCGCCATTAGAATCAATGCCATGGCGGCAACTACTAAACCGCCCTGTCGACAGACGCGGCGCGTCGCGAACGGTCTCATGCTGACTCCTTTCTCTCTTGGGCAGCCGGAGCGCTAACTCCGGCTGCCCGCACTATCTCGATTACTTTTTTTGCTTACTTCTTT
>CAZILB010000038.1:0-9357 GCA_964539925.1 uncultured Syntrophobacter sp. | reverse complement strand
TTCTTTGCTTCTTTCTTTGCTTCTTTCTTCGGATCTTTCTTTGCTGCCTGCAGGACAAACGGCGCATGGGCTAAAATCGAACCGTTTTCGTCTTCCGCGCGAATCGTGTAGGCGGTTGGAGACAACAGCTTGCCTCCGATCTCACCGTCCAACAACCACTCGCTGGAAAACGCGCCATACTCGTTGGCGACCGGGCGCGGTCTTACCATAAAGCTAATATCCGTCGGCACGCCGCCCAATTCAATCTGCAGCGAAATTTCTTGCTTGGGCTCGAAGCCCGAGCCCGAGATCCGCACCATGGTCTTTCTCGCGTAAGGGATCGGCGTCGGCGATACGATCAATACGGGAGCATCTTTGATAAACACCCAGCGGCCTTCGGCCTCCGGCGCGCGCAGCAAGCTTTCGCCCGCGAGCAAGCCGATTGCGAAGATCACTGCAAAAATCGTTGCTGCCACCGTCTTCCCCGATGAAATTTTCCTGTCACTCATTGAAGCACCTCCTATGAAGTTGTTTTTTTACTGACACGGTTCGCTGTCACATAATTTTCTTGAGCCGCGCGATCACGTCGGGCGTGGCCTCTTTAAAAAGCTGCTCGAACATCTTCGCGATGGCCGGTCCGGACATCGGCGCGATGTCCAGCTTGGCGCGCTCGGCCTCACCCAAAAACCCCGGATCCTTCATCAACCGGTTAAAGCCGTCGCGCATGATCTCCACTCGCTCCGAAGGAACGTTAGGAGGAAGTATAAGATTCCAGCCGATGACTTCCGGGATCAGATAGGCGTTCAGCAGCGGCCGGTTTTTATCCGACACGAGCTGGGTGACCAGGGGCACGTCTTTGGGAATTTCCGGGTGGGGGCGCTCGCCGATCTGCAAGAGAATGCGGAGCTTCCCCTCCTCTATGAGATTCATTCCCGTAGCTTTGACCGATGACCAGCCCCAGCCGCAAAGGCCATGCAACTCGCCTCGCTCTAAAGCGCCCCGCACGTCGGCAGTGCCCTTGTAGCCGCTGATGACATTGAAATTCGTCCCCAGCACTTCGTTGAGCAAAAGCGCCGCGGCTCCCAAGGCGTCGCCGCGGCCGGTCGAGCCGACATGCATCGCCTCTTTGGAGCCGATGACGTCCTTGATGGTTTTGAACGGCGTCTCCGATCGTGCCACGCAGACGCTCGCTCGATCCGTGAAAGCTCCAACCCACAATATCCTCCTTGCGTCGAATTTCACCGCCGGGTCGCCCGCCAACTGCGTCATGACGGCAACGGTCTGAAACATGCCGAGGGTAAGCCCGTCCGGTTCTGTCCTGTTGAATAGATGGTTGTAAGAAACCATGCCGCCGGCGCCGGGCATGTTTTGAACGATGAAGGAAGGCTTGCCGGGAATGTATCTCCCGATATGGCGCGCGGTGAGACGCGCATAGGTGTCCCAGCCGCCGCCGGGTCCGAAGGGCACGATGATCGACGCCCTTTTCCCTTGATAAAAATCGGACGACCATCCGTTCGCCCCCAGCGCCAGCCAACCGGCGACCACTCCGATCATCAGCAGGATCATGTTTCTTCCGGCAATTCCCTTCATCGGCCTAACTCCGTTTCAGCTGGCGCATCATCCATTCATTATCCCTTGGGTTAAAACCACTGCAGTATAAACTGCTCCAACTGCGGGAAGACCCCCTCGGGCCAGGGGATGCTAAGGATGACATGGAAAACGCCGACGATGAAAGCGAGCATGCCGATCATATAAACTATTGCGATCCAGGCCTTTTCCCGCGCCTGAAGGATCAAATAAAGCAGCACAAACAGCGGCACGCTGACGACAAAGCCGAACAGCCAGATCGCCGCGAAAAGACCCAGGATCCAACCGAATATATTGAGCGCCCGACTGATCACAACGGAAACGGGCACGCTGCGGTCCACGGGCAGATCCATAAAGCCGAGGGCCTCAGCTTCGTCGCTCGCTTCTTGTCGCAAAAACAGGTCCTTGAAAAGCTGATAGGCGCAGAGCGCCAATATGGGAAAGCCGACGACCCAGGGGAACAGGCGCGCCTGAAGCTGCCAGTCGCGCGCGGTGAACACCCCCCCTGCGAAAATCACGAAGAAGAGCAGCGTGAAAAGGGAGGCGAAGTCGAATTTGAAGCCGATCGTGGTTTTTTTCTTGGCTTCTCCCGACTGGCTCGTCATGCGAAAGCCGTAATACAGACTGGCGGCGGTCAAGATCGCGATGATAATCACGATCGGCCGAAGCAGCCAGGCCGCGCCGTAACGGCTGACGGAGATATAGAGATAGTTTTCGACCAGCTTGCTGAGTACCAGGCCGAGAATGACGGGCGGCCTCGGCCAACCGAACCGTTTCATGAACCAGCCGACGACGGAGAAAAACAAGAGCGACCACATATCGCCGTAGTGGACGCTGGCCTGGAAAGAGGCGAGAAAGACCACCGCGATGACCAGCGGCGCAAGCAGATGAATGCGCACGAGCGCCACTTTGGCGAGCGTGTTGGTGAAGGCCAGGCAGATGGCGGTCCCCATGATGTTGGCAATCGCGAGGCTCCAGATCATCGTGTAGGTGACATCGAGGTGTTTGGTCAGCATCGCCGACCCCGGCGCCAATCCCTGAATCGTCATGGCGCCGAGGAGAAGCGCCATCGAGGCGCTTCCCGGAACTCCGAAGGCTATGGTTGGAATAAGCGCGCCGCCCTCCTTGGCATTGTTTGCGCTCTCAGGCGCGATGACGCCGCGCACGTCGCCTTTACCAAAGGTTTCCCGGGCGCCTTTTTCGGTTTGCATCGCGTGACCATAGGCAAACCAGTCCACCACCGAGGCGCCGAGACCGGGCGTGAAACCGACCCAGACGCCGATGGCCGCGCAGCGCAACAGGAGCCAACGATGGATAAAGGCATCTTTGACGCCGACCATGACCCCCTTCATCGCTTCCTTCGGCACGTCGGTAATGCGCGTACCTTTGATAACGAGATCGACGATTTCCGGAATGGCGAAAAGCCCCAGAGCCACCGGGACCAAGGGGATGCCGTCCCACATGTAAAGAAAGCCGAAGGCCCAACGGATCATGCCCGTCTGCGGATCCATGCCGATCATCCCGATCGCCAATCCCAAGCCGCCGGCAATAAGCCCCTTCACGGGTGCATTGCCGCTGAGAACCGCCACCATCGAGATCCCTAGCATGCCCATCATGAAAAATTCCGGCGAACCGAACGCCAAAACAATCGGCCGGAGAATCGGGATGGATACGGCCAGCAGCAACGCGCCGAACACGCCGCCGATCAGGGACGCGGTATAGGCGGCGCCGAAAGCTCGTCCCGCTTCGCCTTTCTTGGCCATCGGATGGCCGTCGAGAATCGTCGCCTGGGCCGCGGATGTACCGGGTACCCCAAAGAGGACCGAAGGGATAGTGTCCGATGTGCTCGTGACCGCTATCAGTCCGATCATGATGGCAAACGCCATGTAGGGATCCATGTCGAACGTGAAGGGCAGCAAAATCGCCAACCCGACAAGCCCGCCCAATCCGGGGATTGCACCCAACGCCAGCCCCATCAACACGCCGAAGAACAGAAACAGCAGGCGCATCGGGACCAAGAGATTTTCCAGAGCGATAACGGCGGCGTCGAGCATATAAAGTACCTCAGTTTAAGGGGAGGATCATTTAGGCAGGAGCACGCGTTTTAAGGTTTCGACGACGGGCGGCGGGGTCTTGAACAGATCGAAAACCAATTTCTCGACTTCTTCGCCGGTTAAAGGATCGACCTCAAGGCCGGCCTTTTCCGCCGCGGCCATGAATTCCGGATCCTTCATCGTTGCGCTGAATCCCTTGCGGATGGTTTCAAGGAGCGGTTTCGGCGTGCCCGGCGACATCCCGTAGTTTCTCAAGAGGCGTCCTCCGTTGGCAGAGATCTCCAACAGTTGGCGTCCCTCATCGGTTTTAACGAATTCGAAAGCGGTCGGCACTTCGGGGAGCTCTTTATGTTTCATTGGCATAACCTGGAGGAGGACTTGAGCCGATTTATTCGTGAGAGAATCCTTCCACGTCACCCTGACCGAATCCCATCCCCAGCAGCCGCCGTGGACTTCCCCTGCATCGGCAGCGCGGCGCACATCGGCGCTTCCCTTATACCCTTCCACCAGATTCATGGGAAAGCCCAGAGCCGCCTGAACCAGCCTTGGATCATCGCTTAGCGAGGTCCCCGGGGCGATGCCGCCGATGATCAAAGGTTTGCTCGCCGGCGCAGCCATGACGTCGCGCCAACTGTTAAAACCGCTGGCCTTCGCGATTGTGCATACCAGATGATCCTGACCCGGAGCGCCCACCCAGCCGAATTTGCGCGAATCGAACTCGATGTCTTTACGCCCCATCAACTGCTGGCGGATAAGACCCGACGCCCACTTTCCCACCGTAAGTCCATCGGGCTTGACGACCTTGTAGATATGGTTGGCGGCGATCATGCTGCCGCCGCCCGGCATGTTTTGCACCAGAGCCGAGGGATTGCCTGGGATATGCTTGCCGATGTATTTGGCGATCAGGCGGGTGTAAAGATCATGGCCGCCGCCGGGGGTAAAGCCGACGACAAAGCGAATCGTCTTGCCTTTGTAGTAAGGTTCCTCGGCCGCGAGCACGTCAGTGCGCGGGCCTGCCAGAGCAATCACCGCAAAGGCGGCACCGATGATGAATCGAAAAAAACCTCCCGACAACAACCGTTGTTGCATCATTGCGCCTCCTTCATGGCAATCTGCCGTACCCTGTCGAAAGTTGTGCACGGCTACATAAACGATTCCACCCGTCGCAGGATCCACTCCTCGGCATGAGGAAACAGGCCTTCGGGCCAGGGCACGCTGAGTATCAAGTGGAACACGCCGAGGATCAAGCCGAGTAAGCCGATCGCGTAGGCCGTGGAAATCCAGAGTTTCTCCCGCGCCTGCAAACTTAGATATACAAAAATGAAAAGCGGTACGGCAACGACAAATCCGACGATCCAGATGGCGGCGAACAGGCCGAGAACCCATCCGAAGCTGTTGACCGCACGCCTAACGACCACCGAGACCGGCACGCTTCGATCCACCGGCAGGTCCATGGCGCCGTGAATGTCGTCTGCGGCCGCGTCGCCGCGCCGGAAGAAATCGCCAAACAATTGCATAAAGCACATCACCAGCCCGGGAATACCGATCGCCCAGGGAAACAGACGCGCTTGAATTTGCCATTCGGCAGCGGAGTATACGCCAATAACAAAAAGGGAAAGAATAAACAAGGTGAAAAAAGCAGCCGGGTTAAATTTGAACCGCAGCGGCTGCTTTTCGATGGGAGCCTTTTTTGCCGCGGCATTTGCCGTCATCCGAAAGCCAAAAAACAGACTTACCACCACCAGCAGTATGATGACGACGACAATCGGTCGGAGCAGCCAGGTTGCGCCGTAACGGCTCACCGAGATGAACAGATAGTTCTCGATGATGCCGCTCAGCACCAACCCCAAGATTACCGGCGGGCGCGGCCAGCCGAAGCGCTTCATGAACCAGCCGAAGAACGATATCGCGATCAGCGACCAGAGATCGCCGAAATGAGCCGTGGCCTGAAACGCCGCGAGAAAGACCACCGCGATAACCAGGGGGGCGATGAGATTGATCCTGACCAGGGCAATTTTCGCCAGCGTCCCGGTAAACATCAGACAGAGGCCCGAACCCAAAATATTGGCGATGGCCAGGCTCCAGATCATCGTGTAGGTGATGTCCAGCCGCGTGGTCAGCATCGCAGAGCCCGGAGTCAGCCCCTGAATCGTCATCGCGCCCAAAAGAAGCGCCATGGAAGCGCTGCCGGGAACGCCGAAGGCGATCGTTGGAATCAGCCCGCCGCCTTCCTTGGCGTTGTTGGCGCTCTCCGGCGCGATCACTCCCCGGACATCGCCCTTGCCGAAACTATTCGGAGCGCCTTTTTCGGACTGCATCGCGTGGCCGTAGGCAAACCAGTCGACGACCGAGGCGCCAAGGCCGGGGATCGCCCCGACCCAAACGCCGATAGCGCTGCAGCGCAGCACAAGAAACCAGTGACGGAAAGCGTCCATTATCCCGGTGGTAACGCCTTTCATCGCTTCCTTGGGCACGTCGGCAATGCGGGTCCCGCGAATGACCAGATCGACGATCTCGGGAATGGCGAAAATTCCCAACGCGATCGGTACCAGTGGAATCCCGTCCCACAGATAAAGCTGGCCGAAAGACCAGCGGATGACACCGGTCTGGGGGTCCATACCAACCATTCCAATGGCCAAGCCCAGGGCGCCGGCGATGAGCCCTTTAAGCGGGGCATTGCCGCTCAACACGGCCACCATGGAGATACCCAAGATACCCATCATGAAAAATTCCGGGGAGCCGAAAGCCAAGACAATCGGCCGGAGAATGGGGATGGTTAAAGCCAGAATCAAGGCACCCAGGAGCCCCCCCATCAAAGAGGCTGTGTACGCGGCACCGAAGGCTCTGCCGGCTTCGCCGTTTTTGGCCATCGGATGGCCGTCCATGATAGTCGCTTGCGAGGCCGCTGTCCCCGGCACGCCGAACAGCACCGAAGGGATCGTATCCGCGGTGCTCGTGACCGATATCAGCCCGATCATCACCGCGAACGCCGCGTAAGGATCCATGTCGAAGGTGAAGGGAAGGAGGATGGCGAGCCCGACCAGACCGCCGAGACCAGGCATGGCCCCGAGCGCGAGCCCCATGAGCACCCCCCCGAAGAGAAACACCATGCGCTCCAGCGTGGCGATATTCTGAAATGCGATTATAGCCATGTCCCACATTAATCAGCTCCTTATTCGAATCGTAAACTATGCTGGATATAGGGCTATTCATCCGCCCGCACCGCAAAGGTGCCGGCACGGAGTTATCAGCTTAAAGTTTCAGATCAAACGTCCTGGTCAATGCGGCAGGGGCATTTAATGCCGGAACAATACTCTAAGTCAAGACACTACTACCCCTTTTTTCGTAGAAAAATTGCCTGCGCGGAGGGATCTTTCCAAAAGTTGCGCAGTCGATTTTAAGCGTGCAACATTATCGGGGTTGCGCCTCACTTGCCGAACCACTCCTTGACCTTGGTCACGGTCTTTTCGCTCACACCCAGCAGCCGGGGGGCAACCTCGTTTTGCAGCACTTCGCCTCGAACCGCAGGACTGACGGCGCCGCGCTTTTCGAGGAAGCTCCGCACCTCCGGTTCCGCCGCGGCTTTTTCAAATGCTTCGCGCAAAATCTTCACTCGCTCGGCGGGCACCCCGGGCGGCGCGAGATAAGTCTTGTCGAGATCGGTCGGCGTAATGACAAAATCAGATAGCTCCCGCACCTCGGGCGTCAAATCGAGCTTGAACCATTCCGGCGCGTTGCCGCGGACCGCGGCGGGCACCCGATCGCCGTAGGTGAGCACCAGCAGGACTCGAATCTTGCCGTCTTTAATATGGTCCACGGCGGTGGAATAGCGGTCCAGGGTCGCGTCGATTTCGCCGCGCAGCATCGCCGCCACCCGGAGCGCCGAGCCGCCATAACCGGTGACAAAACTAATCTGCGCGCCCAAGGCTTCCTTCATGGCGTGGCCGACAAGCTCCGTCGAACCGCCGCCGAACGGCGACTCCATGCCGTAAAAGACCGGTTTCGGCGCCGTCAATAATTCCTTGTAGTTTTTAACCGGGTGGTCGGCGCGAATCACGACGAAATAGGGACTCTCCGGGAGCGCGCCGATGAAATTGAACTTCGTTAATTCATACTGAGCCGAATCGAGACCCATGCGCTTCGCCCGGTACATGGCATTGGTCCCGGTGGCGAAAACGCTCCCGTCCTGCTTCACCCGATGGTAAAGGTGGTTGAGCATGATGTCGCCGCCGGCGCCGGGCATGTTTTTGACGATAATCGACGGCGTGCCGGGAATATACTTCGACATATGGCGGGCCATAACCCGGGCGTATATGTCCCGCGAACCTCCGGGGGCGGAAGGCACAAGAATTTCCAGCCGCTCGGTGCGGCCGGCAACGGCGGCATCGGCCCGTTGCAGCGTGGGCGCCATAACAAAAATCGCCAACAAGAATTGCAAAAAGTGCGGCAAATACTTTTTCACTGTACAAATCCTTTCCAAACACGAAATTTAGATCTTAACTTGGTGTGCAGGTGTGAGCGGCGGACATCTTTAAACGCGTGCGAAACGATGCCCTGCCGGTAAGCAGAACTCAAGGACATGGAACGCTGCAATGGCCTCGGCGACCGGCGAAGGACGTTACGCCCAGACCTCGATTTCCGACCTGAGCGTTTTCAACTGTTATGAACGCGACCTACCGAGCCGCCTCTTTGGCTTTGCCGACGAGCTTCTGGCCTTGATCAATGTAGCGGAGCCTAAACTCCTTCATTTCCTTTGTCACGTTCTTCCAAGGGGCAATGGCCGTTTCCAGTTCCTTGTCTTCGGTCAGCATCGTCGGCGGGATGCCGACGATCCTTCGATACTCTTCGAGGAATGCCCGGTCTTTGGACAAGCTCTGAAACGCCGAGCGCATCGCCTCGATGGCTTCTTGCGGCACCTTGGGCGGGAACATAATCATGCGGTAGCTGTCGCCCATCTGAAACAACTGCCAGAGCGGGCCCGAGGGCTCCTTGCCGGTGAGTTTGCGCACGAAGTCGTCCGCTTTGTATCCCGGCCTGATTTCCGGAATTTCCGTGGGGCTCGAATACCAGAGCGGAACGGCCCGCCCCTCGTTGACGATCGGCCGGACCATGCTCAGGTAAAAGGGCGTGCTGCCATCCACATAGTCGATTTCTTTTCGTTGGAACGCTCCCAAAAGATCGGCGGCTCCCGGATACCCTGTAACGTAGCCGTAGTTCGCGCCCACCAGATCGAAGAGCGACCTGAATTTCAGGTCTTTGTTGCTCTCCACGGTGAAGCCGCCCGCGAACCAACCTTTGGCTTTGAGGATGTCCTCAGGACGCTTGATGCCCGGAGCGACATCGGAACGAATCGCGCCGACGGAAACTACCGGCGTGAACATAACCGGAATGATGTCCGCCATGTTGGCCTTTAACCCCACAGCTTCAGGGTCGCCGAGGTAAAATTCCTGGTATCGTGTACCGGCGGTCATGCATCCGGCGAACGTACCGTCGCGCGGAGCCACGCCATGGAACCAATTCATCGCGACTCTGCCGCCCGCCCCGGGCCGATTGGTCACGATAATCCTGGGGTCGCCGGGGAGATGCTTTCTAAGGTAGCGAGCGTAAATGCGGCACTCGATGTCCGTGGGTCCGCCGGCGGTGAAATCCACAAGCAGGTTTAGAGTTTTTCCTTGATAGTAGGGACGCTGCGCGCTGGCGGAACTCGGCGACAGCAGAAAGGCGGCAACGGCCAGCG
>CAZILB010000037.1:0-27202 GCA_964539925.1 uncultured Syntrophobacter sp. | reverse complement strand
CGGCCGTATTGGCCGGCGGACAGCCCACCGGACCAACGTCTCTCTTAACCCGCCCCGGTGCTCGTGCCTCCATACTTCCGTTGTGTATTGGAAATACTTTCCCTCCAGGTCTCTCAACGAGACTTCTTTGTTGCATTGTCCTCATATCTGCTCACCTCTTTAACTCATCGAATGCGCCGCCAGCGTGGCCGCGCTACCCCGCATGATTCACGCTTCGCGGAGAACTCATGACATTCTGGGGATCGAGGTGCGACCCTGGAGGAGCGATTCCTCCCTGGCGCTCGGAATTCCAGATTTCACATCGCAGAATCTATGGTGGCGATGAGCGAAGCAGCACGGAACCATCCGTTAGTCAGGATGCCTCCTGAATAGTTGCTCGTCGCATGGAACAGACCTTGCCCGCGCCTGTCACCCTGCGTTTTCCAATTCCCGCACAAGTTTCAGGTATTTCTCATGCGCGCCCTCGCCCATCTCTTTCGCTTCATGCTCGGCAAAAGCTTGTAGCAGCGTTTTCTGTTCTTCGGCCGGAATCACGTCGTCCGCCATGCGAAAAAGAATGTCGTCTTCCTTTTGGATATGCTCGCGCAAAAGGCGACAGTAGGCGTGCGCGCTCTGCAGCAGACTTTCTTTCGCGCCCTCGTTCTTGGTTTCGATGAGGGAGATCGCCGCGAGCATGGCGCGCACGTAGGATCTGCCTTCTTCGTGTTCCATCAGCATCATGCCGATGGGGCCGCCCTCATTGGGGATGCCATGCGCCTCCATGGCCGGAAACAAAACCTTTTCCTCTTTAAAATGGTGGCATTGATCGGCAAAGCCGCGAATGAACTCGATGGCTTTTTTCCATGGCTCCAGCGCGCCCACCGGGCCTGTGGCAAGCTTCTCGACAGCGCCGAGCACGCGCTCGATGACACGATGCTCATCGCTGAGAATCTGCGTCGGCTTGTCCGCCTGATGACCGCTCGCGCTCCCATGAGAAATCGGCTGTTTCATCTTCTGTCTCCTTTTGGCTAATAGTCCAAGTTAGATACTTACCTCGGGAATGCTCAACAAAAAGACTGCAAGAAAATTTCCTCGCACCAAGTACGGTAGCTCGCAAAGGCCCCGCCACCCGATTTTTTATCGAAATCTACCTTGGCGTCCTTTGTGCTCTTTGCGCGAGTCATCTTCTTCCGATTCGAAAATTCAAAATTACCCAAACTGCAAACAGGTTTGACTAGGTGACCGCTTTCTGCGCCGTTTCCGGACCGGGCTGCGGCGCTGGCTGTGAGCGCCGAGCTTGCCAGGCCGCGGGCTGATAAACACAAAAGGGGTCGCTGCGCATGGGATCTCCGGTGAGCGCAAACGCCCGCGCCCGGCTGCCGCCGCAAATACTTTTGAATTCGCACACGCCGCACTTGCCGGTAATCTTCGAAAAATCACGCACACGCCGGAACACCGTCGAGTTGCGATAAATTTCCGGCAACGATTTCATGCGAATGTTGCCGCCGACGAGATTGAGAAAACCGCTCGGCTGCACGTCGCCTTGATGGGAAACGAAGACGATGCCCTTGCCGTCGTTGACCCCAAGCGGCGCGCGCACAATGCGTGTGGCGTGCGGCGAAGTCGCGATATCTGCCGGTGTCGAGTGCTTTTTTTCCACGCCCGCGAGCAAATCCTCGACGCCGATGCCCAGCTCGGCAGCGCGTCTTTGCAGCAGAATCCGCCGGTAGTGGTAGCCCTCGCGCGGCGTGACATCGAAGGGCGCGGACTTCGCCATATCGTAGAGCCAATTAAACAACGACTCGAGCTGGCGCGCACTGAGATTGAGACGGCGCACTTCCGGGCGCGCCGCTCTGCCCACCGCGATCAGCAGGAAGAGCGCCCAGAGCTTGATACCGCGCCGCGCGATCAGTTCGGCAATCGCCGGTAAATCCTCCAGCACATGGCGCGTCACCGTCGTATGGATCTGGGTTTCGAGCCCGAATTCGCCGCACCAATCGAGAATGCGCCAGGTGCGGTCGAAGGATCCGGCGACGCCGCGAAAGCCGTCGTGGCTCGCCGGGTCTTTGCCGTCCAAGCTGAGCGCCAGGCGAACCAGACCGGCATCGGCAAAGCGCCTCACGGCGTCTCGGGTAATCAGGGGTGTCGCCGACGGTGTCATCGCCAGCCGCAGCCCTTCGCCGCGCGCGTAGGCGATAATGTCAAAGATATCGGACCGCTTCGCGGGATCGCCGCCGGTTAAAATAAATAGCGGATAGGGAGCGCCGAAAGCCTTGATGCCGCGCACTAGTTCCTGCACCTCGGCGAAAGTAAGCTCGCCCGCGCTTCTCTGCGGATTCGCTTCGGCGCGGCAGTGCACGCAGGCGAGATCGCAGGCGCGGGTCGTCTCCCATACCACCGTAAAAGGCCGCTTATTGAAATCCATCACGAGCGTTTAAAAGCACGATGCATGCCATGGAACAATTTTTAAGATTCTGCTGAAAAACTCTCGGTTCATCTTGGAGAACCTCGGTGGCTGTCCTGAGCTTGACGAAGGAACGAACGGAGGGGGGATTGAAATCATTAGCAGTTCGCCGCCTGCCGGCGGACTCTGCTCGACATATTCAATAATAACCTCAACTCAATCGTCCCTGCGGTACCGAGAGTCATGACCCCCTCGGCGTTTTAAGTTCGGTCCGACGATTGAGAATTTACCGAGCAGTCATTCCCAGAATTGATAACGGATCGTGCCAATTTGACCCTGTCAGTTCGTAAAACGCTCGAATTATTGCTGGCATCACACTTGCCTCTCTTAGCTGGGCGACAATATCCCGGAACGATTAATTCTAACGACACGAGATCCTATCTCTTTGACGACAAAGGGACATTCGGCCTTGGAAAATTATCTGACGAAAGTTCCCGCGGCCGACCACCACAAGGAACTGATTTCGTGCCAGATTGCTTGCCCGGTGCATACCGACGCGCGCGGTTACGTGCGCGCGATCGCCGACGGCGATTTTGAACGCGCTTATCTCATCGCCCGAGGACCCAATCCGTTCGCGTCGATCTGCGGCCGCGTCTGTGGCGCGCCCTGCGAGCTTTCATGCCGGCGCGGCAAAATTCCCCGCACCGATGACGACGGCTCCTTCGTCGCGATGGATCGGCCCATCGCGGCTTCGAATCGCAAAATCCGGAATCGGCCTCGGACATTTTCTTATTTTCAGAAAAGCCCCCTGAAGTACGCGCAGCACTGCGGCTATATCATTGGCGATTAAAGCTGGTACAGCAATTGCGTTGAAAAATCGTCAACGGACTAAAATCATCCGCTGACTCCAAGATGAAACTGGGCAAAGAAAGTCGCTATGCCATTGAAGGACTTGTGATCCTGGCCAATAAACCAGTCGGTACGATTATGCAATTGCAAGATATCGCGGAGGCGGCTGAAGTTCCGCCCAATTTTCTTGCGAAGATATTTCAAAAGCTCCACCGGGGGAACATCCTGATGTCTTCGCGGGGTGCGGTGCGCGGCTACGCGCTGGCCCGCCGCCCAACGGCCATCAAGATGAAAGATGTTTTTGTCGCCGTTGAGGGCCGCGATGTCTTTGATCGTTGTCTTTTTTGGCGCGATCCCTGCGCCGATCTTTCTCCTTGCCCGATGCATTTCGAGTGGAAACGAGTACGCCGAGCCATCGCCGGGCTGATGCAGCGGACATCGTTGGCCGACTTAGCGAAAAAGAAAACGCGTGAATAACCGATGAGCGATCGGATAGCGAGCTGGCGGAGGCATATGCCATGAAATTGCTTTTCTCTTCGATAATCGCGGCAGTTCTCGTTCTCAGCGGCCTCGCGGTCACCAAATCCGCGGTAGTCAAGTCGGCGCCCTCTTCCCCCAAAGTTCTTGCTCTTGGCAAGCAGCTCTACAACCAGCAATGCGCCGCCTGCCACGGCGTCGATGGGCGCGGCGAGGGGGAAGCCGCTTATCTCCTTTATCCCAAGCCGCGCGATTTTGTCGCCGCGCGCTATCGCTTCGTATCGACCTGGGAGCGCGTTGCCACCGACCAGGATCTGTTCGATACGATCTCTCGCGGCATGCCCGGTTCCTCCATGCCCTCGTGGGGCCATTTGCCGGCAGAACAGCGCTGGGCGCTGGTCCACTACATCAAGACCTTCGCCGAACAGCCGCTGGTCATTAAAGCGCAAAAAAATCCCAATCCCGACGGCAGCGGCGGCGAGGGTCTGATTCAAGTGCCGCCGGCCGTGCCCTTCGATGCGGCGGCCAGAGCCCACGCCCTGGAGCGGTATAAAGATGCCTGCGCCTCATGTCACGGCGCCACCGGCCGCGGGGATACCGCCGAAAAGCATGTCGATGCGGAAGGCTACCCGATAAGACCGCGCGATCTTACGGCGGGGATTTTTAAAGGCAGCGCGGACCCCGTACGGCTTTATCGTCACATCGTCGCGGGCATTCCCGGCAGTCCGATGCCGATGAGCGACTGGGCTTACGGCGAGGATGCCTGGCATCTGGTCAACTATGTCCGCTCGCTCTCCAGCGATACCCAACGCGAACGCGTCGAGATGAAAAAGTTCGTGATCCAGGCCAAGCGCGTAAAGAGCCTGCCCGACCATCCAGAGGCCGGCATCTGGCGCGACGCTCCGCCGGTTAATCTCCATTTGATGCCTCTGTGGTGGCGCAGCGAGCGCCCGGAAGAGGTTACGGTGCGCGCCATTCACGACGGCAAGGAGGTGGCGATTTTGATGGTCTGGCATGACGATACCTACGATGCCTCCGCGCTCCGGCCGCAGGATTTCCGAGATGCGGCGGCGATTCAATTTTCTTTGACCGCCAACCCGCCGTTCTTCGCCATGGGCGAAAAGGGCGCGCCGGTCAACATCTGGATGTGGAAATCGGAAACCCAGGCCGACCTGGAGGTGGCCTATCAGGATCTGGAGAGGGTTTATCCCAACCTCGGCATCGACTCTTATCCCAATCTGATGCGATCGCCGGTGGAACAACCGTTTCGCAATGCGCTCACGCTGGAATCCGATCCGACCTTTGTCACCGCTTGGGGCGCCGGCAACATCGTCGCCGATCCGCAGCGCCAGAGCCCCACGGAGGATCTGACCTCGCGCGGGTTCGGAACGCTGCAAGCGAGACCGATGATGGAGCAGAAAATCGACGCGCGCGGCGTCTACAGCATGGGCTCTTATCGTGTCATGTTTCGGCGCACGCTGGCGCCCACCGGCAAAGGCGCGGTGGCTTTGCGGCCCGGCACGACGGTGCCGGTCGCCTTTGCGGTTTGGAACGGCAACGCGGGCGACCGCGACGGCAAAAAATCGGTGACGATCTGGCAGGAGCTAAAAATTGGAAAGTGAATACCGTTCCAGTCGTTCAAAACGTTCAAGACGTTCAAACCCCACCTCGATCCTCCCCGCGTCGCGGGGAGGAAGCGAATCGGAGATCTAAACGCTTGTAACCTCCGAAACGATTTGAACGGAGTGAAGCGATTGAACAGAGCGAAGCGGTTGAACGTTTTGAACGAAACTCTCTGAGGAGAAACCAATGGTTGACCAAGCCGAAAAGGAAAACTTGAGTTTGAGCCGGCGCGATTTTTTGAAGTGGCTCGGCGTCGGCAGCGGCACCGCGGCGCTGACGGCGGGATTGCCGCTCCATCTGCTCGCCGCCGCCAGTCCCGACCAGAATCCTTTGGCCGGAGCGGTCAATCGCAACTGGGAGCGGATCTATCGCGATCAATACCGATACGACAGAACTTTCGACTGGGTGTGCTCGCCCAACGACACCCACGCCTGCCGCGTGCGCGCCTTTGTGCGCAACGGCATCGTCACGCGTCTTGGCAATACTTACGATTACCAGGACTACGCCGACCTCTACGGCAACAAAGCCACCGCCAACTGGAACCCGCGCCAGTGCGCCAAAGGTTATACCTTTCACCGTGTGATCTACGGCCCCTACCGCTTGCGCTACCCGATCGTGCGCAAAGGTTGGAAGTCCTGGGCCGACGCCGGGTTTCCCGACCTGACGCCCGAAAACAAGTCGAAATACATGTTCGACAGTCGAGGGCAAGATGAGTTTGTGCAGATTTCCTGGCAGGACGCCTTCGACGCCATCGCCAAGGCCCTGGTTGCCATCTCGACCCGCTACAGCGGCGAAGCAGGCAAAAAGCGCTTGCTCGCTCAAGGCTATCAACCGGAAATGGTCGAGGAAATGGGCGGCGCGGGCACGCGCACGGTGAAGATGCGCGGCGGCATGGGACTGCTCGGGGTCATCGGCAAGTACGGCATGTACCGGCTCAACAACTCGCTGGCGCTTCTGGACGCCAAGATTCGCGGCGTCGGGCCGGACCAGGCGCGCGCCGGGCGCAACTGGTCCAACTACACCTGGCATGGAGATCAGGCGCCGGGCCATCCCTGGGTCCATGGGCTGCAGACCTCCGAATGCGATTTCAACGACCTGCGTTTTTCCAAGCTCATCATCATGGACGGAAAGAACCTGGTTGAAAACAAGCTTACCGATTCGCACTGGTTTATCGAGTGCATGGAGCGGGGCGCCAAGATTGTGGTCATCGCACCTGAATACGGAGCGCCTTCGACCAAAGCGGATTACTGGATTCCGATTCGGCCGCAAACCGACGCGGCGCTCTGGCTCGGCATCACCAAATTGATGATCGACAAAAAATGGTACGACGAAGCCTTCGTCAAACGCTTCACCGACTTCCCGCTGCTGGTGCGCACGGATAATTTGCAGCGCTTGCGCGCCCGGGAAGTTTTCCCCAACTACAAATCCACCCTCTCGGCCGACGGCCCTTCGATGAAAGTGCAGGGCTTGACTGCCGAGCAACATGGGCAACTCGGCGACTTTGTCATCTGGGACGGCAAACGAAACGCGCCCGCGGCGATCACCCGCGACGATGTCGGCGCCGCCCTGGCAAAAAAGGGTTTGGACCCGAGGCTGGAGGGAACTTTCAAAATCAAATTGGTCGACGGCAAAGAGGTCGAGGCCGCCACCCTCTGGACGCTTTACCAGACTCATCTCAAGGACTACGACCTCGATACGGTGGTCGAAATCACCCACGCGCCGAAGGCGATGATCGAACAACTGGCGGAGGACATCGCGACCATGAAACCGGTGGCGATCCACCAGGGCGAAGGCATCAACCACTGGTTTCATGCGACGGAAATGAACCGGGCCGCCTACCTGCCGCTGATGCTCACGGGAAACATCGGCAAACCCGGAGCGGGCGGCCACACCTGGGCGGGCAACTACAAGGCCGCGCTGTTTCAAGGATCGTCATGGGCCGGCCCGGGCTTCAAAGGCTGGGTGGCCGAAGACCCGTTCAATATCAATCTCAATCCCAAAGCCCACGGCAACGAGATCGCCGCGGTTGCCTACACCAAGGACGAGGAGCCCGCTTACTGGAACCACGGCGATCTCGCTTTGATCGTTGAGACGCCCAAGTTCGGACGAAAAAATTTCACCGGCAAGACCCATATGCCGACGCCGACCAAGGCGATGATCTTTACCAACGTCAATCTGATCAACAACGCCAAATGGGCCTACGGCGTGATCAAGAACGTCGATCCCAACGTGGAGATGATTGTCTCCATCGACATCCAGATGACCGCATCGATCGAGTACTCGGACCTCGCTCTGCCGGCCAATTCCTGGCTCGAATTCGAAGGGTTGGAAATCACCGCGAGCTGTTCCAATCCGTTCCTGCAGATTTGGAAAGGCGGTATTCCACCGGTTTTCGACAGTAAGGACGATACCGATATTCTCGCCGGCATGGCTGGCGCGCTTGCCAGGGTCACCGGCGATAAGCGCTTCAGCGATTACTTTGCCTTCGCCGCGCCAGGCAAGCGCGATGTTTATATCCAGCGTTTGCTCGACACCTCAACCACCACCGCCGGCTACAAGCTCAGCGACATCATGGCCGGCAAGTACGGCCCTCCGGGCGGCTGTTTGCTGAATTTTCGCACCTATCCGCGAATCCCCTTCTACGAGCAGGTGCACGACAACGAGCCCTTCTTTACCGATACCGGACGCATGCACGCCTATGCCGACGTGCCCGAGGCGATTGAGTACGGCGAGAACTTCATCGTGCACCGCGAGGGGCCGGAAGCGACGCCGTATCTGCCCAATGTCATCGTCAGTTCCAACCCGCTGGTGCGGCCGGAAGACTACGGTATTCCGGCCAACGCCGAGCACTGGGACGAGCGCACGATCCGCAATATCAAGATGCCCTGGAGCAAGGTGAAGCAGACCAAGAATTTTCTCTGGGAGAAGGGCTTTCAGTTCTACTGCTTGACGCCGAAGACGCGCCACCGGGTACACAGCAGCTGGTCGAATGTCGATTGGCATATGCTGATGGACTCGAACTTCGGCGATCCTTACCGTTTGGACAAGCGCGCCCCATCCGTAGGCGAGCACCAGCTGCACATCAACCCCCAGGCGGCGCGCGATCTCGGCATCAACGACGGCGACTATGTTTACGTCGACGCCAATCCGGCCGACCGACCTTATCTCGGTGCCAAGCCGGACGATCCTTTTTACCGGGTATCGCGCTGCATGCTGCGCGTCACCTACAACCGGGCTTATCCCTATAACATCGTCATGATGAAGCATGCGCCGTTTATCGCCACCGAGAAAAGCGTGAAAGCGCACGAGACCCGCCCCGATGGGCGCGCGCTCTCGGCCAACACCGGATATCAATCCAACCTGCGCTACGGCTCGCAGCAGTCGATCACGCGCAACTGGCATATGCCGATGCATCAGACCGACACGCTGTTTCACAAGTCGAAGGTCTTCATGAGCTTTATCTTCGGCGGCGAAGCCGACAATCACGCGGTCAACACCGTGCCCAAGGAAACCCTGGTGCGCGTCACCAAAGCGGAGGACGGCGGCATGGGCGGCAAAGGCATCTGGAAACCGGCCACGACCGGGTTCTCGCCGGACAATGAGAGCGAGCTGATGAAGCGTTATCTGGCGGGGGAGTTGACGAAGGTGAAAGCGTGAACCGAATGTGTTCAAGAAGTTCAAACCGTTCAACCCCCTCCTTCGTCCTCCCCCGCGAGCGCGGGGGAGGATCCCCCTCTTACGTCTCCCCCACGTCGTGGGGGAGAAAGAGAGGGGGACGATTTGAACGGAGCGAAGCGATTGAACGGATGAAACGATTGGAACGCGAGCGACGATAGGAGCGAGTTTGATGCCCTTTAAAGACCCCGATCCCACTGATCCGAACATGCTTGTCGGCGTCATTCTGCCGGCGGACAGCGAAGCGACCCGCGACATGGCCTACGTGTTCGCAGAAGAATTCGCGCGCCTCGGCTACACCCGGGAACAGTTGCTCTGGCTGTTTAAAAATCCCTTCTACGGCGGCGCCCATGGGGCGTATCAAACGCTCGGCGAGAACGAGACGCTGGCAATTATCGACGAATGTTTGAACGTGTGGGGAAAAATCAGATTTTCGATTTTGGATTTTGGATTTTCGATTGACGGACAGAAAGGCGAAATTCACGCTCTGGAGCTATCCCCAATCCAAAATCCAAAATCTAAAATCCAAAATGGCGGCAGTGAGGAGTAGTTATGGCAAAGGTTCACAACTGGCAGATCGGCCGGGAGATGAATTATCCCTATCCGCAAGCCTTCCCGCGCCGCCAATTCGCTTTCGTCTTTAACATCAATCGTTGCATCGCCTGCCAGAGCTGCACCATGGCATGCAAATCCACCTGGACCTTCAGCAAGGGCCAGGAGCATATGTGGTGGGCCAACGTTGAGACCAAGCCCTACGGCGGCTACCCGCAGTTCTGGGACGCCAAGATTCTCGACCTGCTGGAGCAAGCCAATCCCGGCAACCAGCAGTGGTCCGGCAAGCCTTCCGACGATAAAAAGAAGCCCTACGGGCAATTCGACGGCAAGACCGTTTTCGAAGCGCAGAACATGCTGACCCCGGACAGCGCGCGCGTGCTCGGCTATCTGCCCACCGATGAGGAATGGAATTCGCCGAACATCTTCGAAGACAACCCGGTCGGCAAGCGCGGCGTGCGCAACGAGCTCGACAAAGAAGGCACGACGCTGCCGGAACACAAGACCTGGTTCTTCTACCTCGCGCGCATCTGCAACCATTGCAGCTACCCCGCTTGTCTGGCCGCCTGCCCGCGCAAGGCGATCTACAAGCGGCCGGAGGACGGCATTGTCTTGATCGACCAGAAGGAGTGCCGCGGCTATCGCAAGTGCGTCGAAGCTTGCCCGTACAAAAAGACCATGTATCGCGGCAATACCCGGGTGTCGGAAAAGTGCATTGCCTGCTACCCGCGCATCGAAGGCAAAGATCCCCAGAGCGGCGGCCAGCCGATGGAGACCCGCTGCATGACCGCCTGCATCGGCCAGATCCGCATGCAGGGGCTGGTGAGGCTGAATAAGGACGGCACCTGGGCGGAGGACCGATACAATCCGCTTTATTACATGGTGCATGTCGCCAAGGTCGCGCTGCCGCTCTATCCGCAGTTTGGCACCGAACCCAACGGCTATTACATTCCGCCCCGCTGGGTGCCGCGGGATTATCTGAAGCAGATGTTCGGTCCGGGCGTCGATGAAGCCATCGAGCGCTACAGCTATCCCGACCGCGAATTGCTGGCGGTCTTGCAGCTTTTCCGCCGCTCGAGCCAGATCATCTTTCGCTACGAGATCAAGGAGGGACCGAAAGTCTACGAGGCGACGCTGCGGGGGCGGAAGTTCACCATGTACAACGACACGGTGATCGCCTACGGGCAAACCGGCAAGGAAATCTTTCGCACCCAGATCGAGGAGCCGCTGCATGTGCGGCCCAACAAGCATGCGAACTCCATATGAATAGAATACGTTCCAATCGATTAAGCCGTTCAAAATGTTCAAGCCCTCCCCCTCTCTTTCTCCCCCCACATGTGGGGGAGATGTAAGAGGGGGTCCTCCCCGCGAGTGCGGGGAGGAGGAACCCGGCGGTTCGAACGATTGAACCTCCGAAACGGTTTGAACAGAGCGAAGCGATTGAACGTTTTGAACGGCGTGAACGATTTTACCCATGAGGTCTCCCATGAACTCAACAACGTCATCCCTGGATCAGAATTACGGCGCCATTGACGCCGCCCTGTGCCGCGCCACGGTCTATAGCGCGCTGGCGCTCGGCTTTCGCGCACCGACCCATGAAAGCATTGCGCGTCTCGTCGAGCCGGAGAACAACAAGGCGTTGGCGTCGGCAGCGGCATGGATCGACGTCGGCGGCGAGCAAAATTTGGTCGCAATCATTGACGAGTTAGCCAGCGCCGGGCGCGCCGACGTTTTGACCCTCGATTCTTCGTACCGCGCCTTGTTCGGCCACAGCGCGCGCGGCAGCGTCGCGCCCTACGAAACCGAATATGGCAACGAAGCGCTTTTTCAACAGCCCCAAGAACTGGGCGACCTGATGGGCTTCTATCGCGCCTTCGGCCTCACCGTGAACTTCAACCAGCGTGAGCGCGCCGACCACATAAGCTGCGAGTGTGAATTTATGTCTTTTCTCTCCATGAAAGAAGCCTACGCGCGGGAGCATCGCGACAGCGCCATGTTGGAGGACACTCTCAAAGCGCAGAAACTCTTCTTGCGGGATCATCTCGGCAGGTTCCTGCCGACTTTCGCGCAGCAGCTCAGCCGGGAAGACCGGGCGGGTTTTTACACCAAACTCGCAGCTTTATGTCTTCGCTTCGCGTCGCTGGAAGCGCAGCGCTTGGGCATTGGTCTCGGCGCCGCGAACCTGCCGCTGCGGCCCGCCAATGACGACCGTGTGCCGATGGCATGCGGCAGCGGCAGCGAGTGCGCGGCCATGCCCGGCGCTGGCATGCCGGAGGGAGCCGACTCCGTATGACAACTTACCCGGCCATCCACTATGACCCCCGCCTGGTTGAGGAAGCGGTTTTTCACTCCCGGCACGACCCCGGCGTCGCCCGGGAGCTGGACGTCGCGAGGAATCGCATTTACGAAGTCGCGGATGCCGATGAAAAAGAGGCCCTGTTCAACGATCTGAACTGCTCCTGGTTCGTTCGGCTCGGCCTGGACAAAACCATCGAACGAGCCTTGCAGGAACAACCCATCATCGGCGAGCAAGTGAAAACCGGTTTCGTCGTCCGCGCCACCCATAGAAAACAGGAAGGCGCCGAACTGTTCGTTGCCCCGAGCAGCGAACAGCATCGCACGCCGCGCCGGACGCTGCGTCTTTTGCTCCGCTCCGAATCGCTGTTCGAGGGCGAAGCTCTGCTGACTTTTCTACGCCATGAATTTTTTCACATTGCCGATATGCTCGAACCGAGCTTTGCCTACGAGCCGGCGCTGCCAAAAGCAGAGGGCGGGCCGACCTATGACACGCTGCTGATCAATCGCTACCGGGTTCTCTGGGATATCACGATCAATGGACGGATGGCGCGGCGCGGCTGGCTGGAGGATTCGCTCCGGGATCAGCGGCTCAGCGAATTTAGCCAGGCTTTCCCCATGCTGGAAGAGCAATCGGAAAGGTGCTTCCGGCGTTTTTTCGATGCCGAGCAACCCAACCATGCGGCGCTGGCCGCCTTCGCCATCGATCCGAGAGCAGCCGCCGATCCCCAGCAAGGTCGCAGCGCCGCCGCAACCCATTGTCCGCTCTGCAGATTTCCGAGCCACTCGTTTGCGCCTCACCCGGAAGCTCTCGGCGTCGAGGTTCTGGCTGCCATCCGCCAGGATTTTCCCCATTGGACGCCGGCGCGCGGACTTTGCACCCAGTGCGCCGATCTTTACCGCGCCAGCCGACTATCGCTGGCGGCCGCCAAAGCGCTCCCTGGATGGAGCCGAGATAAATACACGATCGGTTAAGGGCAACTAAGCGAATTTTGCCGGCAACGGAGGAATGACATTATGCGTACTTTCCAGGAGCTATTAAGAGAATCCTCTTCCCTGCATGGCCACCACTGCGCCGGGCAGGTGTTGGGCGTGCGCATGGCCATGGTGGGCTGCCGCGAGGTCGGCATCGACGAGCCGCGCGGCTGCAAGAAACTGATCGTCTATGTCGAAATGGACCGTTGCGCGACCGACGCTGTGCAAGCCGTAACCGGCTGCTCGCTGGGCAAGCGTACTTTGAAATTTCTCGATTACGGCAAGATGGCGGCCACCTTTGTCAACACCGAGACAAATAATGCCGTTCGAGTGCTTGCCAAAGACGATGCCCGAAGCCACGCCTCCGCCTACGCGCCCGATGCCGGAAATCCCAGGGAGGCGCAAAAACAAGCCTACGCGGTCATGCCGGAAGAGCTGCTTTTCGGGATTAAGCCGGCAAGGCTGACGATCCCCGAAGAAAATCTGCCGGGTTTTCGCAGTCCGAGGGTCTATTGCGACGTTTGCGGCGAAGGCATAAATCTCCGCCGTGAAATTCGCATGACGGGACAAACGCTCTGCATCCCATGCGCCCAGTCCCATGGAACGGCCCATGCTCCGGCGCGCGATCCGATCGACGCACCGACTCCCGTCTTGCACGTTGTCGGCTTTAAGAAAGTCGGCAAGACCACTCTCATTGAAAGGCTCGTCGCCGAATTGACCGCCCGCGGCTACCGCGTCGGCACCGTCAAACATCATCATTCCGAATTTACCGCTGAAACCGACACCGTCGGAACCGACACCTGGCGCCATCGGCAAGCCGGCGCCACAACCGTTGCGCTGATGACGCCGGTGCATGTCGCGCTATTTCGCGACGCCGAGGGCGATTCATTGAAGAAAGTCTTGCCGCACTTCAGCGGCCACGACATCGTTCTGGTCGAAGGATTTCACGAAGAACCGGGGCCAAAAATCGAAGTGACCTCGGGCCGTCACGATGCGCGTCTATGCGGGGCAAATAATTTGGCGATTGCGACGGTGGGACCAGCTTCGCATGCGGCGGACGTTCCAAATTTTCCACCGGATCACATCGGCCCGCTGGCGGATTTCATGGAACGAACCATCCTGGCGAAAACCCATCGGCAAGACGCAGATCGCGCGGCCCTCGAGGCCCGTGAATTTCACGGCGGTACTTAACCCGACCGCTTCTTTGCGGACTTTTTCGCTTGGCGCACCCTGCGCCGCAGAAACTCAAGGATGGCGATATGCTTGACCGAGTCATGAATCATGGTGCGGCACAGCAAACCGAATAAGTCCCGCTCTAAGCCCTTGCTTGCCTTGCTCAACCGCTCGTATTCCTTGATGCCTTTGCGCTCGACGTCGATAAAGTGATCCAACATCTCGCGCAGTCCCGCTTGCTTTGCGCCGGCACCCAGTTTTTCCCGGGGAACCCTTTCCGTCCGCGTCGAGGCAAGGTCGTCTCTGAGCTGCTCGATCATCCGGCCGATAATCTGATGGTGCCGCTCTTCGTCGGCGACGATGAGATTCAGGAGAAAGCGAACGAGCGGATCCTCTGAATCATCGGCGATCTTTTGGTAAATCTTGAGCCCCTCCGCCTCGTCGCTTTCATGGCTCTTGAATTCATTCAACAGATGCTGCACGACGGAGAACTCGGGCGACTCGGGGATCCCCCACATGGCATCTTCCGCTCGATGGCTGGCGATGGCTTTGATCGACCGCGACCGTGAACTTCGCGCCATGGCAGTCCTCCCTTCTCAAACCGGGTTTTCGACGGCAACAATTAATATGGACGAGCAAGGCCTATGCCACGGCCTTTACCATGAAAACCTGCCGGCTCGATTATGAGATTTGAGAAATATTTGATATGCGATTCCTATTATCGGGAAGAATCCAACGAGAAAGACTGTAAACGTTCATAAACTGGTGGCATCTATATTGCGAAACTTCCCGGCAACTAGCCTGTAAAGGGAGTCCCATGACAACAGTCGAGAAACTGGTTTCTCGGTATCGCGAGCCGCTGGAGAACTCGCCGCTCGATCTCGCCGCCGAGTGGAAGCAAGATCACCCCGACAAGAAAGTGGTCGGTTGCTATCCGGTTTACACTCCTGTCGAGCTCATCCATGCCGCTGGCATGCTGCCGGTCGGCGTTATCGGCGCAGGCAACCGGTTGGAAATCGCCCACGCCGATTCCAGGTTTCAGTCTTTTATCTGCTCCATCGTCAAGAGCACCCTGGAGCTGGGTCTCACCGACAGGCTCAAGTTTCTCGACGGAATCGTTTTTCACTCGATCTGCGACCCGGCGCGCAATCTCGGCAGCGTTTTCAAAAGAAATTTTCCCGATCTGATGGTGGAGTACATCCACTTTCCTCAGAACATGACTTCGCCTCACACCGTGGAATACCTGATCTCCGAGTACCAGCGGCTGGGCGAGAGTTATGAGCAACTGTCCGGCAAAAAAATCACCGACGAGGCCTTGAGAAACAGCATCGCGCTCTATAACGAGCAGCGTCGCCTGCTCCGGGAACTCTACGCCATCCGCCGAGCGACGCCGCAGAACCTTTCCACCGTCGAGTGTTATGTTCTGACGCGCGTCGGCACTCTCATCCCCCCGGAGGAGCACATCGCGATTCTCCGCGAAGCGCTCCCGGAGCTCCGCCGGCGCAACGAAAAGCCCAAGGACCGGATCAGGGTCGTGCTCGAAGGCTCTTTCTGCGAGCAGCCCCCTATCGAATTGCTCGATGGACTGGAAGCCGCCGGCTGCTATATTCTGGACGACGACTTCCTCACCGGCTGGCGCTGGTTTCCGGAAGATATCTCGACCGAAGGCGATCCCCTGCGCAATATCGCCGATGCTTACATCAACGGCAGCGTTTATTCGGGTGTGAAGCACGACACCCGCGAGCCCAAATCCAAACATCTCATCGACAATTTCAAGAACACCGGCGCCGACGCAGTATTGATCCTCGCGGCCAAATTCTGCGAGCCCGCGTTGTTTGACTACGCCCTCTATAAACGCGCGCTGGAAAAAGAGGGAATCCCGCACCTCTGCCTCGAGTTTGAGGAAAAGATGTGGATCTTCGATAAGGCGCGCACCGAGGTGGAGACATTCGTGGAATCGATGTTGTTCGACTAATTTCAGGTTTGCGACAGGCCCCCTCTCTTCTCTCCTCCGCGACGGAGGAAAGGTAAACGGGAAATGGCAAACCGACCCTGACAGTGGAAGGAAAAACCATGGCACAAACAGCCGAAGCGGCAAAAACGAGCTACCAGGGGCAGATGCATCTTTTGCAAAAGGAGCTGATGGGGCGCTACTTCGAGCGCGTCACCCGCGCCGCGGAAAATGGCGAGGGCAAAGCCGTCTATATGCTGATCAGCGGCAATCCCGTCGAGTTGATCCAGGCGTTCGACCTGATTCCGGTTTATCCCGAGATCGACGCCCTGCAGTTGGCGGCCAAGAAGAGCGCCCTGCCGTTTATTCAGAAGGCCGAGGAGCTCGGTTACTCGATGGATAACTGCGCCTATGTAAAAGCCGATGTCGGCTTATTTCTCGGCGACCGCAAGACTCCCTTCGCGACGATTCCGCTGCCGTCATTGATTCTCTGCAACTACGTCGGCTGCAATGTCTACCTCCAGTGGTTCGAGCACCTCGCCGAGTACTGCGACGGGCAGCTCTACAATCTCGACATTCCTTTTTTGCGCGACCCGTCGGGACAGCCGAGCCCTGAGGATGTCACCTACGTCGTGCGCCAACTCGAAGAGGTGATCGAGATCTGCGAGAGGCTAACGGGAAAGAAGCTCGACTATGCTCGGCTGAAACAAATCGTCAGCCGATCGAGTGAAACCGGCGAGATGTGGTCGCGCATCAAGGGGTTGACCAAAAACATTCCCTCTCCCTTCGACGCCTACTTCGACTCGGTCACCATGATGGCGCCGCTCTACTGTCTCAGGGGAACCGAAGAGGGCGTGAGATTCTTCGAAACCGCCCTCAAAGAGATGGAAGAAAAAGTGCGGATGGGAGCCGGGCCGCTACCCGAGGAGCGCTTCCGTTTTATTATCGAAGGACCGCCCCCCTGGCCCTATTTGCGAACATTTAGAGATATGTTTTCCAAATGGGGGGCGGTGGCGGTGGCCTCGACTTACTCTACGGTCGGCGGTTTGTGGGAATTTGGTTTCCGGCATGATTCCAACCACCCGCTGGAATCCATCGCCCAGCATATGCTCCAGTGGAATGTCACCAACCGCAACTTCCTGCAGCGCTACCAGCAGATTCGCCGCTATGTGGAAGAGTGGAATGCCGATGCTCTGGTGATTCATTCGGTCAAAAGCTGCCGGCTGTTTTCCGCCGGACAGGGCGACATGCGCGAATATTTCACCAAAGAGCTCAACATTCCCACACTGTTGGTCGAATCCGATCTCGAAGATCCGAGATATTTTTCCGAAGCCCAGCTCAAGAACCGCATTGACGCGTTCTTCGAGTCGTTGGAACACAAAAAAATGGTCCGTGCCGGAGCGGAAGCAGGAGGCGCAGCATGATTTACGCCGCGGGTATAGATGTCGGCTCCACCCAGACCAAGGGCATTATCCTTAACGACAAGCTGGAAATCGTCGCCCGCGCCTTGACCGACACCGGCGCCTACGTCACCAGGGCCGCCGAAAGGTGTTTCGCCGAGGCGCTGCAAACAAGCGGTGTCAAGCGCGAAGCGGTCGCGTACGTCGTCGGCACCGGCTACGGCAGATACAAAGTAACCTTCGGCGACGCCCAGATCACCGAAATCAGCTGCCATGCGCGCGGCGCGAGCTATCTTTTCCCCAACACCCGCACGGTGATCGACATGGGCGGGCAGGACGCCAAGGGCATCAAGATCGGCATCGATGGCGACGTCAAGGACTTCGTCATGAACGACAAGTGCGCCGCGGGTACGGGAAGATTCCTGGCGAGCGCCGCCGAAGCTCTGGGCATGGGCCTGGGCGATATCGGCGAGATCTCGCTCACGGCGAAAAATCCGGTGCGCCTGACCACCGTGTGCACGGTCTTCGTCGAGTCGGACATCATGTCGTACCTGGCCCAGGGGAAAAAGACCGAAGATATCCTCGGCGGCGTGCACAGCGCCATCGCCGCTCGCACCATCTCGTTGATTCGCCGCGTCGGCATCGAGCCGGAAGTGACTTTCACCGGCGGCGTGTCGCTCAACATTGGCATGGTGCGCGCGCTCGAGGAAAAACTCGGCATGAAGCTCAACGTCAGTCCGGATTCCCATTTTGTCGGCGCCCTCGGGGCAAGCATCTTCGCCCTGGAGCGCGCCACGAAAGCAACCGGCGAACGGCATCACGAAACCGCAACCGAGGCGGGGCCTGGTGCCTAATGCCTATTCCAAGGAGACATCATGACTTTTGTCGCTGGCATTGACATGGGCGCGAAATCGAGCAAGGCGGTGGTCATGGACGGGGAAAGGCGCATTTGCGGCAAGGCCGCCGTCAAGACCCGTCCGGATTTCGCCGCGGTCGCCAGGGAAGTGCTGGACCTGGCTCTTCAACGAGCCGGCATCAGCGAGAAGGAAATTGACTACATCGCCACCACGGGTTTCGGCCGCTACAACGTTCCCTTCCGCGACGTTCAGATCACCGATATCACCTGCGTCGGGCGGGGCTCGGTTTTTCTCTTCCCCAGGACCCGTTGCGTTCTCGACATCGGCGCGCAGAGCACCCGTGCGCTCAGAGTCAGCGACACCGGCAAAGTGCGCGAGTTCCGCACCAACGACAAGTGCGCCGCCGGCGCCGGCGGCTTCATCGAGCGCGCCTGCAAGTATCTCGAGGTCGGTATCGATCAAGTCGGCGATCTCTCCATTCAAGCCAATAAACCGCAGACCATCAGCAGCGTCTGCGCCGTCCTGGCGGAATCGGAGATTATCAATCACGTCTCCCAGGGAGAGACCGTCGAAAACATTCTGCGCGGCGTGCACAATTCGCTCGCTTCGCGCGCCTTGGCGTTGCTCAAGCGCTCCGGCATGGAGGACGAGGTCACCTTCGTCGGCGGCGTCGCTCGTCAAAAAGGCATGGTCAAGGCGCTCGAGGAAACGCTCAAAAGAAAGGTCAACGTGAGCGAGGAGCCCGAGCTGGTCGGCGCTTTGGGCGCCGCGCTGTTGGCGTTGCGGCGCCTGGAAAAACTACGAACCGAAAAAGCCAATGTTGTCGAGGAAGCGAGGGTCGCATGATGGAGCTCCAAGGAAAAGTCGCTTTGATTTCCGGCGGCGGCGGCGGCATCGGACGCGCCGTGACACTCGCTTTGGCTCGTGCCGGAGCCAAGACCGCGATCGCCGATATAGCCAAGGATAATGCCGAGAAAGTCAGCGCTGAAGTGAAGGCTCTCGGCGTCGAATCGATGGCTTGCCCGGTCGATCTGACCAGGAAAATCGATGTGGACCGCATGGTGCGCGAGATTCTCGCCCGCTTCGGTCAGATTGATATTCTGGTCAACTGCCAGGGATGGGATCGTCTGGAGCCTTTCGTAGAAAGTAACGAAGAAACCTGGGAGAAGCTTTTGGCGATCAATTTCAAGTCCGTGCTCTACACGGTCAGCGCGACCTTGCCGCAGATGATCTCTCGCGGCGGCGGCAAAATCGTCAACATCAGCTCCGACGCCGGGCGCGTTGGCTCCAGCTGGGAAGCGGTCTATGCCGGCGCCAAAGGGGCGGTGATCGCGTTTTCTAAAACCATTGCGCGCGAAGTCGCGCGCTATAAGATCAACGTCAATGTCGTCTGTCCCGGCCTGACCGAAACCCCGCTGCTGCAAGCGGTCCGAAGCCAATCGGAGCAGACCGCGAAGATCATCGACGCGGTCACCAGAGCCACGCCCTTTCGCCGGCCGGCGAAGCCGGAAGAAATCGCCGAGGCGGTGCTCTTTTTCACCTCTCCGGCGGCGGAGTTTATCACCGGCCAAACCCTGAGCGTGAGCGGCGGATTGACGATGGTGTAAGAAAATTGAGAATTGACAATGGAGAATGGATAAGGGGTTCTAACTTTGAGTTCTCCATCTTCAATTATCAATTATCCATTTGATTGTGAGGTAACCATGCCGAACGACATCAAGGCCATCGACTTCATGTACTACGTGGCGACGCCGGAATTCATCGCCAAGTGGAACGAAGCAAAAAAAGGCGAACTTATCTGCCGCATGGAAAAGGCCATCGGCGGCCTGCCGCAGTATGACAGCATCGAGGCGATGATCGCCAAAATGGACGAGGCGGGCGTCGACAAGGTTTTCATCACCCAGTGCAAAATGTGGTCGTACCGCAACAAGTGGATGTACATGGACACCCAAATCGAAGAAGTGGCCCAGTACACGACCCGCTATCCGAACCGTTTCGTCGGCCTTGCCAGCTACAACCCCTTTCGCATCAAAGAGTCGCTGCAGGAGCTCGAGCAGGCGGTCAAAGTGCACGGCTTCAAGGGCGTTTATATTCACATCTACGGCTTCGACATGCCGCTCAACGACGCCAAAATGTATCCGCTCTACGCCAAATGCGTTGAACTTAACGTTCCGGTGTCGATGCAAGTCGGCCATGTCCTCGAAGCGATGCCCAGCGAGCATGCCCGGCCGATCTACCTGGACCGCATCGCCAGCGATTTTCCGGACCTCAAAATCGTCGGCGCGCACACCGGCTGGCCCTGGGTCGAGGAACTGATCTCGGTCTGCTACAAGTGGGACAATGTTTACTTCGGCGTCGACGCCTGGATGCCGAAATATTTGAAGCCCGAGATCATTCACTATATCAACAGCCGCATGGGCCAGGATCGCTGCCTCTGGGGAACCAACGGCTTGCCCTGGAAAGAGAGCCTGGAGCAGTGGGAAGCCATGGGGCTGAAGGAAGCCACCAAGAATAAGCTTTTGCGCGATAACGCCGTCGAGCTCTTCGGTCTAAGTCAATAGCCGAAAGGAGGCCGGCCATGTGCCGCTTTTTATCCCTCGACTTTGAAGATACTTTGCAATGTCCCGTCGACAAGAAAGCCCACACCGTCCGATTTCAGGCCTACCCGCAGTTGCGCGGCCATTCGCTCGATGTGGTCGAGTGCGATGCGAAACCTCAAGTCGACCAGCTTAGCTGCGGTAAAGCCTGCCGAGGGCTGCTGGAATCGATCGAGTACTGGCAAAAGATCTATCCGGAGTCGGCGACTTTCGCCGCCAGCCAGTGACCTCGTTGAGGTGATTGGCCGGTCCGAACACGGCGATGATTGGAGCGAACCCGAGTATGCATCAAACCTTACAACACGAAGAGAGCGGCGCAGTTGCGCTCATCCGACTGCACCGCCCGGAAAAGAAAAATTCGCTCAATGCCGAGATGCGCCATGAAATGGCGAGCTTGCTGAACGATCTGGCGCGCAAATCCGCCATTCGGGCCGTGGTGATCACCGGCGGCGAGGAAATTTTTTGCGCCGGCGCGGATATCAGCGAGATGGGCGGACCGCCCGACGCCGAATCTTCCTATCTCCACGCGCGCGACTTTCAAATCCTCTTCGATCAGGTCGAAACCCTGCCGCAACCCGTCATTGCCGCGGTTTCAGGATACGCTCTCGGCGGCGGTTGCGAATTGGCTTTGGCCGCCGATTTCCGCATCGCCTCGGAAACCGCCCGCTTCGGCCTGCCCGAGATCAAGATCGGCGCCTTTCCCGGCGGCGGCGGCACGCAGCGACTGGCACGTTTGATCGGCCTCGCCAAGGCGAAAGAAATGATTCTTACCGGCGATCCGATCACGGCCCAAGAGGCACTCGCCGCGGGGTTGGTAATGAAAATAGTCCCGGTGGACAAGTGTCTTGAAGCGGCGACCAGCCTTGCCGCCAAGCTGGCGGCCCTGCCCCGCCTCGCGTTACAGGCATCGAAGATGCTGATCAATCGGAGCCAGGACTTGGATCTCGCAACCGCTCTGGAATTCGAAGCGCGAACTTTTGGCGCTCTCGCCCACACGCATGATTTAGTTGAGGGAACGAGAGCCTTTTTGGAGAAGCGCAAAGCTAACTTTACCGGCAATTGAGCGATGCACGAGTTCAACGGAAAGATCGTGTTGATTACCGGCGCCGGACGCGGCATCGGCAAGGCGATTGCTCTGGCCTTTGCCGCAGAGAAAAGCCAGGTGATCATCACCGGTAGAACCGCAGCCATCCTTGACGAAGTCGCGGAGGCGATCCGCAATCTAGGCGCTCAAGTACTCGCAGAGACATGCGATGTGACCCAAAGGCCGCAACTTGCAAGTCTGCGGGAGAAGATCGAGAAACGCTTCGGGACGGTGCAGATCCTGGTGAACAACGTCGGCATCGCGCCCGCGGCGGATTTCTTGGAGATGGCGGATAGCCTGTGGGACGAAGTCATGCGGATCAATGTAAGCTCCGCCTACAACTGCTGCAAAACCTTTCTGGCGCCCATGATCGCCGCCCGCTGGGGTCGCATCATCAACATCGCCTCGACGGTGGCGCGGGTCGCGTACCCGGGGATTTCGGCCTACGCGACATCCAAGCACGCGCTCCTCGGTCTGACGCGCTCTCTGGCGATGGAAACGGCCAGGTCGGGGGTCACCGTAAACGCGGTATGCCCGGGTTATGTCAACACCGAACTCACCCGCGAAAACGCCCGGCGGCTGGCCGAGAAACGCGGGCGATCGCTTGATGAGGCGCTCGCCATGCTGGCGGCGAGCTGTCCGCAGCGGCGGCTCATCGAACCGGAGGAGGTCGCCCATGCGACGCTGATGCTGGCGTCCGATCGTGCCGGGGGGATCACCGGTCAAGGGATTCAGGTCGACGGCGGAGCTGTGATGGCCTGACAAAAAACTCGGAACTCCAGGGGAGAGGAACAGAATGAGCTATTCAAGTTTTGCTTTCGACAACAATGACGGCGTCGCCACGATTCGCCTCAACGACCCCGAACGGCTCAATGCGCTGACCTTTCAAACTTACGCCGAATTGGAAAAACTCACGGCCGAATTGGCCCATGACCCTGGGGTCAAGGTCGTGGTGCTCACCGGCACCGGCAAAGGTTTTTGTTCCGGCGGCCGGGTCGATGACATCATCGGGCCGCTGCTCAAGATGAAAGGCGACGAGCTTTACAAATTTACCCGCATGACCTGTAACGTGGTCAAGAACATGCGCGAGTTGAAAAAGCCCATCATCGCCGCGGTCAACGGCATCGCCGCCGGCGCCGGCGCCATGCTCATGCTGGCTGCGGATCTGCGCCTGTTTTCGGACAAAGCGCGCGCGGCGTTTCTCTTCGTCAAAGTCGGTTTGTCGGGCGCCGACATGGGCGCGCTCTATTTGCTGCCGAGAATCGTCGGCCTCGGGAAAGCGACCGAGCTGGTCTATTTCGGCGATACCATCGATGCCCAAGAGGCGTATCGGATCGGCCTGGCCAACCGGGTCGTGCCGGGCGACGCTTTGATGGACGAAGCTTACAAGTGGGCGAACCGATTGAAGGACGGGCCGCTGTACGCCTTGGGCGTGACCAAAGAGCTTCTCGAATACGAAGCCAATGTCAACTTGGAAACCGCGTTGGAGATGGAAGCGGCAGCCCAGGCCAGGTGTATGGAAACAGCGGACTTCATCGAGGGGTACAACGCGTTCATTGAAAAAAGACCGTTGCGGTTCAACCGTTTCTAAGCAGCCAGCCGGAGGGAAATGATGAACAAGGACATCTACGTAAGAAATATGGAGAAGACCGATCTACCCGCGATTGTCTACATGGAAGAGAGACAAACCGGCGTGGCTCGGCCGACTTATTGGGAAAAAAGAATCGAAATGTCGGAGGCCATTCGTCCCCATTGGGCCTCGCTCGTCGCCGAGATCGATAACCGGGTGGTCGGATTTATCTTGGGCCGCGCCGGGGAGCTCGAATTCGGCCTGCCCGGCACGGTCGCATGGATCGAGATTCTCGGCGTGGACCCGGCCTATCGCCGCCGCGGCGTTGCCCAGGAGCTCGTCGAAAAGTTCGCCGAGTCTGCCGAAGACCACGGTATTCGAACTATCTTCACGCTCATCACCAGCAACCAGACCGAGATGCAGCAATTTTTCAGCAGGCTCGGCTTCGTTCATGGCAAGATGCTGCATTATCAAAAAGAAATTTCCAGTTGATCGCGGATCATGGACTTTCTTCGCGATGAGCAGGAGCGCAAACTGCGCGAAAGCCTTGAGGCGTGGAAACGCCGCAACCCGCAAAGCATTGAGCAGGGCCAGGACGAGCTTGAACAGGCCGCCTGCCGGCTGGCGCGACGACTTGGCCGCGACGGCTTGATCGCCCACGCGATCCCGAAGCAATACGGGGGCGTGCGCGAAGCCGTTCAGGCCCGCGACCTTTGCGTGATCCGCGAAGAGCTAGCGGCCCATTCCGCCCTGGCGGACGTGATGTTCGGCGTTCAAGCCCTTGGCAGCTATCCCATCGTCATCGCCGGCACGGCGGAGCAAAAGCAAAAATATCTGCCGGCGTTGGCAAACGCCGAAACCCTTGCGGCTTTCGCGTTGACCGAGCTCGAGGCCGGGTCGGACGCTGCCGCGATTAACACAAGGGCGGCAAAAGTCAGCGGCGGTTACCGTTTGGACGGCAGCAAACGGTTCATCTCCAACGCCGGGATCGCCCACGCCTACGTCGTCTTTGCCTCAACCGAACCCAATGCCAAGGCCAAAGGCATCAGCGCGTTTATCGTGCCGGCGGCTTCTCCCGGTTTTACGGTCAAGGAAAGAACCCGGCTGCTTTCGCCTCACCCGATCGGCGTTTTGTCTTTCGACAACTGTTTTGTGGCGCAAGAGCAGCTGCTCGGCAGCGAAGGAGAAGGGCTGAGTATCGCCTTTCGGACGCTGGACACCTTGCGCTGCACTGTCGGCGCCGCCGCCGTCGGTTTCGCCCGGCGAGCCCTGGCCGAAGCGATCGCTTACAGCCAAAGCCGGCGACAATTCGGCCGCGCCATCGGCGAATTTCAAGGGATCCAATTCAAGCTTGCCGAGATGGCCGCCGATCTCGAGGCATCGCGCCTGCTCGTCTACCAAGCGGCCTGGACCCATGACATGCGCGAACCGGACCTGGCGTTAAAATCGTCCATCGCCAAGCTCTTTGCCACGGAAGCCGCCCAGAGAATCGTCGACCAGGCGTTGCAGATTCACGGCGGCAACGGCGTGGTCGAGGGCCATATCATGGAGCGGCTTTACCGCGACGTGCGCGCTCTACGAATCTACGAGGGTTCCTCCGAAATACAAAAAATTGTGATCGCGAAACACCTGATCGCCAAGGAGCCTGCCGATGGCCTTTGAGTTACCGGAAGATTTTGCCGAAGCGCAAAAACTCGCCGGTAATTTCGTCGCGAAGGAAAAGGATGACTTCGGCTGCCGAAAAGCCGATTGACGAACCGCCGCGCGAGGCCCAGCCCGATATGAACCGAACGGAGTCCAGATCGCCCGAGTCCAACAGCCGGCCGTTAAAAAGACTTTCCCTACAAAGGGGAATCGTCTACGGGCCCGTGCCGTCGCGCCGCCTTGGCAATTCACTCGGCATCAACTTGCTGCCTACCGACTACAAACTCTGTTCCTTCAATTGCATTTACTGCCAGTACGGCTGGACCAGAAAAGCCGGAAGGATCCCGGGAAAGCTCGACAACTTGCCGTCCGTCGGCGAGGTCGCAAAGGCGGTGGAAAAATTCCTGGCGGATCGTTCCCGCGACGACGACGCCGTCGATTCTATTACGATTTGCGGCAATGGGGAACCGACCCTTTATCCGTCTCTCGCCGACGTCATCGTCGCGCTGAGAAAACTCCGCGATCGTTATCAGCCCCAGGCGCGCGTTGCGATCCTCTCCAACTCCTCGACGGTGGGAAGTCCGTCGGTCCGCGCGGCCCTCGAGTTGCTCGATTTGAAGATCATGAAATTCGACGCCGGCAGCGAAGAGATGTTTCGCCAGCTCAATCATCCCGCGGCGCCGGTTTACATGGGCGAGATTGTCGCCGGACTCAAACAACTGAAAGATATCTATCTTCAGTCGCTGTTTGTCCAGGGGCGGGTGACCAACGCCGACCCCGATTCGGTCAGCCTGTGGATCGAGAAAGTCCGCGAGATCCATCCGCTGGGGGTGCAGGTCTATACTTTGGATCGCGAGCCCGCCGATCGCCGCATTGAACGCGTGAGCGCGGCCACGCTCCAATGGATCGCCGAGGAAGTCCGCTGGCGTGGCGGCGTCGACGCGGAAATATTTTAACTCTCCATGAGCGCCCCCGGCTTGACCGTCCACGAAAATTTGGCGCCGCGCAACTTTTTTCTTGGCCCAAGGACTGAAAAAGCCTCCCGGCACTTTGTCTTTCGTCTCGCATGTCCGCACACGCGACAAAATAACTCAATCCTCAGCACCGACCCCAATCCGCTACGATCCTGCGCTTTGTGAACGACCCCCCCGGGCGGCGGCGCAGACCGCCGCCGCCCCTGCCCGTGGAGCGGGAATCGGGCGACTCCCGCTCCTGATCCGTTACTTTCGTTTGGTTGGAGATGCGGCGCCCTCGCTCGATGAGGTCGCCTTGCTTACGGAATCCGCGACCAGCATGGTTCCCTGGTCTCGATAGGTCACGTTGACCTTGTCACCGACCTTGATCGACTCCAAGGATTTCTTGGCCGTACTCCCTTGAACATTGAGGTTCAGCTCCTGACTGCCCGCCTTGACGATTAACTTGCCCGCCTTGGCGTCGATAGATTTCACTTCACCCAGGGCGCGTTTGGGGCTGGCCGTGCTTTCCACGCCGGCGCCCGGCCGCTCCGAACTTTTGGGAACCCCTTGCGCGAAGCTCAAGCCGGCCACAGCGAGCATGCCAATGCCGGCGACACATGACGCGACAATTTTTTTCTGCATAAGATCCTCCTGGTTTCTCGTCTAGATTTAGTTCCGCAACGGTTTGGAGTCAGCGCATATCCGGTGCCAACCCAGCCGGCCGTTGTGTAATGATGATTTTTCGCCGGTTTACGAAGTTGAGTAAATTTCTCTGATCTGGGCCATGGAAGATAACGACTTGCGATTCTGGGTTAACTGGTGGTGCATATCAGACATCACAGGCTTATCACCTTCGGCGCCTTCGGAGGGTGCGGATGACCCCGCCTCACAAGGGCTGAGATTCTTCGCGGCTCGCGCAAAATTTCCCATGACTCGCCGGCCACACAGCCGTAGCGAACGCCGTGGGTTAAGGTTGTGTAATACTGCGCGGCGCACTCAACGTCCCGGCGGTGAAGGTTTTTTCTCTGCGGTTACGGCACTGCTGCGCTGTGCGTTTCATGCAGCGGACCTATTCGCGGCGGGGCTGCCCGCAGTCGAAAAATATGAAGGCAGGAGGTCCCGAACCAGGCCCTTCGGTAGT
>CAZILB010000036.1:20754-27750 GCA_964539925.1 uncultured Syntrophobacter sp. | reverse complement strand
GCGTGGAATTTCAGCGGATTAAGCGGCTGCCGCCCTACGTTTTCAGCATCATCGACGGCATGAAGATGGAGGCGCGGCATAGGGGCGAGGACATCGTCGACTTCGGCATGGGCAATCCCGATTTGCCCACGCCGCCCCATGTGGTGGCGAAGCTTGTTGAGGCCGCGGCCAAGCCCGCCAACCACCGCTACTCCGTGTCCAGGGGTATTTACAAGCTCCGCCTGGCGATCGCCGCCTGGTACGAGCGCCGCTACGGCGTCGATCTTGACGCCGATACGGAGGCTATCGTCACCATCGGCGCCAAAGAGGGCATTTCGCACCTGGCATGGGCGACCATCGATCCGGGCGACGTGATTCTTTGCCCGAGCCCGACTTATCCGATTCACCAGTACGCGGTGATCCTGGCGGGCGGCGATTTGCGCTGCATTCCGCTCACCACCAGCGAGGCCTTTTTCGCTCATCTGGAGGAAGCGATCCGCCAGACCTGGCCCAAGCCGAAGATGCTGATCATCAGTTTTCCGCATAATCCGACTACGGAAGTGGTCGAGTTAAATTTCTTCGAACGGGTGGTCAAGGCGGCCAAGGAGCATGATTTCATCGTCGTGCATGATCTCGCCTACGCCGATCTCACTTTCGACGGCTATCAGGCGCCGAGTTTTCTCCAGGTACCGGGGGCCAAGGATGTGGGTGTCGAGTTTTTCTCGCTGTCGAAGAGCTACAACATGCCCGGCTGGCGGGTCGGTTTTTGCGTCGGCAACAAAGAGATCGTCCACGCTCTGGCGCGGATCAAGAGCTACCTCGACTACGGCATCTTTCAGCCCATACAGATCGCCGCCATTCAAGCGCTCAACGGGCCGCAGGACTGCGTCGAGGATATCCGCCTGATGTATCAAAGGCGGCGCGACTCTCTCATCGAAGGCCTCGACCGCGCCGGCTGGCATATCCCCAAACCCAAAGGAACGATGTTCGTCTGGGCCGAGATTCCCGAACCGGCAAAAAAAATGGGCTCCGTGGAGTTCGCCAAATATCTGCTCCAGGAGGCCCAGGTAGCGGTCTCGCCGGGCATCGGCTTCGGCCAGTACGGCGACGACCATGTCCGCTTTGCACTGATCGAAAACGAACATCGTACGAAGCAAGCCGTACGCAAAATCAAGCGGGCGCTGGGCAAGCTGCTGGACTGAAACCCCGGCCAACGATTTCAACTATTTTATGGCATCGGCGAATCAACGGCGTAAAGTCGGCATCGGCCTGCTCGGTTCAGGCGTGGTCGGCGAAGCGATCCAGGATATTCTCTTCCACAATCTCAAGGGACAGCTCGGCGCGGATATCGAGCTGGAAGTCCGGAAGATCTACACGCGGAATCCCAGGCAAAAAAAATGGTTTAAGAAGCGCCCCCAGCTTTTCACCGCAAACGCTGAAGAGGTGATCGACGATCCGGCCGTTGACATTGTGATCGAAGCGCTGGGGTTTCAACATCCGTCGCAGTTGCCGCAATTCAGAGATTATTTTTTGCGCGCCTTTCGCAACGGCAAGTCCGTAGTCACATCGGACAAGGCGGTGCTGGCGCGCTATGGCAAGGAAATCTGGGCGGCAGCGAAGAGGAGCGGCCAGCAGCTGCGCTTTGAAGGCTGCGTCGGCGGCGGCATTCCCGTGATCCGTTCGCTGAGCGAAAGCTTCGCCGTCGAGGAGCCGGAGGCGGTATTCGGCATCGTCAACGGCACCTGCAATTACATCCTTTCGCAGATGGAAAAGAGCGGCAAGCCCTACGCTGAGGCGCTCGCAGAGGCGCAGCAAAAGGGCTATGCCGAGACCAATCCCGCCTCGGATGTGAACGGCAGCGACGCCGAGGCCAAGTTGCTGCTTCTTGCCGCGGTCGCTTTCGGGCTTCAGATCCAGCCCGGAAAAATCTGGCGCAAGGGCATCGAGGAGATTCAAGCCGTCGACTTTCGCTATGCCCGGCGAATCGGTTCGAGCACGATCAAGCAGCTCGCCGTGGCGCAACGCCGCGGTCCGGCGGTGCAAGTCTTCGTTGCGCCGGCTTTAGTTCCGGGAGAGAACTTTCTCGCCGGCGTCGATGGCGCGACCAACGCGGTCTGTTTTGCGGGTAGAAGCAGCAGCGTGGGGCGCGGCGAGCGCGACTGCGATTATGTTCTGGTCGGACCGGGAGCCGGCGGCGGGCCGACCGCCGTGGCCGTGCTCGGCGATGTCTGCGAATTAGCGCGCGGCGAGCGCAAGTTTGGCGGCGTTCCGAGCCTCATGCCTCAGGGAATCCTGAAGCTCCGGCCGGAAGATGAGATCGATATGCCGTTCTACATCCGCTTCGTGGTCAAGGACCGCGCCGGCATCGTCGGCGATATCGGCAAGACGTTCGGGCGCATCGGCGTCAATATTTCTGAGATTTGGCAGCTCCGACATGTGGAAGAGGAGCTTCACAGCCTGACACAGAGCTACAAGCTCAAAGGCAAATCGAAGGATATTTTGCCGTTTGTCATAACGCTGGAGCGCGCGACCTTGCGCCAAGTCCGAAAGGCTCTAGATTCCATCCGCAATCGAGATTATATCTTAGTCGATCCGGTGTGGTTTCCGATCTGGGGTGTTTAAACACGGTTCGTGATTCGGAGTTCCGGGTTCGACGTTGAACTTTTGAACCTGGAACGTTGAACCAAATTTAGACTAAACTTTTTGCTGGCTAGGTTGATACGGTGAAATACATCATTCTCCAAGGCGACGGCATGGCCGATTATCCGATCGCCAGCCTCGGCGGCAGAACGCCGCTGGAAGCGGCGCGCACGCCGAACATGGATTGGCTGGCGCAACGCGGCGTGTTCGGTCTGGCTCATGTCATACCGAAGGGCTTTCCTCCCGGCAGCGATGTCGGCAACATGAGCATTATGGGCTATGATCCGGCTGTGTATCATACCGGACGATCGCCGTTGGAAGCCGCGAGCATGGGCGTGGTCTTGGGACCGAAGGACATCGCCTTTCGCTGCAACCTGGTGACGCTGCGCGGCAGCGGCGGCGAAACGCGTATGGAAGATTTCACTTCCGGCCACATTTCGACCGACGAAGCGGCGGAAATCATCCGGGATCTCGGCCGCGAGCTGGGCGGCAACGGCATCGAGTTTTTTCCCGGCGTGAGCTACCGCCATCTGATGGTGTGGCGCAATGGTTTGGAAAATATGGAAACCACGCCGCCCCACGATATCACCGATCAAAAAACCGCGGCCTATATGCCCAAAGGCGAAGGGTCGGAGCGGCTTCTGCAATTGATGACCGCGTCGCAGCCAATTTTGGCGGCTCATGCGGTAAACCAGAAGCGACAAGCCAGCGGACAAAGGCAAGCCACCACGATCTGGCTCTGGGGACAGGGGAGAGCGCCGCAGCTGCCGCCCTTGACCGAGCGCTTCGGCATCAGCGGCGGCGTAATTTCCGCCGTCGATATCATTCACGGCCTGGGCGTCTACGCCGGACTGGAGCGGATCGATGTGCCCGGAATCACCGGCTTTCTCGATACCAATTACGTCGGCAAAGGCGAATACGGCGTGCGCTCCCTTGAGAAGAACGATCTGGTCTTCATCCATGTCGAAGCCACGGATGAAGCCGGCCACATGGGCGATGTCGAAAAAAAGATCCAGGCACTGGAAGACTTCGACGAAAAAGTGGTCGGAACGGTTTTGAAAGGCATGGCGCACCGCCGGGATTATCGTATTCTCTTGATGCCCGATCATCCGACCGCCATCGCGCTCAAGACCCACGTCGCCGAGCCGGTGCCGTTCGTGCTCTATTCGGCGGCCGAGCCGCGCGAAAACGGCGCGGTCGGTTACAACGAGAAGGACGCGGCGAAGACCGGCATCATCGCGGAGAAAGCTTACCGTCTGATGGAATCGCTGATCGAAGGGAGGCCGACATGGACCGAAATCTAGCGCTGGAAGCGGTGCGCGTAACCGAGGCAGCGGCGCTGAGCTGCGCGCGCTGGAGCGGGCGCGGCGACGAGAAAGCTGCCGATCAGGCGGCGGTGGATGCCATGCGCAAAGCCTTCGATGCTTTGCCCATCGACGGCACCGTAGTGATCGGCGAAGGCGAGCGCGACGAGGCCCCTATGCTCTACATCGGCGAGAAGGTCGGCTCCGGCGGTCCCAAGGTGGACATCGCCCTCGATCCCCTCGAAGGTACGACGATTTGCGCCACCGGCGCGCCCAACGCGCTGTCCGTGATCGCCATGGCCGACGGCGGTAATTTGCTTCACTGTCCGGACACCTACATGGCTAAGATCGCCGCAGGGCCTGCCGGAAGGGGAGTCGTCGATCTCGACAAGAGCCCGACGGAAAACCTTCATGCGTTGGCCGAGGCCAAACGCTGCCGGGTGGAGGATTTGACCGTGATCATTTTGTTGCGGCCGCGCCACGAGGCGATCATTCAAGAAGTCCGCAAAACCGGCGCGCGCATCCGACTGATCGGCGACGGCGACGTTTCGGCGGCGATTGCGACCACCAAAGCGGAGACCGGTATCGATCTCCTCCTCGGCATCGGCGGGGCGCCGGAAGGAGTGCTGGCCGCAGCCGCGCTGCGCTGCGTCGACGGTGAATTTCAGGGCCGCTTGGCGCCGCGCAACGAGGAGGAAGTCGAGCGGGCCAAGAAAATGGGTGTGACCGACATCAAAAAGAAATTCTCCATCGACGAGCTGGCCGCAGGCGATGTGATGTTCGCCGCCACCGGCGTGACCGACGGGGATTATCTGCAAGGCGTGCACTTCTTTTCCGGCGGCGCCACGACGCAGTCGGTGGTCATGCGCTCGAAGACGAAAACGGTTCGTGTCATCAACGCGAGCCACTATTTCGATCACAAGCCGGCCTATTAGCAGACCGCAGGGAACCGGTGGCCAATAAGCGAAAGCCAAAGCAAAAACGCAGCTGGCTAAAGGCGCTTTTGCTGTTCATCTTTGTTCCCATCGTCGTCTGGAGCGCGGCGTTTTTGCTCTGGCTGAATTGGTACGGCGTCATGGCGTTACTTGGCAAAGGGACCGTCGGCGTAAAACCGGCGGCCAATTCCAGCCGCGACCAAGCGCCCAAACCGGGGCCGGCCCAAGACCCCCATGAAACCATCCAGGAAGAGGACCGCCGGCAACTGGAAGAGATTCTCAAGCGAAGATAGGCAAAAATGGACTTCTGGCGCAAAATAACAAAACCGATCATCGGTCTATCGCCGATGGACGGCATTACCGACGCCGCTTTCCGCTACATCACCGCCAAGCATGGCGGGCCCGATGTGATCTTCACCGAGTTCGTCAATATCCAAGCGGCTTTTTACTCGCCGCACACGCTGCTCAGGGATTTTCTCTATTCGGAAATCGAGCGTCCCATCGCGGCGCAGATTTACGGCAAGTCTCCGGAGCTGTTTTATCAGGTGGCACATATTGTCTGTGAACTCGGTTTCGATGGGCTGGACATCAACATGGGCTGCCCGGCGAAGAACGTCGCGGCGAGCGGTTGCGGCGCAGCGCTGATCCGCGCTCCGGAACTGGCAAGGGAGATCATCCGAGAGGCGAAGCGGGGCGTAGCCGATTGGTCCGACGGTCAGACTCTAGCGGCTCTCAACATCCGCGGCGACGTGATCGAGCAGGTCAAAGCCGCCAATCTGAAGCGGAGCGGATGGGAATCGCCGCAAGACCGCCGGCCGATACCGGTGTCGGTTAAAACCCGGCTGGGTTACGATCGCATCGTCATCGACGACTGGCTCGGCACGCTTCTCGAAGAAAAGCCGGCAGCGATTTCGCTCCATGGCCGGACCTTGATTCAAGGCTATAAAGGCGAAGCCGATTGGGATGCGATCGGGCGCGCCGTTACGGTAGCGGACGGAAGCGGGACGCTTGTTCTCGGCAACGGCGATGTTCAGGATTTGCACGACGCCTATCGGCGCATTCGCGAAACCCAAGTGGACGGGGTGCTCATCGGCCGAGGCGCGCAGGGCGACCCCTGGCTCTTTCGCGAAACGGACACCATGAAGCGCGCGCTTCAGCGGGGGAGCGGATTCGAAATGGCCGGTGCGCCGGTCACTCTTGGCGAACGCTTCCAGGCTATCGTCGAGCACAGCGAGTTTTTTGAAAAACTATGCGGCCGGGAACGCTTCATGGCCATGCGCAAGCACTTGACCTGGTACTGCCGCAATTTTCGCGGCGCAGCGGAGATGCGCGCCAATATGGTCCGCGCCGACAGCGCGGAACGCGTTCGCTCATGTCTGCGCGATTACCTGAGCGTTCTCACGGCGGGCGCCGAAACACCGCAGTCCCACGGCCGCGTTGGTTTATTCGCCGCGCTCGATTCGCCACGGCTGACCGTCTAGCACCGTCTTCATGGGCATTATTCTGGCCTCCACTTCGGCGCGCCGGCGCGAAATTCTGGCGCTGCTCGGCATCTCCTTCGAGGTCATCGCGCCGGCTTTCGACGAGCGGGTGTCGGCGCATCTTGCGATCGAAGAAGAGGTCCTCGATTTTGCCCTGGGCAAAGCGCGCTCGGTGGCGAGGCGACATCCGCAGAGCATCGTCATCGGCAGCGATACGATGATATCGGTCGAAGGTCAAAAGATCGGCAAACCGGCCGACCTAAGCGACGCCACGCGTATACTTCGCGAGCTTGCCGGCAAAGTTCATCGGATCCACACCAGCGTGGCCATCATCGACGGGTCAGGCGGCCCCGGGCTCGAAGTCGTCGAGCAAGTTTCGGTGCGTATGAGGCCCTACCTGGACGAAGATATCGAAGACTATCTCGCCTGCGGTGAATCTTTCGACAAAGCCGGCGCCTATTCGATCCAAGGCGAAGGCCGCGGCTTGATCGATTCCATCGAAGGAGACTTCCTCGCTGCGGTTGGACTGCCGCTCAAGCCGATCGCCGGTTATTTGGCGAGCCGGGAGATTTGCTTGCCGGTGGATGTGGATCGGCTCTATGCCGAAAAGCGCTACTTGAATTGGCGCGAGTTTCGCTGAGCCGTAAACTCCCCGGC
>CAZILB010000036.1:18465-20654 GCA_964539925.1 uncultured Syntrophobacter sp. | reverse complement strand
GATAGTAATTGGCGCGATGCTGCTCTGGGCAGGCTGTAAATGTCTCAAGAACGGCGGCATCGACTGGCGCGGCACCCGCTATCCATTGGCGGATTTGCGCCGGGGACAACGGGTGAAGTTTATCGACCTCTAAAAGCTCTCGGTGGTCCATCGCTGCCGGCCGATATCACGCCGGACACTCGGCAGGGGCGAGCCCTGCGACAATTCGTGCAAGATCGTCAGAAATTCTACCGCGTTGGCACAACCACGCGGCGGCATTATAGACTCCGTTTGGGGTGATGGCTTGGCAGATTACGTCCACTGGGGAACGATTTTGTCGGCCGGTGGTTTACTTGCATTTGATGTTCCGTCGTATATTTAGATACTTACGTTTTGGTACGCCGTTTGCTGCGAGTTTTGCTTACCATGACATCGAAAATGTCATCTAGTTATCCAGACGTCGACGGCAATTGGCAATGGCCGGAGAAGACCTGGTTTCGCCAGCGGCTCAACGCACTCAAAGCGCAGGAAAATGAACAGCGCCGCAAACCACTGGTTAACTCCCAGACGCCAAAAGTTGCCGCAGCGCCTACCGATATGGCGAAGGGGCCGCTGGAAGCCGATTGAATGATTCCGGCGTGGGGCAATTCCCCGCGCCCAGGTATACGTCAAGCGGAGAATGCAGCGCGCCAAGACTTCGGCGTTTATCTGCCGTCGTGTGTCCGGCTTCATTGGTTCAAAATAATCCCTCCTCTCAGCTCACGGGTCATCGGCTAGCCAGTTCGATTGGGCAATGTTACTATTCCTGAACTACTCGACTTTTATGCCCTGAACTATGCCGATGTCGTGGCGCGAACCGAGCGAAGAGAACCGTTATCTGGCGGACCATGTATCCTGTATGCTCGACAGCTTGCGCCGCTTGACGGGGAGAAATCTGGTCGCTCCGGAGCCGCCCGCGAGCGAGCAAGCCCGCGCCTTGTTCGATGCTCCGTTTGTCGTTCTTTCGCACAATGACGCCGACGAACCGCTATTGACTTACGCAAATCGCGCCGGAATGAAGCTCTTCGAATTGACCTGGGACGAGTTAACCGTGTTTCCCTCGCGCCGCACTGCCGAACCGGCGCACCAGGAAGCGCGCGCCCGCTTGCTCGCAACCGTCGCGCGCCGCGGTTTCATCGACGATTACCAGGGAGTTCGCATCACCCGAAGCGGCCGCCGTTTTGTCATCGAGCAGGCCACGGTGTGGAATGTGTTTGACGCAAGGGGCGGGCGCTGCGGTCAGGCGGCAACTTTCAGCCGTTGGAAATTTCTGAACTAATGCGTCTTACCCGGCCAGCGAAGATTCTTGAGCGTTAAGCTCAGCGGGAAACCGGGCCTAGCTGTCGGATCGTCCGCGGCGCATGCGCGACCGGTCTCTGTACATGCGCATGGCGTCGTCGGCCAATGCCGCAGGGCTCAATTCCTCAACGCACCTCCGGCCATCGCTCGATTGATATTCCAATCTGATGGTATCGTCGGTGGAAGGGGACTCGTAATTACAGATTCGCAATAGCCGGCCTTCTTTACTTTCGACGCGCCGCCCGAGGGCGCGCAGTATTTCCGCGATCCCGCTAAAATTGACGAACGCAAAAGACGCCTGGCGTTTCGTCCGGGCTTGCAGATCGAGGGAACGGAGATCGGCGGCGGAAAAGTTGAGATCGATTACGGCCAGGTGAGGCGGGCTTGGATCGCCGAATTGCAGGGCAAAGGTTTCCCCCTGGCTGCGAATTTCAAACAAATCCACGCCGCGCGTCTCAAGGATCTGGCCAATCACGCGGAGCGCGCGGGAACAGGTCAATTTCTCTGCCATCGGACTTGGTCCTTGCTTTTTTACCGCAACGACCCGGCGACGGCAAATCAGGTGCCGCTAAAATCGCGCTATAGCGGACTTGGTTTGACGCAATTCGCCGATCGAATTATATCCTTCTCATTCGCCACCCTCCGGAGTTGCCCCAGCATCACACGGCGTTGCTGCTTTTTCTAGTAGCGTGAATATTCCGGAATGGGAAGCGATCTCGTGCGGGTATGACGCAATCGAACGATTCACCGAAAACCGATAACGAAGGCTTCCTTTCTTCGTATCAATTTTTAACCTTGTACTTTCCGGCTTTCGTTTTTGCCCTGGGCTACAGCATCGCGACTCCCGCCATCCCGGTCTTTGCCAAATCCTT
>CAZILB010000036.1:0-18365 GCA_964539925.1 uncultured Syntrophobacter sp. | reverse complement strand
TTGCCCTGGGCTACAGCATCGCGACTCCCGCCATCCCGGTCTTTGCCAAATCCTTCGACACCGGCTTCGGGATCGCTTCCCTGGTTATAGTCGTTCACGCCTTGGGGGGGCTCATCGCGGCGGTACCGACCGGTTACCTGGTCGACCGCATGGGCCGCCGCCCGATTCTGCTCGCCGGGCCCATTCTTATAGCTGCATCTTCGTGGCTGACTGCGCTGGCACGCTCGTTCCCGGAACTGTTGCTCTATCGACTTGTCGGCGGCGGCGCCATGGAAATGTGGCGGCAGGCGCGGCTGGCGATTATCGCGGATAGCAGCAGGCGCCGCCAACGCGGCCGGCAGATGAGCGGCATGATCGGTACCGAAGGCGCGGGTCGGCTGATCGGTCCCGCCCTGGGTGGGTTGCTCGCGCTCTGGAGCATCCGCGTACCCTTCATCGCCCACGGCGCCCTCGCTCTACTGGCGATCGTACCGAGCTATTTTCTCGTACACGAAACCGCGCCGGGAGAGATCAAGGACCGTGCAAAACAAGGCGATGAGTTGATCTCCACCCGGGTTCTGCTGGCGATGATGTGGAATCGCCGCTATCGCGGGTTTCTGAGCGCGCAATTTTTTGCGTCGATGACCCGCGGCGTGCTTTGGGGCGGGACGCTCTTGCTCTATGCCACTTTCGCTTACGACGTAGGCGCGCAAGGCCTGGGGGGTCTGGCGACCTTGAGCACGATGGTGGGGATTCCGATCACGCTTTCTTGCGGCTACTTGATGGACCGCTTCGGGCGCAAGACGACGATGGTGCCGGGCTTCGCGTTTATGTCCCTCGGATTATTTTTTCTCGCGGCGAGCGCTGCGTGGCAATGGAGCTTGGCCGTCTTCATCGGCGGCTTTCTCTGGCTACACGCCGGCCAGGCGGTTACCGCGGGAAGCATGCAAGTGCTCGGCGCGGATATGGCGCCGGCCAACGCACGCGGCCGATTCTTCGGCTTTTGGCGTCTGATCGGCGAAATCGGCGGGGTGGTTAGCCCGGCGCTGTTCGGATTCGTCGCCGATCATTTCGGCTATAGTGTATCGTTTGTGTTTGTCGGGCTCTCATCGCTTGCGACCGCGCTGCTGCTGGCGTTCTCGGTCAAGGAGACCGTCGGCAGAGAAAATTCTTACTCGACGCCAGGCTCCGAAAGGCGAGCGCGGCAATGATTAGCCCGGGACGCTATTCCCCGCGGTCGCGAAGCCGGGTTGGATCTTGATGCGGTGCGCCGTTTTTCGCGGGTAAACCCGCCACCGGGCGGCCATCGGTCATAGTATTGATCGGCCGGGGATTTGCCGCTGCGGGGAGGCTCAGTCGGGCCCCGACCCGCCAAATTCGGCTTGATCCCTCCTTCAAGACCCCTTAAAATGTTTTTGACGAACGATATTCCGGTTATACGCGCGGGTGGGAAGCGACGGCCATGAGCCCTTATGTAAACGACAAACTGCGAGGTCAAGCTTGCCGCATGACAGGGATCTAAGAGCCATCGGGCAATCTCTCGAATCGCTGGGCGTAGTTGGCTTCGTTATTAAAAAAGCCGGGCAGAGCTACTTCGTACATTGTGATTCTCTGCCGGATCTCCTGGAGATCGCCAAAAGCGCGAGCCTGTCGGAAACGGTCTGGGAGGACACTCCTTTAGAACGGAGCAGGGCGCGTTTGTTAAACAAGGACGGCGCTCTCGAGTTCGATGCCGCCTACATCTCGCGGCTCGATGCTCAGGGCCAAAAAAAACGGCGACGGCGTTACTCGGCTCAGGTCACGGCAAAGAAAAGACTCTCGCAGTTATTGCGCATCGTCGGCAGAAAACTCGATCAAGTGGAACCGCATTCTTTCACCGTTTCTTGGACTCCCACCGGTGTATCCATCGAATACGAGCTCAGTGACGGCCAGCGCATGAAGGAGGAGCTGGACCATGCCAAACTCACCGAGCTCATGATCGAATCACGCTTCCGCAGGGCGCCGCGCCCGTAGGCGAGTCATTGCCTCGAGACTTCGACACCCGGTGATTTTCCCATAACGCAGGCGGCAAGAATGCCTGCGAATTTATCGCCGCTCCCCGGGGAACAACGGTCTTAAATCCCATTTCGGACGCGACCGGGCGCAAGGGTTGCCCTGGTGGTGGAACAACCCTTCTGCACCGCGCCCTTCGCAAGAGCCGAGACCGGTGCCATTGGATTGTTGCGCCCAGGTGATTTACAATCGATCGGCGTTTTGGTTTCAGCAATGGGCAGACACGGATTTACGACCGTCCGCAACGATTACCTGGACCAGTTTTAAACAGCTTCGCCAAATCCCGAATGCCGAGCAATCGAGCGGTCGGCCGAGCGGCGCTCAATCAACCGTTGACCTATAAATATCTGTCCTTATGGCGACAAAAATGAAGTTTGGTGTGCTGCTGCCGCACTTCTGCGAGCATGCCTCGATACGCAATTGTATAGAAGGCGCCAAGCGCGCCGAGGCGTATGGCTTCGAGTCGGTGTGGGTGCGGGATCATCTAGTTTTTGAGCCGCACGGTATTGAAGGCAGCGACAATACTCACATCGAAGGGCTGTTGGTGTTGGCGGCGGTCGCCGCCGCGACCAAAAATCTCGCTCTGGGAACTTCGATGGCCATCTGCCATCGCCATCCGATTTACTTGGCCCAACTTTTTGCCGGCTTGAGCGCGATCTCGAGCGGGCGCGTGATCATGGGAATAGGATTGGGCGGGTTCCCCCACGAATTCGCCGCAGTGGGGTATCGGATGGATATTGCTTCGCGCGCGGAGTTGGTCCGGACCAACGTGGGGCTTTGCCGCCGCCTCTGGAGCGGCGAAAGGGTTTCGTTTAAAAATGAGCTTTTTGATTTCGCCGAGGTTGAGCTCAAACCGACGCCGCACAACCCTATTCCTGTTTGGTACGGCGGCGGCACGCCGGCCGCCTGCCGGCGCGCCGCCGAATATTGCGACGGCTGGATGCCGGCGCGCACCACCCTGGCGACTTTCACCAAATTGCTCGGTTACCTTCGTGAGCTCTGCGCCGGCGCCGATAGACCGATGATCACCGCGGCGGTGATGCCGTTCACCAGCGTCGCGCGAGATCGCGAGGCGGCCGAGGGCGCGGTCAATATACCCGCGCTGATCGCCGAGGCCAACAAATTCCCCACCTGGGTTAAGCCGCCGAGCGGGAAATTTACCACGTCGCAAGATATCCGTGGGCTGGTTTTGGCAGGGACACCCGATGATATCGAGCGCGAGAGCCGGGCCTTTGAAGCTGCCGGCGCCGATCATATCATCTACGATCTGCGCTTTCGTTACCGCGATTGGAACCAACAACTAGATCTCCTGGGCAAGGAGGTTTTGCCGGCGCTGCGAGGGTAGCGGGAAGCTTGGGTCGCCTATATCCGGGGAGTTGTTCAAGGTTCAAAGTTCAATAGTTCATGGTCGAAATTGCCGATTTCGAGAAACCGGATGTGAAAGATGCAGCGCGCAGTTGAATAGTCCTGCGGCGTGGCACCCGCCTTCCGGACCGATTTGTCGTCATGCCGTTACTTCGCCTCGATAAGATTTCCCTCGCTTACGGCCACCTGCCGCTGCTTTTTCATGTCGATTTTCAGATCGACGCGGGCGAACGGGTCTGCCTCGTCGGCCGAAACGGCGCCGGAAAGACCACTTTGTTTCGAGTGATTACCGGTACCGCCGTGCCGGATGAGGGGGAAGTCTGGCGCGCGGAAACGCTGCGCGTTGCCCATCTGGAGCAAGAGGTGCCGCCGGACACCGAGCAAACGATCTTCGAGGTCGTGGCCGGCGGATTGGGCGAGATCGGCGCCCTGCTAACCGAGTACCATAACGCCGGCGACGGCGCCGAGGCCGCCGGGCGCGCTTCATTGCAGCGCCTGGCGCAACTCCAGGCGCGAATCGAGGCCGGCGGCGGTTGGAACATCAATCGGAAAGTGGAAACCGTGCTCACGCGCCTGAATCTCCCGCGTGCCGTGCGGCTGGCGGATTGCTCCGGCGGCACGCGCCGCCAGGTCATGCTGGCGCGGGCGCTGGTCAGCGAACCGGATTTATTGCTGCTCGACGAACCCACGAACCACCTCGATATCAACGCCATCACCTGGCTGGAAAAATTCCTGCTCAATTTTAACGGGGCGGTGATGTTCATCACCCACGATCGCACCTTCGCGCGCCGCCTGGCCACGCGGATTATCGAGCTTGACCGCGGCCGTCTGAGCTCTTTTCCCGGTGATTTCGATGCCTATTTCAAGAGGAAAGACGACCTGTTGGAAATCGAAGAACGGGCAAGCGCAAAATTCGACAAGAAACTTGGCGAGGAAGAAGCCTGGATCCGCCGCGGCGTAAAGGCTCGCCGCACCCGCAACGAAGGGCGCGTGCGCGCCTTGCAGGCCATGCGCCGGGAGAAGGCCCAACGCCTGGAAGCGCAGGGCAAAGCCCGCTTTGGTATCGGCGTTGGCATCCAGTCGGGGAGGCTGGTCGTGGATGTGCGGCGCGTGAGCTTTTGCTACGGCGATCAAATGATTATTCGCGATCTGTCCACGCGCATCCAGCGCGGCGATCGCGTCGGGATCGTCGGTCCCAACGGCTCGGGCAAAAGCACGCTGCTCAAACTTGTCCTCGGGGAGTTGACGCCGACAAGCGGCGACGTCGTTTTGGGAACGCGTCTGCAATTGGCCTACTTCGACCAGCACCGCCGCATTCTCGACCCGGAAAAAACCGTGCGTGAAAACCTGAGCGATTCCGACTACGTGACCGTGCGCGGCCGCTCGCGCCATGTTATCGGCTATCTCAAAGACTTCTTGTTTTCGCCCCTGCGCATCGACTCGCCGGTTCAAGCCCTGTCCGGCGGCGAACGCAACCGCTTGCTTTTGGCCAAAATTTTTACCCAGTCCGCGAACATGCTCGTGCTTGACGAACCGACCAACGATTTGGATGTCGACACGCTGGAGCTGTTGGAAGAGCTTTTGGCCGAATACGAGGGCACGCTGCTGCTCGTCAGCCACGACCGAACTTTTCTCGACAACGTGGTCACCAGCACTTTGGTTTTTGAAGGCGACGGCCGATTCAACGAGTATGCCGGGGGCTACGACGACTGGGAGCGCTACCAGCGACAAATTCCTGATGCGGCCGCGCAAGCTCGGAAGCGTGTGCCCGCACCATCGCCATCAACTCGGGCCGAAGCCAAACAAGAGGGCAAAACGCGCAAGCTCACTTATAAGGAACAGCGCGAACTGGAAGTGCTGCCGGGAAAAATCGAGAGCTTGGAGGAAGAGCAAGCGGGAATACAGGCGCGGATGGGCGATGCCGACTTCTACCGCCAGGCAAGCGATGAGATATCGGCGGCGGTGAGGCGATTGGAAGCCGTCAGGCAGGAATTGGAGGCTTGCTATCGCCGTTGGCAGGAGTTAGAGACGGTCGGGGCCGGTTAAGTCCATGCGGATGCTTGATTCTTCGCTTATGCCTGATCCCATCACCCTGCCACGCCTCCACGGATAAACGCCAAACCCTGGACCTGGATTTCGCCGCGAAGGTCTGCGAAAGCGCTGTTCGCGCCGCGCACGACTTTGGTCGGCTGGCGACTCGCGCAGGGAACGTGCAACGTCATGGCTGCGGCCATTTCGCCAGCAGAAGGCCGCGGTTTTTGACGGAGAAATTCAACCTAAGCATCGACAGCAGACGCCAAATCATCGCCGTGTTGCTGGTCACCACCGGGACTCCAAGCGTGTCCTCCAGGCGCTGCAGGATCGGCAGGGGGTCCATGGTTGCCCCTTGGAAATAAATAGCCTCTGTCGTTGGGCTTGCCTTGAACGTACTCTCGACGAGAGTAAACAATTGCTCCGCACTGAGGTTGACGGCGCTGCCGGCTTTGCGGTTCTCAAACGACGGGCCGAGATAGATGGTAAAACCCAATTTATCGAGATGGTGTTTGATCACGCCGTCGGACGCAGCGTCGAACGGCGTCATCAGCAGCACCGATTTGACAGCGAAAGTTTTAAGCGCGGCAACGGCGGAGGAGACCGCGCCGGCGACCGGCAGGCCGACCGCGTCGGCGACTTTTTGTTCAAGGCCGGGATTGAACAAGGTGACGAATCCGCCGGTGACCATTAACCCGCGCACCTCATGGCGCCGGACGAAACTTTTTGCCAGGTCAACGATTTGCTCCGTCTTGCCGACGAGATCCTGATAGGATTCACCGAGCAAACCCAGGCCTTCATGCACGATCGAAACACCTGGCGGCAGTATCCCGTCGAGGGACTTGAAGTGGGGACGGTTGGGAGTCGCCGGCGATAGTATGCCGATGCGAACGACGTTTCCGGTTTCCATCTCTTCCCTCCTTGTTTGTCCGGCGTGCCGCGAATAAACAAGACGCCGAAATTATTGGCCTTAACGACTTCGCTCCTCCGGACTTGCCGCGCCATGGACAGGGTATGGCTGCCGGTCCTGGCAGGTGGATAACCCCGGATAGCATGATCGCGCTGCCCGCACCAGCTTCGGATTGATTCGGCCCGCGGGATTGCGCATATTCGAAGCTCACAACAATCGTGGAGGTGCACGTGCAATTTCGCATCGCGGCCGTGGATCTGGTCAGCAACACCTGTTTTCCCGCCCTCGCGGCGGACGAGTTGGGTTACTTTAAAGCGGAAGGTTTGGACGCGCGCATTGAGTTGGTCGCCATGCTCGGCGCAACCCAAGCGCTGCGCCAGGGGGGCGCCGACGCGATGATCGCCGGCTCGGTGTTCGATCTATTGACCGAGTTTCCCGACTGGCAAGGCGCTAAAATCGCCATGGCGCTGTCTCACGGAACCCCCTGGCTGCTCGTCGTTCGCAGCAATCTCGCGGCCAAGCGCGGCGATTTGAACGCGCTCAAGGGCCTTCGCCTCACCGCCGCAGTAGGGCCCGATCTGGTGTTGAAACAATTGTTGCGATGCGGCGGTCTGGAAGCGGGCCGCGATGTCGAGCTTGTCGAACTGCCGGGTGCGGGGTCGCGCGATGTGTCCTTCGGTGTCTTCGCCGCGCGGGCGCTGCAAGCGGGTCAAATCGATGCTTTCTGGGCCAACGCCATGGGTGGAGAAACCGCCGCCGGCAGCGGTGCGGGAAAAATCCTGATCGACGTACGCCGGGGCGACGATCCGGCGGAGATCCGTTTTTGCACTTTTGCCGGCATGGCGACCACCGATAATTTCATCGCGCGCGAGCCGCAGGCGATGGCCGCGGCAGTGCGGGCAATCGTCAAGGCGCAAAAGGCCTTGCGCGCCGATCCGTCTCTGGCCCGTGATGTCGGTAAGCGCAAATTTCCCCCCGATGCCGCGGAACTGATCGCCGACGTCGTCGCTCGCGACGCGCCGTTCTACGCTCCGGTCATCACCGAGGAGATGATCGTTAAAATGAACCGCTTCGCCCAATCGGTCGGGCATCTAAGCCGGCCGGTGGCGTATGCGGATATGGTCGCGGTTGAGTTGCGCGAGTTGTGGAGGGTGTGAAGAGTTATTCGAAGAGTTTCAAGCGACGCGCGACTTTGGCTGGGGATACGCTTTGAACACGCTCTCGATGGTCTCGAAATCCGCCAGTGTGCGCAGCGCCGCAAAAGTGGGGAAGATCATCGGCAGCTTGCCGGCGTCGAATAACTGCAGCGCACGGTCGGGAGCGATCCAGAGGCTATGGGCGACTTCATAAGAAGTCGCCAGCGGGACCTGGTGCGGCGGTAGGGGGGCGACGAAAAAATAGGTATCGAAGCGCATCGAGAATTGCGCCGGCGTTTGCCAGTAAGAAAAATAAGCCAGGCTGGAAAGATCGCAACACAGTCCCTGACTCTTGAGGATCGTATGAAAGGCCAGGGAATTACCGAGCAACTGCCGATGCTGTTCGGCGAGCCCTTTGGCGCGTTCGGAGTCCGGCGAGAAGGGTCTGCCGCCGTCCTCCGCGGCGAATAGGACACCGACTTCCTCGAAGATTTCGCGTGCCGCGGCTACCCAAACCCCAAGCGCCTCTTGCGGGTTAAACCACGCGCCGACGGTTTTTTGCGCCTGTCGCGGCGTCAAGCCGACGCATCGTTGCAGCATCGCCGGCGCGTAATCCTCCTTTCTTACGGTGCCGCCGGGATAACAGTACATCCCACCAAGGAAGGGCATGTCTTCCGGCCGGCGCGTTAGAAAAACTTCAATCCCCTGGGAAGCCGCAGGCCGGAGGAGAATCACCGTGGCGGCTCGCTTCGGTTTAACGGGGTCGTTCATCGAACTTTCAGTTGAACGGCGCTGCCGAAATCGTTTTGACAGGGGGGACCGGGGCAGTAAAACATTTCGAAACAGCGGTCGGCCTGCGCAAAGACGACGATGCTCGACGATACCGTGCCTGAGCGTTCGCGATGCACGCAGAGGGCATCGCCCGGATCCTTCGATGCGCCGTAAAGCGTGTGGTCGGCTAAAACGTTTTTTAGCGGCGCGATCCATTCGCCCCGCCCGGCGCCGCCGGAGCCCAGGGGGGTGAAGGCTTGAGCAAACTGCTTACGGGCGCGATCGGCCTTATTGGGCGACCCGCTGTCTACTTCGGCCACGCTGCTGAAGACATGAAGCCCGGCATCGAGGCGGCGCGAATGGATTCTGCTGTTTTGATTGTAGGCGGCAAAGGCATTCTCCGTATCGGCAAATACCACGATGAAAGGGCTGTAGGGGACGCCATGGCAGCCGATAAAATCTGCAGCCGCAGCGGCGGACTTGCAGCACAGCAAATCCATGCAAAGCAGGCCGCGGGAGCGCAGGCTCGCGCCCTGGAGCGGATTGCCGTTCGACCGGCGATTGAGAATGCCCGCCAGAAGGCCATTTTCGTTGACGCCGAGCCAGGTGCCGCCGGCTAACCGATCTCTGCCGGCGATGAATTTCGGGTTGCCGCCGTCCAAATAGGGTTCCGCCGATGGACGGTCGTAATTTTCGTCGCGATTGGCCGCGACCAACAGCGGAGTTTCGTCAAACAGGCGATAACCGAGCGCCAGAGTGCACATGTCTATGATTTACAGAATGCCTAGGGGGGTTGCAAACCTGCGCCTTTTCCGGCGCTTGATTGTCGAGACCCAAGCTTTGTGTTAGCCTCGAAATTCTGAAAGGACCGCCATGTTTCAATCAGTCGATGACGTGATCAACGGGTTTGGGTCGCAGAAATATATTTGCAACCCCAATGTCGCCACAGTGGTCTATTTGGGCACAAGTCTGCAGAAGCCGATCCTAGTCGAGGGGCCGGCAGGCGTAGGGAAAACCGAGCTGGGAAAAGTGCTGGCCGGCGCTCTCGGTTTGGAGCTGATCCGCCTGCAATGCTACGAAGGTTTGGACGAGGCCAAGGCGCTTTACGAGTGGGAGTACGCCAAACAGCTGCTTTACACGCAAATTCTCAAGGACAAGATCGGCGAGGTGCTGCAAGGCTCCCAGACTCTTAAGGAGGCGGTCGACTGTATCGCCAAACAGGACGGGGTGTTTTTCTCCGATCGCTTTCTTTTGCCGCGGCCGCTTTTGCGCGCGCTGCTTTCGGAGCAGCCGGTCGTCTTGCTGGTCGATGAGATCGATAAATCCGACGCCGAATTCGAGGCCTTCTTGTTGGAAGTATTGAGTGATTTTCAGATTACCGTGCCCGAGATCGGCACCCTGAAAGCGAAGCATATCCCGCTCGTGGTGCTGACCAGCAACAACAGCCGAGAGATGTCGGATGCCCTCAAACGGCGCTGCCTCCATCTTTATCTGGATTTTCCCGACTCGCAGCGCGAATTGGAAATCATCAAACTCAAGGTGCCGGGAGTCGGGGATCAGTTGGCCGCGGAGGTCGTGCGCCTGCTGCACCGCGTGCGCAAGCTCGACTTGAAGAAGACCCCGAGCATCAGCGAAACCCTCGACTGGGTGCGCGCCTTGACGCTTCTCAATATTAAACGATTGGACGGCGACCTGGTGGAACAAACCCTGTCCGCGTTGATGAAATACGAGGCCGATATTCGTAAAGCGCAGCAGGAACTGAAAGCCTTCCTCGCTGAAAAGCAAAACCAGCGCCCCTCGGCGGCGAGCGACGAGAAGGATCATCTGCACTAATCCCGCTTCTCCGACTGTCCCATGGAAGCGCGTATCATCGAATTTGCCACGGTCCTGCGGCGCAACGGCATTCGCGTGTCTCTTTCGGAGAACATGGACGCTTTTCGCGCCCTCGAGATCATCGGCGTCGGCAATCCATCGCTGTTTCGCGACGCGTTGCGGGCGACTTTGGTAAAACGCACAGGCGATGTCCAATCCTTTGAGGCACTGTTCGATTACTTCTTTCTCGGCATCGGCCAGGCGCTTGACGCCCTGGACCGTAAAATCATGGGCGAGCTTGGGCTGACGCCCGAGCAGTTCCAGGAGATGCTCGATCAGATCCGCCGGCTCGTGCAGGATATGGAGGGCGATCTCTCTGGGCTGGCCAAGGCGCTGCTCAACAACGATCGAGGCGAGCTCGAACGGCTGCTACGGGCGGCCATCGAGCAGGAGATGAACGGGGGTACGCCGGATAGTTTCCGCTTTACCCCTTACACGCGCCTGGCCGGGCGCTTGCAGTTGGACCGGGTGCAAAGCGAAATCGAGCGTTTCCGGGGCATGCTGCAAATGCTTGCCGAGAGCGGCGAGGATCTGCAAAACGTGCTGCGCTATCTGGAGGAGCGCATGCGCGATCTGAATCGTTTGCTGCGCGAGATTATTCAGCAGGAGCAACGCAAGAAGGGCTTGGAACCGAGGGACTCCTCGCAGCGCGGCTCCCTCGCCGACAAGAGCTTTTCTTTCTATACCGAGGACGACATTCGACGCATGAACGAGGCCGTAGCGCGCCTTGCCCAGCGCCTCAAAAACCGCTTGTCGGTGCGGCGCAAAAAATCCGCGCGCGGGCGCTTCAATGTCAAAGCCACGTTGCGCAGAAATCTGCAGTATGGTGGCGTGCCGTTTCACATCCAGCTCGACCGGCGCCGGAAGAGCAAACCCCAAGTGATGCTGCTCTGCGATATTTCCGATTCGGTTTTAAACGCGTCGCGCTTTATGCTTCAATTCGTTTATTCGGTGCAGGATCTGTACGCCAAGGTTCGAAGTTTTGTGTTCGTCGCCGAAATCGGCGAAGTCACCCGTTTATTTGAAGAGCATGACATCGGGAGCGCCGTGGAAGCGGCGCTCAAGGGCGACGTCGTCGATGTCTTTTCGCATTCCAATTTCGGCCGGGCCTTCGAGCAGTTTTACCGGGATTACTTTTCGGCGATTACCGGCAAAACCACCGTGATGATCATTGGCGACGGGCGTAACAATTACAATCGCCCGAGCGACTGGGTGCTGCGGGAAATTCGGCGTAAAGCCAAACAGCTGATCTGGCTCAACCCGGAAAGCCGCATGACCTGGGGCATCGGCGACAGCGAGATGCTGCGTTATCTGCCGCACTGCCAGGTTGCCGAGGAGTGCCGCAGCGTCAACCAGCTTTATAAGATCGTCGACCTGATCGCCCCATGAGAAAAAAACTTTACATCCAGACCCACGGTTGCCAGATGAACCAGTACGACTCCGAGCGCATCGCCCGGGTCATGGCGCGCCACGGCTACGACCGGACGGACCGCATCGACGCGGCGGATTTGCTCCTGCTCAACACTTGCAGCGTGCGCGACAAGGCGGAGCAAAAGGTCTATAGCGCGCTCGGGAGCTGGAAGGAACTCAAGGGCTATCGCGACGGCGTGATCTTCGGCGTCGGCGGCTGCGTGGCGCAACAGGAGGGCGAGAATCTGCTCAGACGAGTGCCGCATCTCGACATGGTTTTCGGCACGCATAATATTCACAAACTGCCGGAAATGGTCGAGCAGGTGCGGGCGGCGCAATTACGACCGGTGGAGACGGCCTTTTACCGCGATCCGGCCTATATGGAAGACGCGGAAGGGTGTACCCAGATCCACGGCGTCAAAGCTTTCGTCACGATCATGCAGGGCTGCAATAAAGTCTGCAGCTTTTGCATCGTGCCCCATGTTCGCGGCCGCGAGCTGAGCCGGCCCAGCGCCAACATCCTCGCCGAAATCGAGACGCTCGCGGCCGGCGGCGTCATTGAGGTCATGCTCTTGGGGCAGAACGTCAATTCTTACGGCAAACTCACGCGGGGGGAGTTGAGTTTCGCGGAGCTCTTGCGCCGGGTCGATGCCATCGACGGTCTCGAGCGCATCCGCTTCACCACCTCCCATCCGCAGGATCTGTCGCCGGAACTGATCGATGCCTTCGCGGATTTGCCGCGCCTCTGCGAGCATCTGCATTTGCCGGTGCAGTCCGGCGCCGACACGGTCCTGGCGCGCATGCGCCGCGGTTATACGCGCGCGGAATATCTCGAGCGTTTACGGCGATTGCGCGAGCGCTGTCCGGAGGTCGCGCTCAGCACCGACATCATCGTCGGCTTTCCGGGCGAAAGCGAAGCGGAATTCGAACAGAGCCTAGAATTGCTGGAAGAGGTGGAGTATGATGAGATCTTCTCATTCCTATATTCGCCCCGGCCGCAAACCGTTTCAGCAAAACTGTACGATGACGATGTGGCGGCCGACGTTAAAAAAGCGCGATTGAAAAAAGTGCAAATGCTGCAACAGGCCATTTCGTTGAAACAAAATCGTCGGCGCATCGGGGACATAGAGGAAGTACTGGTGGAAGGTCCCGCTAAACTGAAAAATGGACAGCTGATGGGGCGCTCCCGCGCCAATCGAATCGTGAATGCCGATGGGCCGCAGGGCCTAATCGGAAAACTGCTTCCGGTGCGGATTACGGGCGCAACCGCCAACTCATTGATCGGCGAGCTTTTGTCGGATAAGCCTGGTTTAAATTCCCAGTCAGAAGGGGAGAAGGCATGACCAAGAGGGACGATACGATTCAAATGACGGTCGGCGGTTTGACGCTGGACCCGGTGACGAAAACGCCGATCGTGATCCTCAAGGACACGGAGAACAAGCTCAACCTGCCGATCTGGATCGGCTTATTGGAAGCCACCGCGATGGCAACCGAAATCGAGGGGATCAAGATGGCCCGGCCCATGACCCATGATTTGTTAAAGACGGTTCTCGGCGAGGTCGGCTGTTCCGTGGAATCCATCGAGATCACCGATCTCAAGGAAAATACCTATTTCGCCGCGGTCAATTTGAACTGCTCGGGCCGCCAAATGGTCATCGACTCGCGTCCAAGCGACGCCATCGCCTTGGCGCTGCGCACCAACAGTCCAATCTATGTCGCCAAGTCCGTCCTTGAAGCTTCCAGCGTATTGCAGCAAAACGAGGAAGGCAAAGAGGCGACAGTGGAAAACGTCTCCAACGTTTCGAAGGAAAAATGGGGCGAGATCTTGGAGAAGATGACCCCGGACGATTTCAAATACAAACAATAACCGCTCGATTCCAGCTTTTCTTGAATTCCGCGCGATCCCGCGTCACAGGTATGCAGTTTTTACATGGCAACCGCAACCAAGAGATTCTCCCGCAAGGATCTGAAAAAGCCGGATTGGTTTCAGGCCAATAGCGAACGTGCGCTCGATTTCTTCGCCGAACATAAGTCGCTCGTTGTCGGCGCGGTTATCGCCCTGGTGTTGATGGCGGCGGTCCTGTTGGGCTGGCAGCAGTTCAAAGCCCGGCAGAATATCGCTGCGGCGCGGGAGTATGCGGTCGCCCTGGATTTGTTTCACGGGCAGAAGTACCAGGAGTCGATTGCCGCGTTTGAGACGGTTCAGCGCTATCGTTGGTCGCAGTATTCACCGTTGGCTCATATTTACTTGGCCAATACTTACCTGGCGCTCAACGACACGGGAAAGGCCGCAAGCGCGGCGCAGCGATCCGTCACGGCCACCAGACCCAACACGCTCTACAGACAGATTGCGCTGATTGCTTTGGCCACCGCCGAGGAGCGCAGAGGGCAATGTCAGGCCGCCATTGAACATTTCCGAGAGGCGGGAAAAATTCCCGCCGCGTTGCAGTCGAGAGCCTTACTGGGCCGAGCCCAGTGCGCCGAACAGATCGGCGACCATGCCACTGCGGTCCAAGCTCTGAAGGAATACTTGAAAGATAACCCCGGATCGCCGTTTGCCTTCAAGCTGGCCGAACTGGAAGCCAAGAGCGCGGAACCCAAAAGCACAAATTAGCGTAACAGAACCCCAAACCCAGCGATTAATTAGAGGAAACTCACTGCTGAGGCGCTGAGATCGCAGAGGGAGAGTAAATTTCACTCTCTAGTTTGCCGATGTCCCAGTTACGGAAATAACGTCTGATAAGATATATTATGTAAACTTTGGTTTTACCCACCGAATCGAATGGGGCCCCCTTCTGTCGGCGCCCTATCGCCTCCTGCCAGCGGTGTTTATTCAGGGGAGATGGGCCCCTTGTTGCCGTTGAGCGAGGCGTTCCTAAAAATAGCGCCAGAGCCACCATTTTTCGAAACCGATTTTAGCCCAATAGATGAGTCGTGAGGGACCCCAGGTTCTTGGCTCGGTGACGCCGAACGGCGGCCAGCCGGTAGGATAAACGGTTCGGTTTGCAGCGGCGCGCCCTGCGCCGAAGGCGAGCAGTCATATGGTGTGCAGCCAGAGATCGGCCGGCCGTCCTTTTCCGGTGATTTTTACGGCCAGATTGTGAGCCAGGACATCGGCCTCCTGGTGCGCCACGCCGCCGGCTTTGGAAGCGGGCATGTCGGCGCAGTCGCCGATCGCGTAGACGTTATCCCATTTGGTTTGCAGCGTATCATAATCGACCCGGATCCCGGTCTCCGTATCGGCCAGACGGCTGTCGAGGAGCGCCTGCGCCGGGCGGTGCGGCGGCACCATCACGAGCAGATCGTAAGGGATTCTATATTTGTACAAGCCTTCAACGATCTTTTTCTGCGGATCGATCGAGCGCACGACAAACTCATAGTTTTGCTTGATGCCGCGCCGTTTGCTCTCCGCGTCCATCCAGACGACCGGATCATGCGCCTCGCCGGTCGGCTCCGGATCTCGGGTGAAATACTCGATCTGAACCCGATCGCGAATACCCCGCTGGCGAAAATAGCCGTCGAGCATCCACTGGGCCTCGTAGGGCGCCGGCGGGCAACGGTACGGACCAAGCGGCACGCCGACGACCACCCTGCCCCCTTGAAATGACGCCAGGCTGTCGCGCAAACGAACGGCCGATTCGATTTCCCACGGATGCTGCGACGCTTCGGCAAATCCCGGCACAAGATCAGGGCGCGTCTGCAATCCGAGAGAAACGATTAAATAATCGTAATTGACTTTTTCCTTGCTCAAAGTCACTTCCTGGCGGCTCGGGTCGATGCCGAGGATCTCGGATTGCACAAACTTGACGTTGCGTTTTTCCAAATGGTTCAGGCTGCGGCTGATGTCGCGCGGCTGGCGTTCGCCGATCATGACGAATAAAAACGCCGGCATGAAAATATGATTGGCCCGGCGATCGATAAGTATAACGTCGTGGTCTTTGCCCAGCTTCCGCCCCAGGTTGGTGGCGGCCACGACGCCGCCGCAGCCGCCTCCCAGAACGACGATTTTTTTGCGCTTGGATATGAGTTGCATCTTGTGTAACGATCGCGATCGATTAAGTCGCCGCGGCGTCCTTGTCGGCCAGGCGCTCGCGCGAACGCAGCGCTAAACCGTTGAGATTTCTCCGCCGCTGATCGCGCCAGAGCCGCTGCTCTCGCTTGCCGTCCGGGGTGAGCTCTTTGCCGAAGCCGGAACTTGCCCGCAGAAACCAGAGAACCAGTCTGTCGGAAAATTCTTTAAGCCATTCCATAAACATCTAGCCCTTCAGCGGCGGCGCTGATCGCGTTGCAGAATACAGGATCGCTGGGGAAGCCCTAACGGAGAAACGTGTCTTCCTGCCGAAGGGTATTTTGGGCATCGAACAGACCCTGCGCTGTCGGCCCGGTCTCGCCGATCAATCCTACTTGGCGCAAAAACTGGCCGATCTGAGCATGATCGCGCGGGCTCACCGGCGCATAGGGGCGGCAGGGCTCGCCGATATCCACGCCGAAGTGCTTCATCGCCGACTTCATCACGGGCGGCAAGCCGTAGGCCGCCCACTTGCCGGGAAAAAGCGCGTAGCAGCGGGCCCAGAAACGGGCGGATTCCAAATCCCCCGCTCGAAACGCCCTGACGATCTGCGCACCGATGCGCGTCCCCGGCGGCGGCATGGTCGCGCCCGAGCCGCCGAGCATCAAAGTCACCAGCAGCGGCTGCATGGTGGTGAAATAATAGCCCCGTCCTGCTAGCTCGATTTGTTCAATGAGCCTGGAGATTTTAGTAATATCCCTCGAGCTTTCCTTGAAGTAGCGAATGTTGTCGATCTCGCTGATTTTGACGAAGGCGTCCTGCGGCGGGTCTGCGCCCGGACCGGGGTTGTGATAGCAAGTCACCGGCAACGGGCTCGCCGACGCCACCTGGGTGTAAAACTCCATAAGTTCGGCGATGGTCGGCTGTCCGCCCCAAGGCCGAAGCGGCATCAGTACCTGCACCAGATCGCCCCCGACCTTCGCGGAGTATTCCGCCAACTCGATCACCTCGCGCGGCGATGGGCTTGAGCAGCCGAGAATCACCGGCACGCGCTTGTCCACCATCTCGGTGGCGACCTTGAGCAGTTCCTTGCGCTCGTCGCGCGAAAGCATGGTGTATTCGGCGGCTTCGACAGCCGCGATGGTGACCGCGTCGCAGTCGGCGACGAGAAATTCTATCTCTTTTTCCAGCGCCTTGAAGTTCACCCGATCGTCTTCGTCGAAGGGTGTGAGGCAAGCGCCGATGATGCCTTTGATCGGTTTTTTGAGTGCCATGATTTCAGTTCAAGATCTCCGCAACAATGCGCGCGTGGCCGGCGTCGCTGCCTTTGACACGCAGCGGCAGGGCAAGAATGCGCGTGCGTTTGCCGACGATGTTGCCGAGGTTGGTGACGTTCTCGGCGATCAGAACCTCGTTCCCCAATAGCGCTCGATGCACCGGAAAGTCAAATCCCTTCGGTCGGAGCGGCGTCGGCAAATCGACGGTGATGCAGTCGATACCGAACATCTTGATGCCCTTCTCAACCATCCACTCGGCGGCATCCACCGACAGATAAGGGTGCATGTTGTAGTCGGGGCTTTCGAATTTTTCATCCCAGCCGGTGTAGAGCATTAGAATATCGCCGCGGTTTACCGCCACGCCCGAGGATTCCAAATCCTTTGCGGTGACCTCTTCCCCGCCTTTCTTCGTAACGGCGATCACCGCCCCCGCTCCGATGAAAGCATCGAGCGGCAACTCTTCGATCGATTTGCCGTTGGGCATGATGTGAATCGGCGCGTCGACGTGAGTCCCGGCATGACAGGGCAAAGACAGCTCGGTGACGTTTAGCGGATGGCCCTTTTCGAGGCTCAAAAACTTCTGCACATGAACTTCCGGGAGCACCGGAATCTTCGGCATGCCGTCATAGATGATTCTTGAAAGATCAACCATTTCCATCGGGCATCCTCCCTTTTTACTTTCCGTTGCGCCAGCGCGCATAAAGGGGGTCCATATCGACGAAGGCGCGCTTGATGCCATCGAAAGCCAGCCAAAACTGATCGAGGGTCTTTTGCACCGAAGCGCGCACCATCGCCTGCTGCGGCTCGCTCACGGCATAGCGCTCCACCGCCAGGGGGCCGACCTTCATATGCTCTTCATCGACGCCCATATGCAGGGTCCAGTAGCGAATATCCTCGGATTCGCGCTTGAAGCCGTAGTGATTCGTCAAACCGTTGACGATGCGCGTCATCCGCTCGCTCGCCGTGCCTTCGAGACAAAAACCCTGGCAGGCGTAAAGCTCCAGCCACGATCGTTGGTACATCAGAAGCTCGCGCCAGTCGAGAAAAGCCTGGGTCTCCGGCAGCGGTTCGACGCGGTCCAACTCTTCTTTGCCCAAGCCGCAGGCCTGAGCGAAGCGAATGAACAATCCCTTGTGGCTATCGGTGCCGGTGATTTCCCCAGTCCCCTCCTCCACGACGTTTTCAATCCACATTTTTTCCAGCTCGGCGTCATCGGGACAGCGGCTGAGCATGGCCGCGATCGGTTTCGGAAAAGGCTTTGGAAAGAAGAGGTAGAACTGGCCGACAAATCCCTTGAGTTGCTCCCGGTCCAGCTTTCCCTCTTCGATCATGCCGATGATCGGATGGTCCTTCGAGTGCTTGCGCTGCACCATTTGCTGGATCTCTTTCACGAATTCTGTGCTGGTTATCGCCATAGATCTCAACCTTTACACCGTAAAATTTCGCTGCGCAAATACAGTGAATATGCCCCCGGCGCGATTCGAACGCACGGCCCCAGGATTAGGAATCCTGTGCTCTATCCACCTGAGCTACGGGGGCGCATAGGAGAACAG
>CAZILB010000035.1:0-27758 GCA_964539925.1 uncultured Syntrophobacter sp. | reverse complement strand
GGAATCTCAGATCGCAGATGGCAGATTGCAGATCTGGAATTTGACATTTGGCATTTGCCATCCCGAAGGGCATGCCTTCGCTCCGCAAGGGTTGTGCCTCGATCGGCTCTGCAGCATGAATATTCCAGGTTAATAGCCCGTGCGCGGTCCGAGCAGCACTGGGCGGAGCTTCGCACGGACAAGGACCTTTGCAAAGATGGCTCCCGCAAGCCGGTTAAATACCATTTGACCTGAGCTTGGCTGTTTTGTAATTACTAGACGCCAGGAGGTACACCATGATTGCGATAATCGATCAGATGAAGGATCTCGTGAATAACGCTTTGGCCAACGGCTGTCCATGCATCCTGGCCACGGTTTCCGGCGACGGCGAACCGGATATCGGCTACAAAGGCAGCATGATGGCGTTCGACGACGAGTCCCTGGCCTATTGGGAACGCACCAAGCGCCAGCACATGAAGAATGTCAAGGAAAACCCACGCGTCGTCGTCTTGTTTCGCGACCCCAAGTCGAGAGCCGCCTGGCGCTTTCACGGCACCGCGACCCTGCACGAGGACGGACCGATCCGCGAGCAGGTTATGGCGCGCACGGTCAAGGACGAACTGGACAAGGACCCGGAGCGAAAAGGGGCTGCCGTGGTGATTCGCCTTGACAAAATTACCAATATGGCGGGACAGGTCCTGCAAAGCCGCTAAACGGCCTTCATCCCTGCACCCACCGAAAAGTAATCTCTACAGCGTCGCTCTCGGCTTCGTGCCCGCGTACAGGCGGGTATGAAGCCGAGTTGCGTCCGTCCACAATCTTTGAGCCGTCAAGTTCCCGCTGGCATCGAAAGGCGACGATCCTTTATTTATTTATAATGGGAGCGTAATTTCGCATCCGGGCACGGGGAGGCCATTGCTGCGGTTCGATCTCCTCGGAGCTGAATGAATATGCGGAAGCGCAAAGAACCTCAATTTGCCGGCAAGACCGAATATGAAGTTAAAAGATAGTGCCTTAAAGCTACGGCCGGAAGAGCCGCCTGATTTTTATGCCCGCGCTTTGCGCGTCATCGGACAGGATGTTACCGACCTCTTTCCGGAAAAACTTGAAATTGAGTACCAGGGGAACCTTTTTCTAACCCGCGTTCACTGCTCGAGAGAGCGGCTTGAACGTCAACAGCCCAAGGACGGCTGGACGAGTTTCAAAGAGTTGCTCTCGCGCAATCTCTCCGATTTCACGGCGCCGAACGCCAAACCCGAGACTGTATCGTTCAGCCGCACTTAACACCCGGAAGATATCAACCGGCTCAACGACCTCGGCGCCCGTCGCCGCACCGGAAGCGACAAACTCCCCGAAATTCACAGCCTCGGAGAGACCTTGCGCACGGTGGGCAAGCTGATGGATGCGGAACAGAGCCGCATGATCCGAGTTTTCAAAAATCAACGCCGCGTCAGGTTCGAATACGAAATCGCTGGCGGAACAAAAGCTGCAGCAGCGATATTACGAAACGCGCGGCAAGGTGAACATCCTCGACCTATGGAAGGGGCGAGACTAAATCGAACTGCGCTCTACCGGGGTTGGAACGCCGCTTCTTATCATTGACCCGAGCGCGCGCAAGCTCGGCAATCGCGCTGCACGACCCCGCAGCCGCGGCACTATGGCAAGCGCAGCTTCGGATCGAGGGCATCGCGCAGCGAATCGCCGAACACGTTGAAGGCGAAAACCGCCAGGCTGATCGCCAGGCCCGGAAACAAGGCCATCCACGGCGCCCGCTCGGCGAACTCCACCGCAGCGCCGCGGAGCATCAGGCCCCAGGCCGGCGTCGGCTCGGCGACGCCCAAACCGAGAAACGAGAGCGACGCTTCCAGTAAAATCGCCTGGCTCAGAAAGGCGCTGAGTACGATAAGATACGGCGCCATCACGTTGGGCAGCATATGGCGGAAAATAATCCTCCCGTGACTCGATCCGAGCGTCAGCGCTGCTTCGATGAATGGCATCTGGCGCAATGCGAGCGCACTACTGCGCACGACCAGCGCGGCGCGGGGGATCATCGGAATCGAGATCGCCAGAATGACGTTCCACACGCCGGAGCCAAGAACGGCGACCACGGTCAGCGCCAGAACGATCAGGGGAAACGACAAAAGAATATCCATAAAACGCTGCAAAAATAGATCGATGCGCCCGCCAAAGTAGGCGCAGCTCAAACCCAGTATCGCGCCCAGCGTGGTGCCGAAAAACGACGAGCAAAACCCGACCCACAGCGCCGTGCGCGAACCGAAGAGCAGCCGCGACAAGACGTCGCGGCCGAAAGAGTCGGTGCCGAGCCAGTGCTCCCAGCCGGGCGCCTGGAACATGGCGCCGTAGTCATTATGCAGAGGATCGAACGGAGCGAGAAAATTCGCAAAGAGCGCGGCGAACGCCATCACAACGATGATCGCCGCCCCGGCCGCGCCCAGCGGACGTCGGATTGCGAAATCTCGGGCAACGCTCCAAATTCCAGTCTCGAACAGCATCGAAGCCGGCTTCGCCCAAAGGCTTACTGGTAACTAATGCGCGGATCGAGCCAGGCGTTGAGCAGGTCGATCAAAAAATTCATGAAGATGAAAGCGAAGGCCACCAGGAGTACCAGCGCTTGTGTCATCGTGTAATCGCGCCGCGTGATCGACTCGACGAACAGCATGCCGATGCCGTTCAAATTGAAAACCTGCTCGGTCACCACCAGACCGCCGATCAAAAAGGCGAATTCCAGGCCGATCACCGTAACGATCGGCAAGAGCGCGTTGCGCAGGGCGTGCTTGGCGACGACGGTGCTCTCCCTTAAACCCTTTGCGCGCGCCGTTCGCACGTAATCCTCGCGCAGCACTTCCAAAACCGCCGAGCGCGTCATGCGGGTCGCCATGGCGGAATAGCGGTAGCCCACCGCCAGGGCGGGCCAGATCAGTTGCGAGAGATTGGCCCACGGATCGGTTCGGAACGATGTGAACGTCAACGGCGGCAACCAATTGAAGAGAATCAGAAAGCCAAGGATGATCAAGATGCCGAGCCAGAACGACGGCATCGCCAGGCCGCCGATGGAAAAAATCCGCACGAGGTAGTCGATCCAGGTATCCTGTTTAAGTGCGGCGATCGTACCGCAGGGCAATGCGATTAAGATCGCCACCAGCGTCGCCATCAGCGCCAACTGCAGGCTCAGCTCCAGGCGGATTTTGATTTCATCGGCGATCGGGCGTCCGGTCCACATGGAGTTGCCGAAATCGAAACGCACGACTCCCCAGCCCCAGGCAACGAACTGCTGCAAGAGGGGCTTATCCAGCCCCAGTTGAGCCCGTTCCCGCTCGATCGCTTCCCTGGGCGCAAAGGTGCCGCTGCCCGCGTACTTGAGCTCGACAATGTCTCCCGGTGCCACGCGCAGCATAAAAAACACCAACACCGCGACGCCGAACAGAGTCGGAATCATCAGCAGCAGGCGCTTGATAATGTACCCGCGCATCCTCTCTTATTCTTAATTTTGCCCTTTAACCTTCCCTATTCCCCCAGCCACACATCGCGCAGGTCCTGATTGACGTAGTGGCTCGGTCCGATTTTCCAGCCCTTGAGCCGCTCGTGATGGGGCACGATTCGCTGCCACCAGAGCACGGGGAATTGATAGGCCTGTTCGGCGATCGCGCGCCTTTCAATCTGGCGCAACAGCGGCAACCGGCCTTTTGGATCGAGCATGCGGCTTTGCCGTTCGTAGAGCTCGTCCAAGGTCGCGTCTTTATAACGGGAATAATTGATGGGGCTCCTGTCGCTGCTCAGATATTTCAGCAAATAAAGATCCGGCTCGTCCATATATTCGCAGGTAAAATCGATGCCGGCCTCAAAGTTTCCCTGGCGGAAATCATTGAAGTACGTGCCGCCCTCCTGCGGCGTGTGGGTCACCTTGAGGCCGACCTTGCGCCATTGGTCGACGACGAATACGCCGGTGACTTCGTAGGGCTCGCGCACGTTACGGTTCTTAAGCACGAATGAAAACCCCTCCGGCAGGCCGGCTTCCTTGAGCAAACGCTTCGCTTCGGCGCGCGCCGCGTTCGCATCCTTGCCAAAACCGGGCAACTTGCCGAGCTCCGCCGGCGGCGTCGCGAATTCGGACCCCGGACGATAGACCCCGCCGATGAACTTCATCACCGAGATCTGCGACAAGGCTTTCGACGCTTCATTGCGGTCAATGGCCAGACTCAAGGCCCGCCGCACCCGCGCATCGTCAAACGGCTTTTTCTGGTTGTTGAACACGACCATCAAGTTGCAGGCCCACGGACTTTCCTGCACCACAGCCTTCTTGCCCAAGCTCTTGATCACGTCGTCCCGCGCCGCCGGATTAAAACCGCGAAATTCGACAAGCGCCTGGCCGCTGCGCACCGCGGCCACACGCGGCGCGCTGTCGCGGATAAAAATAGCGCGGTAACCGTCCAGATAGGGACGGCCCGGGATATAATAATTGGGATTTTTCTTGCCCGTCCAGTGCGAACCGGCGACGTACTCGCCGAAGACGAATGGACCGGAGCCGAGAACGTTCTTCTCGTACCAGCGCGGATCTTTCTTGAGCTTGCCGGCGCTGTAAATGAAGTTCCAAGGGGAGGCCAAGTTGGCGACAAACGAGGCCGCGATATGCTTGAGACGAAAGACCACGGTCAAGTCGTCGGGCGCTTCGACGCTGGACACCATCGCGAAGGAAGCCTTGCGCGCGCTAGCGACGCCCTCCGGCGGGAAAATGATTTTGTCATAGGTCGCCTTTACGTCGTGGGCGGTGAGCGGCGTGCCGTCGTGAAACCTGATCCCCTTGCGAAGGGTGGCCGTAAAGGTCAGCCCGTCCCGCGAGAACGACCATTTCTCGGCCACGTCGCCGACGATCTTCGGATAGTTGTGCGGGTCAAAGCGCAACAGCGTGCTGTAGTGCGGCGCGATCGGATGAATCATCGCGAAAGTCGTCTCGCGATGGCCGTCGAAGGACGGCGGCGGCTCGGCGACGGCGAAGACCAGTTCTCCGCCGGAACGGGGAGCATCTGCGGCCGCAACCGCGCCGGCAAACAGAAGCAGCGCGCCGAGCGCTATCGAAACTCTCACGGAACGATGCCGGAACCCTTCTTTCAAAAAAGTGAACATAGGCACCCCCCTTTTAAAGTTTTAGCCGTCGATCCCCGGAGCTGTGAGGAAAATACGGGATTCATCTCGCCAAAGTCAAACAAACTTTTGATCCCCACGCCGGCGTTCAACCGACAACGAGGGAGCATCAGAAGGAAATAGACCGCCTATTTCCCCGACGGCCGAACAGTTTATAACGCCACGGGATGCAATCGCCGCGCGGGCGCGTTAAAATGGCCGAGACGACATGCGCGCTGAGACTCTCCCCCAGGAAGATTTCATCACGACCCTCGCAAGGCGTCCGCTGGCTTCGCCGCGGCTGATGACCGGCAAGGAGCGGCGCCGCATGAATCCCAATCACGGATTGATCAAGCTTTGCGAGCGTTATCTCGATATAACGATCTCGCGCTTCGTCTATCCCATGCTCGGCGATATCTGGAACCCCTACAGCTGGCTGCTCGAGCGCCGCTTCGCCCTCGCGGAGACAAAACTGTCGCCCGAGGGCTGGCCGCCCGGTCTGGCGCGGCTCCGTGTCCTATTGATCACCGATATCCACGCCGGAATATTTCTCAAGCCGGAGGTGCTGTGGCGTATCGTCCACGCTTTGATGAAAACCAAGCCGGATATGGTCGCCATCGGCGGCGACTTGGTGACGGGTCATACCAGCGAAGCGACACGCTTCCTCGACGCCCTCGCGCCGTTGACCGCGGCGCCGCTCGGCGCCTGGTTCTGTTACGGCAACCACGACTACTTCGGAGGCAAACCGCAGGAATTGCGCGACAATCTGGCGGCCGTCGGCATTCAGACGCTTAAGAATGAAAGCGTCGAGCTGCGCCACCGGGGGGGCCGTTTTGTACTGGGCGGCATCGACGATCTTATTCTCGGCAAGCCGGATTGGTCAGGGCTCGTGGCGAAACACGGCGCGCCGCATCTGTTGCTGGCGCACAATCCCGACCATTTTTACCAAGCCGAGACGTACGGCGTCCCGCTGACCCTCTCCGGACATACCCACGGCGGTCAGATCCGTTTCCCCAACGGCCCCGCGATCATACGCCAGAGCCGCTATTGCCTCGATGAAGGGGTTTTTGCCTTTCGCTCGTCTCAGCTTGTGGTTTCGCGCGGTTTGGGCAGCGTCTTTCTGCCGTTTCGCTGGGGAGCCGATCCGGAGGCGGTACTGATCGACGTCGTTCCGCCGAGTTGAGCGGGAGCTTCCGGGTCAAAGCGAATTTCGGTCATTGCCCATGCCATCGCCCGCTCCCGGGCCCTGCATCCAAGCTACGCCGCAGTCTTTGCCCGCCAGGCAGCCATCAGCCGGTCGCGCTCATCGGCCTCCAGGTGATTTAAGGCCTGCCTGACGATATCAATACCGACCATATCGCTCCACGCCTGGATCAGCCGCTTGGTCAGCGGTCCGGGGACTTCTTTCGTCGGGCGCACGCCGTTAATGCTCTGCACGGGCAGTATCGTCGGGCTGGTACTCGCGAGAAACGCTTCTTCGGCGTTGTAGGCGTCGTAGGGCGTAAAATTTCCTTCCATCACGTCGAGCTTGAGCTGCGCCGCGAGCTCGAACAAAGCGTCCTTGGTGATGCCGTCGAGCACGTTCTTATTCGAAGGCGTGCACAGCTTGCCGCTCACGACCAGGAAGAAATTGTGGGCGCTGGACTCGCTGATGTTGCCGTCGAGATCGAGCATCAGCGGAATCGCCTGAGGATCGACCTGCTTGGCTTCGAAGATCGCCATGTTGTGGTTCATCTTGTTGTTGATCTTGGCCTTGGGCTCCAGACATTGGGGCGGGATGCGGCGAGTCGAAGGGATAACCAGCTTGACGCCTTCGACGTATTGTCGGGCAAATTCCTCGAAGGCGATGCTGATGCAATAGATCGCCACGGTCGCCTTGCCGACAGTGCGGTTGCCGCGCGAGGAGCGCAATCCCCTGCTGACCACTTGCCAGACCGCCACCTCTTCGTCTTTTTCCAACGAGGCTTTACTGCGTTCGAAAACCTCCGAGGTCACCCGCTCCATCTCATCGGGCGAAAGACCGCAATCGATGCGGGTGTAACGCAAAGAGCGAAACAATCGCGCGGTATGCTGGCGCAACCGAAACAGCTTGTGATCAAAAGAACGGGTCACGTCGTAGACGCCGTCGCCGGCGTTGAAACCGGAGTCGAGCACCGACACCTTGGCTTCGCCTTCGGGCACGAACGAACCGTTTAAATAAACGACTTTCTCGGTCATAGCCCCTCCTGGCCGAATAAACTTTAGATTTCGACTCTTATCGAGACAACGCCGAACCTGTCAAACCGGCGGATTTTTTGGAACCCCCGAGCGCCGATGTCAGCAGAGCGATAAGGCTGAAGACAATGGCCGCGAGAAACGTCGCGTTCAGCGCTGCGACGAAACCGAGCGAATTTTCCGTTGTGAGATTCGCCGCCGGTATTCCGGTGAATCGCTCGAAGGCCAGAGACATGCCCAGCCCGCCCAGGGCGACACCGAAAACGTTGCCGAAGCCGAAGGTCACGTGATTGACCGCGGAGGCGAAACCGCGGTGCTCGCGGGGCATCATGGCGATCATCGCGGTCGAGTTGGCGGGATTGAAAATCCCGTTGGTGATCGCACCGACGACGATCAAAAGCGCCGGCAGCATCCAATGCGAGTCGATGCGCAAAAGACCGCCCATGGCCAGCGAAACGACCATGAACAAAACGCCGAACATCGCCGGCACCCGCGGCCCCAATCGATCGGTCATATAGCCGCTGAGCGGCGCCAGCGCCACCGTGAGAACCGACGGCGCCATGAAAAGGACGCCGACCTGGGTCGGTGAAAGCCGCAAGACGTCTTGCAGGTAGAACGGCAACAAAAACCCCGTGAGCGAGTAGCACATCGCGATCACCAAGAGACTCGCGACGCTGCAACTGAAGCGGCGAATCTTGAACAGTTCGAGATTGACAATCGGACTTGCGGTTCGGGATTCGTGGACAAGAAACGCCGCCAGTCCGCCCACCAAGACAACGAGCAGAAACATCTGCGTCGAGCCGTCGATCACCTGCTGTGTGCGACGGTCGAAGAGAAACACCAAAACCGTCGTGATGGCGAACAGCAACGCAGCGCCGAGATAATCGATCGAGCCGGCGTGACGCGGGCGGGCGGCGCCCCGGCGCCGCTGCAGATTCGCCAGCGCGAGCAACATGCCGCCAATGCCCACCGGGGCGAGCAGAAAAAAACTCCAACGCCAGCTAAAATAATCGATCATCAGTCCGCCGATGCTCGGTCCCAGAACAAACCCGACGTGGTGCGCGGTGGTCATGTAACCTTGCGCCCGACCGGCCAGGTCTTCGGTCACCGACTCCGAGGCCAGCGCCCGGCTCGTTGACTGCAGCATCGCCCCGCCGACGCCCTGGACGAAGCGCGCCAGAATCAATTGCAACACGGTTTGGGAAAAACCGCAGAGCAGAGAACTGACGGAAAAAACCAGGAAGCCCAGGGCGAACATCTTTTCCCGTCCCCAGAGGTCCGAGATGCGCCCGAAAATAACCGACAAGCCGATGTTCGAAAGTTGATAGGACAATAGCGCCCACGAGACGCCGAGCAAATCCGTGCCCAGGCTCTGGGCCACCGTAGGCAAGGAGATGCTGACGATGCGAGTCGCGGTGCCGGAAAAGAAAGTTCCCAGGAGCGCGGTGGCAAGCAGCAAATAATTGATGCGCGAATCCACGTTGACGGTGTATCTTGTAAAATTCCCTGAATGAATAGCGCCGAACCGGGCCCTGGGCAAATAAACCGGGCGAAACGCTCGGGCAAGAGAAAGAAAAGCAGCGCCATGGGCGCTTCGACGTTTTACTGGATTTGCCGCAAGAAACTCTTGACGCCGCGTTTCCGGTCCTCGGGCCGGACATCGACGATCGCCTTGCGCGGCTTATCCGCGTCGCGCATATTGCCCTCTCTCCGTTATTTTGTCGAAACCTTCTTGAAGTAACCCTCATCTTCGAACTTGCGAACGAATCGACCGTCCATGAATTCGTTGGGAGTCTTCCCGTTGAGCGAAGGCGGCTTCTCGGCGAGAAACTCCAGCACGAACCTGCTGTCCTCGGGAGACGGCGAGAAATATTGCGGCAAAGACCGCCGTGATTCGCTCGCGCCTGGGATAAACACGGCGATCAATAGATTCTTGCAGCGCGTCATGGGGCAGCGTTCGCGCGGAACAGCCCGACACATATTTCCAAACACTTTACCAGTCAAGCTGATTGTGCGAAGGATCGCGGGAGAAATTGCTAGAACGATCTTTTGGATGAAAGAATGGTGCGCGCCGACGCGGCGATCTCGGCAATGAGCGAACCCATTTTTGGATGCGCGGGTTGCAAATCCGGCTTGAGGCCGAATTGTTCGAGGACTCCAGTGCACACCGGCCCGACGGAGCCGACCGCCATCTTTTTTAATGAACCGCGCACTGCTTCGTCACACTTCTCTTCGCTCGCGACGCGAAACATATGATCCACCTGCGCGCCGTTGGTAAAAAGCGCCACGTCCGCTTCGCCTTTGAGAATTATTTCAATTGCCGCCCGCAACGGCTGAAGATCTTCCGGCAAGGCCCAGCGGTAGATTCTTACGCAAGTCACCGTCGCACCGCGGTTTTCCAGTCCGGCCACCAGTTCGGGATTGGGAATGCCGTACTCCTGCACCGCGATGTGCTTGCCTCGGACCTCGACGGCGTTGTCGAGCGTGGCGAGCACTTCGCGCCAGGTGTTCGGCTCCGGCACGGTGATCGCGGGTGTCAGCCCCAACTCTTTGAGCGCCGCGATCGGCTTGGGCCCGCGCGCCACCAACCTTGTTTTGGATAAGGCCGCAACAACGCGTTCTTGGCGATATTGCGTAAGCAACGCTTGATTGAGCGTGCGCGTGCCGACGCCGGTCATGAAAATCAACAGGTCGAACGTTCCCGACTCGAGTTGCGGCAGCAGCTCCAAAGCTGCGCGGTTCTCGCCGAGGAGAACTTCGCGCATGGACGGCGCGGCGATCGGCTCGCCGCCGTAGCGGCGAATGAGCTCGGCGAATTCTTTCGCCCGCCGGCTCTCGAAGCTCACCACTTTCAGACCGCTCAGGGTCGCCTTGGCACCTGGATCCATGAAACTCCCGCCCTTCGGTCGTGATTCGTCACCCTAAAGCTTGGATGAATCGGCCCGGCGCAACGCCATCAGCCGCCGCGACTATTCGGGAATCACTGCCAAATCTTTCAAGAGTACCGTCCGCGCCTGGGCCAGATCGCCCCGCATCAGGACCTGTCGGACTTCGCCGCTCAAGGCTCTGCGCCAGGTTTCGAAAGGCACATCGATCGCGCGCCGCTTGAGCTCATCCCTGATTTCCGCCGCCAATTGGGTCAACAGTTCGTATTCCCCGGTAAAATAATATTCCAGCTCTTCCCGGACGGTGCGCGCCAGCGCCGGGCTATGGGCGCCGCTCGACACCGCCACGGTCAGGTCGCCGCGCTGCAAAACCGACGGTAGGATAAAGTCGCAATGCGCTGGATCGTCGGCCGCATTGACCCAAACATTTCGCTCGCGACCCTCTTTGAACGCCGCCGTGTTCACCGCCGTATCGTCGGTGGCGACAAACACAAGCTCGTAGCCGGCCAAATCCCCTTGCCGGTAACCTCTCGCGATGAAGTTGATTGAGTTCTTTTTCGACCAGCGCGTAATGCCTTCGTTGATGTCGGGACTGATAACCGTGACCACGGCCCCCGCTTCGAGCAACCCGGCTATTTTGCGCTCAGCGACCGCGCCGCCACCGATCACCAGGCAGCGGCGGTCGGTCATTTGGAGAAAGATTGGGAAGTAGCTCATCTGGATCCTTTCGCGACAAGTCGATTCCTGCAAGCATTTTCTTTCGTGAATTTACCGCGCGACCGATGTCCCAGACAAACGCTCCGGTTCCGAAACCGGCGTCCCCTCAACCAAATTCTTCCATCGAAAATCTCACCAAGTCGTTGTCCGCGTCGGCCCACGATTCTTTGTCGGAAGACATTCGCACTCACCTTTGCCTTGAGGCCGGCCGGGGGATCGTCCCGCGCTCGCGCCCTAAGCGATCATCCCGGCGCCCACCGTGTTGTTGGTCGCCTCGTCGATGATAATAAACGAGCCCATGGCCCGGTTGCATGCGTAACTATCGATCGCCAGAGGCTGCTGCGCTTTGATGCCGATTCGGGCGATGTCGTTCATCTGCAGGCTCTGAAGCCCCGCGACCAACTGCGAAGTATTAACATCCACGCGGTGCTCGATGCGCGTGAGCCAGACTCTAACCGTCCGGGCGCCGTGTTTGACCAGATATTTCCGCCGGGGATCGAGCGGCTGTTCGCCGAGCCAGCAAATATCCGCGTCGAATTCGCTGGCAATCGTTGCTTTATCCAGGCCATTCACGATCATGTCGCCGCGCGAAACGTCGAGATCGTCCTCCAATAGAATCGTAACCGATTGCGGCGCGAAGGCATATTTCAGCTCGCCGTCGAAGGCGAGTATTTGTTTGATGCGCGACCAGCGCCCCGACGGTAAAACTGTGATCGCATCTCCCGCCTTTACCGTCCCCGACTCGATGCGCCCCATATAGCCGCGAAACTCGTGATGCTCCGTGCTCCCCGGCCGGCACACCCACTGCACCGGGAAGCGAAAATCCTGGAGGTTAACGTCGCGGTCGATCTCGATGTTTTCCAGCAGTTCCAACAAGGCCGGCCCATCGTACCAGGGCATCCTTTCCTTGCGCTCGACGACCATATCGCCCCTGAGCGCCGAGATCGGCACATAGATCACGTCGCGAAAGTGCAAGCGAGCCGCGTACTCGGCAAAAGCTTCTCGAATCGCAAAGAATACGTCGCGGCGATACTCGACCAGATCCATTTTATTGACCGCCACCACCAAGTGGGGAATACGGAGCAAATTTGCGATATACGCATGGCGCCGCGACTGGACGAGCAAACCCTTGCGCGCGTCTACGAGAATCACCGCGAGGTTCGCGGTCGAAGCCCCCGTCACCATATTGCGCGTGTACTGCTCGTGGCCGGGAGTATCGGCGACGATAAACTTGCGCTTGGGCGTGGCGAAATAGCGATAAGCGACATCGATGGTGATGCCCTGCTCGCGCTCGGCTTGCAACCCGTCGGTCAAAAGCGAGAGGTCGACGCCCTCGGCGCCGCGCCGCCGCGTCGACCGCTCCAACGCCGCCAGTTGATCTTCGAAGATCGACTTCGTGTCATGCAGCAACCGGCCTATGAAAGTGCTCTTACCGTCGTCGACGCTGCCGCAGGTAATGAAACGCAAAAGCTCGCTCTGGTGGTAATCAATTCGATTGGTCTTCATCTTTAGCTCAGCAGCATCCGACAACCTTGAACATTTGAATCTTGAACAAACATACCGCTCGTTCAAGAGTTCAATGTTCAAGGTTCAACGTGAAGAGAGATTCTCGCCGCAGTGTGTTCAGAAGTACCCTTCCTTCTTTCTCAGCTCCATCGATGCTTCCGAGGTTTGATCGTCCATGCGCGTGGCGCCGCGCTCGGTGATTCGCGTCGCCGCGGTCTCGGCGATGATCTCTTCGAACGTCGTCGCCATGGATTCCACCGGGCAAGTGCAGGTCATATCGCCCACCGTGCGGAAACGGACGGAGAGCGTTTCCAATTTTTCACCGGGCTTGGGCTGAACCGGTTCGGATACCGGCATCAAACCGCCGGACCTGCGGAGGACCTGGCGCCGATGCGCGAAATAGATCGATGGCACATCCAGCCGTTCCCGAGCGATGTAGCGCCACACGTCCAGCTCGGTCCAGTTGCTGATCGGAAAGACCCGGATGTTTTCGCCGGGATGGACTCGGGTGTTGTAGAGATTCCATAGTTCGGGCCGCTGGTTCCTGGGGTCCCACTGGCCGAACTCGTCGCGAAAGGAAAATATCCGTTCTTTGGCGCGAGCCTTTTCTTCGTCCCGGCGCGCGCCGCCGATGCAGGCGTCGAGTTGCAACTCTGCGATGGCATCGAGCAGCGTCACCGACTGGTGCGCATTGCGGCTTTCGTCCGGCGAACTGAGCACGACTTTGCCGTTGGCGATGGAATCGCCCACTGAGCGGACGATCAAGCGCTCCCCCAACTCGGCCGCCCTGCGATCGCGGAAGTCGATGACCTCGGGGAAATTGTGCTCGGTGTCGATATGCAGCAGGGGAAAAGGAAAGCGCGCCGGGCGAAACGCCTTCTCGGCGAGGCGGAGCAGCACGAGGGAGTCTTTACCACCGGAAAAAAGCAGCACCGGATTGCGGCACTCGGCGGCCACCTCCCGCAGAATGTGGATCGACTCGCTTTCAAGCGCCTCCAAATGCGTCAAGCGGCGGCGCGTGCAATGTTGCGCGTTCATGCCTTTCATAATCTCAGGACCGAGCCTACTTTCAGTAAAGAGTTTTGGGGCTGTTCGAGAGAGCCGGGAACAAACCAATCGAGCTTGTTCGCCAAGCGGACCACGTCGCCGACGACGACCAGCGCCGGCGCCTTGAGCAATGCGCTCTTCTCGACGATATCCGCGACAGTACCGATCACCGTTTCCTGTTCGGCAACAGTGCCCTGTCGAATCACGGCGACCGGAGTTTCCGGCGACCGTCCGTGAGCGATGAGTTCAGCCATGATGGCCGGGAGATTATGGAGTCCCATCAAAATAACCAGCGTATCCACCGCCGTAGCAAGCTTCGCCCAATCGATCGACGAAGTCCCCTTGATCGCCTGATGGCCCGTCACCACCGCGAAGGACGACGCGAACTTCCTGTGCGTGAGCGGAATGCCGGCGTAGGCCGGCACGGCCACGGCCGAACTCACGCCCGGAACGATCTCGAACGGAATCCCCGCATCGCCCAGGGCTTCCGCCTCTTCGCCGCCCCGGCCGAAAACAAACGGGTCGCCGCCCTTGAGCCGCACGACTTCACAGCCTTGGAGCGCGTAGTTGATGAGAACCTCATTGATCTCATGCTGCGCGATGGAGTGCCTGCCCGCCTGCTTCCCGACAAAAATCCGCTCCGTCTCGCGTGGCACCTCTTCAAGCAGTGCGGGATTGACCAGCCGGTCATAAACGACCACTTGAGCGTTTCGCAGCAGTTGCCGTCCGCGCACGGTGATCAACCCCGGATCGCCCGGCCCGGCGCCGACGAGATAGACTTTGCCGTGACTCACGGCTTTGCCTCCAAGGGAATGGCACCATCCCCCAGGCTTGATTTCGGCAAGTTTCGTTGAGCGAAATTCGTCACGTAGATCTTTTTCACTTGACGTGCAAGCCGCATTCTTTGGTTTCCGGATTTTCCCACCACCAGCGCCCGGCGCGCAGGTCGTCCCCGGGTCGCACCGCCCGCGTGCAGGGGGCGCAGCCAACGCTCGGATAGCCTTGCTTGTGCAATCGGTTGAATGGCGCGTTATGCTCGCGGATGTAATCCCAAATATCGTCGTGGCGCCATTCGGCCAGCGGGTTTATTTTGAGAATGCTGCCGTGATCTCTATCCAACTCGACCTTGCTCACGGTTCCGCGCGTGACCGCCTGCTCGCGACGCAACCCGGTGATCCAGGCCTCGAGATTTTTGAGCGCGCGGTTGAGCGGCTCCACTTTACGCACGGCGCAGCAGAGCTGGCGCTGCTCGATGGAGTGATAGAAAAGGTTGAGGCCATGCGCGCGCACCATGTCTTCAACTTGCGTTGCATCGGGAAAGTAAACCTCGACGCGGACACCGTAGCGGGCGCGGATGGCGTCCATGCAATCGTAGGTCTCCTGATTGAGCCGGCCGGTGTCCAAAGTAAAGATACGAAAATCCGTGCCGCACAAGCGGTGCATCATATCGATCAGCACCGATTCTTCTGCCTGAAACGAGCAAGCCAATGCCACCTTGGGCGCAAACCTATCGAGGGCCCAGCGCAGCACGGACTCCGCCGCAGCTGGCGCGAAATCCGGCAAGCTCTCCGTATCCACAATTTTGTGCGCATCCAGAGATGTCATCACCGCTCCCGCCCCCTAGGCACGTTGCAGATGTCCCAGCGCCCGGCTTAAATCGAGCGCGATAGATGCCTTGAAATGGACGTTCAAGCGCCGGCGGAGGTCCGCATCGCGCTCGAAGGCAACCTTGGCGCTGCCATAGAGTTGTTTGGCAATTGTTTCAATCTCGCCTTTAAATTCGTCATAGGCGTCCTGGGTATTGGAACCCAGCAACCGATCGTTGAGCGAAACCTCCGCTTCGTTGGCCGCGAAGCGAAGTCTTCCGCGCAATGCCGGTTCTTCTTCGAGTCGGCGGCAGTTTTCCAATGCCGACCGAAACAGCGCGCGCAGTTTTTCTTGGTTCGATCCCGCAAGCGGGCTTTTCTGACTAAACCGCAGGCCGCGGCAATTTTTGGTTTCATCGATGCTGACGTTGGCATCATGGGCGACCAGGACGATGCCCGGCCCGGCCTCCATGTGGCTGTAGTCGGCCACGTCGTGGTAAAGCCCGTCGCTGCCCTGGATCCAGCCGTGGAAAATCTCAATAAAATCCGCCAACGGCGCCGCATGAGGCGGGACGACGAAAAACTTCACATTGAGTTTTTGTAACTCCATCTTTTCTCGCTCATGCTCAGGCGCTTGGTTGCGCGCCGAGGGTTACGCTCCCAGTGCCCGGCACCGAGCCGCGGGTCTTATTGTGGCATTCGTGCGCGGCGTCGATGAACAACTGTGCTTCCTGGAGCAGCTGCACGGCACGGTCGGCGCCGACGGGCTTCCCTGTCCCGAGAAATTCTTTGGCCTTAAAGAGATACTCGGCGAACTTTCCGCCGGCGTATTTGTCCCAGAAGAGCTGAGTTTCGTAAAATCGCCGCGTGAATTCCGCGATGATCTCGTTTTCGTCTTCGGAGACGTTCGGACTCTGGTCCTTCACCAACCCCTGCGCGGCACGCACCATGGAGGCGTACGCCAGCTTGGCCGCATGCTGCGGGTAGCCGGAATCCAGCAGCAAATGCGCTTCGAACAGCTCGCGCTCGCTCGCTGCAAGTGTAAACTCGGCCTGGCTGACCACTTCGCCGGCACATTCTCCGATGCCCATATCGGCGAGAGTAAACTCGCGCGGGTCCCCCCAATCGCTGTAGTAGGAACGATCCGCTTCATGCGCCGGAATTTTGGTGAGATCTTCCAGCAACTCCTTTATCGCTTTCTTGCCGACGCGGCCGACGAACTCTTGGAAGCCTTCTTCCTTGAGCCTTTTGCTCACGTAAAACTCGGTGATGGTTGAAACCGCTTCGGGAATGCGCTTCGACGGCACAGCGCCGATTGCCACGCCGTACTCGCCGGCGTTTTCGCGAAATTTACCGCCGAGAATCACTTGAAAATGCGGCACCTGAAAGCCCTTGACGTTGCGGTTGACGCCGTAGAAACCGATGTCGGCGATATGGTGCTGGCCGCAGGAGTTGAAGCAGCCGCTGACTTTGATGCGCAGATTCTTGACCGCTTCGTCGAGTTCCAGGCTCTTTTCGCCGAGCCGATACCGCAGCTCGCGCGCCAGGCCGCGCGACGACGCGATGCCGAGTTTGCAGGTGTCCGTGCCAGGGCAAGCGGTCACGTCGACGATGGTCGCGGCGTCCGCCGCGCCCAGACCGTTCGCCTGGATCGCCCGATAGAACTCCGGCAGATCCGCCTCGCTGATCCAGCGAAAAAGAATATTTTGCTCCACCGTCGTGCGCAGCGTGTCCTTGACGAAACGGCGCGCGATGTCGGCGAGCGCGCGCAGTTGGTCCGCGCTGGCATCGCCGAGCGGCAGCGTCACCGCGGCGGCAACGTAGCCGGATTGTCTTTGTTTATAAACGTTGGTCGCGTACCAGGCATCGAATTCTTCGGGCCGCTGGCTGCCGTTGAGGCTTGCGCCGGGTTTGAGCGCCTCTTCCAAGGGGTCGTCGTTGACGGAGGCGAGGAAGTCCGTCCAGCGCGGATCGAACGGCAGTTTTCCCCGTTCTTCCAGCACCAGCTTGCGGAACTCATCGATACCCAGATTGGCGATCAAGAACTTGATGCGCGCCCGGGCGCGGTTGCGCTTCTCGCCGAGGCGCGCAAACACTCGCGAAATCGCCTGCGCTGTAGGCAGAAGTTCCGCTTCGGGCAAAAATTCGTCAAACACCTTCGCCTTGTAAGGAACCGCTCCCAGGCCGCCGCCGACATAGACTTCAAAACCTCTGGTTTCGCGGCCATCGACGTTTTTCGCCTTGGCAATGGCGCCGATGTCGTGCATGGTCACCAGCCCGCAGGGGTGCTGCCGGCAGCCCGAGAAAGCGATCTTGAACTTGCGCCCAAAGTCCTGCGTATCCGGGTGGCCGAGGAGAAAATTCGAAGTCGCTTTGGCGTAGGGCGTCACGTCGAAAACCTGATCGCGGCACACGCCGGCCAGCGGACAGGCCGTCACGTTGCGCACCACATTGCCGCAAGCCTCGCGCGAGGTAATGCCGACGGCGGCAAGCCGGCGCATCAGCGCGGGCGTGTCGCCGATATGCACGTAGTGAAACTGGACGTCCTGGCGCGTCGTGATGTGCGATACGCCGTCGGCGTATTCCTCCGAAAGATCGGCCAGGGTTTCCAGCTGCTCCGGGGTAACGCCGCCGAAGGGGATTTTGATGCGCATCATCCCCGGCGCGTCCCACAGGGTGTCGGGTCCTTTAATCAGGTCGGCGCGGAGCTTCAGTCTCTGCACCCGTTTGCCATCGTGGCGCTGGCCGTTGTCGTAGCGCTGGCCGTAGATGCCGCGGCGCAGGCGGGTCTCGGCAAAAACTTTTTCGTCGATCTTGCCCTGCTTGCGCAGCTCCATTTGCTGCTCGAAGATGTCGATCTCGCGCCCCAACCCTGAGGGTATTTTGCCGCTCAGTTGATCTTTCCAATTCAGCGTCTGTTCCATAAAACCCTCCTCACCGTCGCGGCTGAGACAATCACGAGCTACATAATTAAGTAAGTCATAAATCCCGCGAAAAAATTTTCGGCGGGCTTTGGTTTCGGTCAAATATAATACATCAAAGCTTCTTGCTCCGGCTTACACAGATCCGCCAGCGTGGTGTCGTCCAATACCTTCTCCATGGCCCGCAACCCCCGCGCCCAGGTTTGGGTCAATCGCTGCGTAACTCTCGAAGCCGATCGGCTGTGCATCTGCGCCTGGAAGTCAAAACCCACGGATGGCCCTTCTAAAACCTCCAACACTTCCTTCACCGTGATGGCCTCCGGCGGGCGCGCCAGCATGTAGCCTCCTGTCGGGCCTCTCACCGCATGCACCAGATGGCCGTGCCGCAGCGCCACCATGATCTGGCCAAGATACTGGAGCGGCACCTGCTGATTCTGCGCGATCTCTTTGACCTGCACGGCACGCCGTCTTGTGTAATTATCTACCAGCTCCGCCAGCGCCAACAAACCGTAATGTCCCTTTGAGCTGAGATTCATGATGTGCCAACTCCGTAAAAAGTCGCTTTAAGTTAAGTAAATAACTCAAGTTTGTCAAGAACTGAAAGATAATTTCCTACGCCGCTCGTTTCTGTTCGCGTCTTTTCCGTTTAAACACTTGGCGGCCGGGTTGCACGAAAGAAATGATTACAGCTATATTTCAAGATATTCCACGCAGTTGGCTCGCTCTTCAAGTTGCCGTGGAAACAGACAATGCACTGTCGTCGCAACCGATGAACTTTCAAACCCGGCTGTGCAATTTCAAAACCAGTGACCACGAACGGCTTCATGGTCTGCTGTTTACGCCGCCGGAAATACGCTCGGAATTAGCACTCCTATTCGTCCACGGCGTCGCCATGAATTTCTATTTGCCGCCGCTGTGCGGTTTCGGCCAAGAGCTGGCGGCGCGCGGATTTCATAGCTTCGTCATCGGCTGAAACAGGCTGTTGATTAAGCGAGCGCTCGAGTCGAATCGACACAGTCATGGCTTCTATGGTCTTACCCTATGGCTCCTGGGAGTCGCCGATTAGCGCCGATCTGGTCGCCGGCGCGGAAATCGGGCTCGAACAAGTCCGCCTCGACGGCGACGACATTTATTGGATCGAACGCCGTCCCCAAGAAGGTGGCAGGAAGGTTATCGTCCGTCGCTCACCGGATGAAAAAATCGCCGATGTCACACCCGCTGGCTTCAACGCGCGCACGCGCGTGCACGAGTACGGCGGCGGCGACTACGGGGTGTCCGACCGGACGCTCATTTTTTCAAATTTCACCGATCAGAGTTTGTATCTTCAAGAAATCGGTTCCGAACCCAAGCGGTTGACCTCGCAAACAGCCTTGCGCTACGCCGACGGTCAAATCGATCGCCGCAAAAATCTCTTCTTCTGCGTGCGCGAAGATCACTCGGTCTCAGGCGAACCTGTCAATGCGATCGTGCGAGTCGACCTCGCCAGCGGTGACAGCGCCATCGTGGTATCGGGAAATGACTTCTATTCATCGCCCCGTCTGAGTCCGAACGGAAGACAACTGGCGTGGCTGACCTGGAATCATCCAAACATGCCCTGGGACGGCACGGAGCTTTGGGTCGGCACGCGGACCGACGACGGCTCGATAACGGACACGCGCAGAATCGCCGGCGCCGTCGATGAGTCGATCTGCCAACCGGCGTGGTCGCCGAACGGCACGTTGTATTTCGTTTCGGATCGCACGGGCTGGTGGAATCTGTGCCGACGGCGAAACGATAATATCGAACCGCTCAGCCCGATGGATGCCGAGTTCGGCCAGCCGCAGTGGGTTTTCGGCACGAGCCTTTATGCCTTCGCGTCCGAACGAACCATCGTATGCAGCTACACCAAGGATGGATGTGATTACCTCGCTACACTGGATACACAAACTCGCTCGCTCACCCGGATCGACATCCCTTTCACTTCGATCTCGCAGGTGCGCTGTTCGGCTGACCGCGTTGCCTTTGTCGGTGCGTCCCCTACCGAATCTACTGCCGTAGTTTCCCTGGATTTGAAAACGAACCGTTGTGAAGTCTTGCGACGATCCCGTGAATCAGCCGTCGCCCTCGGATATTTGACCGAACCGAGGTCAATCGAATTTCCTACCGAAGGCGGGTTGACCGCTCACGGATACTTCTATTCGCCGCGAAACCGAGATTGCACGGCGCCGGCGGACGAAAAGCCACCGTTGATCGTGATGAGCCATGGCGGACCGACCTCGTCGAGTTCGTCATCGCTGAAATATTCGACTCAATTCTGGACCAGCCGCGGTATTGCCGTCCTCGATGTGAACTACGGCGGCAGCTCCGGCTATGGCCGGGCGTATCGAGAACGCCTCAACGGCCAATGGGGGATCGTCGATGTCGCTGACTGCGTCAACGGCGCCCGCTACCTTGTCGAGCAGGGCGCCGTCGACGGCAACCGTCTGGGGATTCGCGGCGGCAGTGCCGGAGGCTATACGACGCTGTGCGCGCTCACTTTCCGCGATGTTTTCAAAGCCGGCGCCAGTCATTACGGCATTTGCGATCTGGAGGCGCTCGCCAGGGACACGCACAAGTTCGAATCGCGCTATCTGGACCGCTTGATCGGCCCCTATCCCGAGGGGCGCGATCTTTACGTCGAACGCTCCCCCATCCATTTCACCGACCGGCTGAATTGCCCGATGATCATCTTTCAAGGCTTGGAGGACAAGATCGTCCCCCCAAATCAAGCGGAAAAGATGGCTGCCGCCGTCCGCGCAAAGAAGCTCCCGGTTGCCTATCTTGCCTTCGAGGGAGAACAGCACGGTTTTCGCAAAGCGGAAAACATCAAGCGCGTGCTGGAAGCGGAGCTCTACTTCTATTCGAAAATTTTCGGATTTGAATTGGCTGAGCCGGTGGAACCGTTAGCGATCGAGAATCTATAGCGGAGAATTATAGCATTTACTGCAAGGCCCTGTTGCTCGTTATTAGTTTCATACAACCTCTGGTAAAATCAATGCAGAGTCGCTCTGCCAGGAGGAGATTTTATGACTGTAACCATAGAGATCCCAGCCGAATTGCCTCTTAGCCATCGCGTAGTTGGCGATTGAATCTGGGCTGCGAGAACAAAAACTCATGACATTTCAGGCGGTCATTTTCGACTTATTCGGCACATTGGTGGATGATTTCGTGTCGTCAACCGGGCAAATGAATACCGATTTGCTGGCCGCCCTCGACGTGCCTCGTGAGCCGTTCATGCAGCAATGGCGGCAGACATCAGAAATGCGTACGATCGGGGAGTTTCAAACCGTGGAAGCCAGCATAGAACATGTTTGCGCCACGATCGGCGTACAGGTAAGTACGGAACAAATGACGAGTGCTGTGGAAATCCGTCTTAAATACATCCGTCGGGCCCTCGAGCCGAGAGCGGATGCATTGCCTGCGTTGCGCCAGCTTAAAAACGGTGGTTACAGAATCGGCCTTCTCAGTAATTGCTCCATCGAAATCCCGATTCTCTGGCCCGAAACGCCGTTCGTCGACGTTATGGATACCGCCGTTTTCTCCAGTCGGGAGCGCCTCAAGAAGCCGGACCGGCGAATTTTTTACCTCGCCTGCGAGCGCCTTGGGGTTTCGCCCGAAGCCTGTCTTTATATCGCCGACGGCGAGAATTTTGAACTAGCCGCGGCCGCCGCCGTCGGTCTGCATGCCGTCCTGCTTAGAAACCCCGACCGGGATGATGATCGGGAGGCGCTTCGAGAGGCTAGAGAATGGCAGGGCGATACTGTCTGCGATCTCTCGAAAGTTTTAACGTTGATCACTAAATGAAGGACTTCGACTGTTCCGCAGTCGGTGGCGGCGGTAAATGTAGGGGATTTTGTACCTTTGGAGCCGATCACTTCGATCTTCTTCGACCTCGACGGCACCCTGTGCGATCCGCGCGAAGCTGAGTGACAGTGGAAGCGCACGTGAAGCTTCCGAATATCAGCACGATGTTGGACTTGCCGCGATATGCCGACAGACAAAACGTGCGGCCATTCAGGTCCGGCAGTTCGAAATCGGGGACCTCAACGCCCGCCGCCATCGCGTTCCTAAATTTCAATGCGCCCTCTACCAGGTAACCCACGTACTTTGCGAGCTTTTGTCCTATTTCGCTCATGGCTCCCTCCGTTGCGGAAGCGGCTGTGAACCGTCCCATTACGAACACTCTTCTGGACCGATGACTCATATTTCGCCTCTTAGCCTGTGCGAGACCTAAGCCAAGCCACTCGCTGTTATTCAACTTTTCAGGCATACTCTGGAAGAAATAAATTCAGCGGAGTAATCAGACGCGATGGATCGCAACGAACCGAAAGATTTCCGCCACCCCCAGGGCTTCCTCGCGCTCGCCAAAAACGTCGGCATTAAAGACCGCACGCTCGATCTGACCGTCATCTATTCGACCGTGCGCGCGCACGCGGCGGCCATGTTTACGCGCAACCGGTTTCCGGGCGCGCCGGTGATCGTCGGCCGGAAGCATATCGCCAACGGTTTCGCCCAGGCGCTGGTGATCAACAGCAAAAACGCCAACGTCGCCATGGGCAAGCAGGGCATCGACCATGCAATCGAGACCTGCCGCATCGTCAGCGATGAGCTGGGCATCAGCCCATATGACATTCTGCCATTCTCCACGGGTGTAATCGGCCGGCCCTTGCCGATGGATAAGATCCGCGCCGGCCTGCGCGGGATTAAAGCGGAATTGCGGCCGGACAATCTTAAACTCGCCGCCGAAGCGATCATGACCACGGACAAGTATCCAAAATATTATTCATGTCGGGTCGGCCGGGCGGTGATCGCCGGCATCGCCAAGGGGGCGGGCATGATCGAGCCGAATATGGCGACCATGCTCGTTTATTTAATGACCGACGCCGAATTACCCAAGGCGTCCTTACGTCCGGCGCTCAAACGCGTCGTTGATCGGACGTTCAACTGCATGAGCATCGACACCGACACCAGTACCAGCGATACCGCGGTCCTGATGGCCAACGGTTTGGCGGGCAAGGTTAACCTCCGCCATTTTGAAAACGGACTCCATCAGGTTTGCGAGTTTCTCACCCGCGAGATCGCGCGCAACGGCGAGGGCGCGACCAAGCTCATCATCGTCGATGTCACCGGCGCGAAGTCCGCAGCACAGGCAAAGTGCGTCGCGAAAGCCGTCGTCAATTCGCCGCTCGTCAAAACTGCCGTGTACGGCTGCGACCCCAACTGGGGCCGCGTGATCATGGCGGTCGGGAAAACTTTCGATTCCCGGATCGATCCCTCGAAAGCGACCATTCGCTTTGGCGACACCCGAGTTTTCAGACGAGGCTCGCCGGTCGATTGCGATCTCGAAGCGTTGCGACACTATCTCGGCCAACCAGAAGTAATGATCGGCGTCGACCTCGCCATCGGCAAGGCATCGTCACGCGTTTGGGGCTGCGACCTGACGGAGGGCTACATTAAGGAGAACGCGTATTACACGACCTAACGGACGATGGTTTTCGCCAGACAAGGGTACAACTCGAACTGGAATAACGTAGTGGTGAATGTAGGGGCGGGTTTCAAACCCGCCCCTAGGCCCGTGCTGCCGGCAACCGAAGCACGATGAATCGGCAATCACAAAATTTTGTCCTCAAAGGCGGCCGGCTCATCGATCCCGCTGCCGGCCTTGACGGCCTGCTCGATATCCGTGTGCGCGACGGTAAGGTTGACGCGATCGGCGCCAACCTCGAAGCCGACGGCTCGACCGTCATCGACCTCACAGACCGTATCGTCACCCCCGGTTTGATCGACGTGCACCTGCATCTGATGAAGGGTCTCGGCGCCTTCGGCGTCGACCCGGACATTTTCGGCGTCGGCTCCGGCGTCACGACCGTCGTCGACGCCGGCAGCGCCGGGCACACGCTCCTCAACGTCTTTCGCAATTACGTCACCGACAATGCCAAAACGCGGGTGTTGAACTATATCAATCTCTCCACCCTTGGCGGCGTCTCCGGTCCGGGCTATAGCATACTCGCCGATCCTCGGCTGATCGACGAAGCCAAGATCGAACAGGCCGTCGAAGCCAACCGCGACATCATCGTCGGCATCAAGATCATGGCAACCGGCGGCGCTTTAGGGGCGCAAGGATTAAAACCGCTGGAGCGAGCGCGCAAGCTCGGCGATGCATTGAAGCTGCCTTTGCTCGTTCATATCGGCGAGAGCTGGACCAAGGACAGCGCTCCGGTGCATGTCGGCGACGTGCTCAAGCATCTGCGTGCAGGCGACATCGTGACCCACATGTTCACGGTTCATCCGGGCGGCCTGCTCGACGGTAACGGCAAGCTCTGGCCGCAAGTACGCGACGCCAAAGAGTCCGGCGTGTTGATGGACGTAGGCCACGGGCTTCATAATCTGAACTTCGATGTGGCGCGGAAAGTCCTCGATCAGGGACTTCATCCGGACGGCGTTTCAACGGACGGCCACCGCGGCAACCGCGCCGGCCCGGTGTACGATCTGCCGACGACGATGGCGAAGTTGCTGGCACTGGGTTTTTCTTTGACTCAGGTTGTCGAAATGGCGACGGCAAACGCCGCGAGACTGCTTGGCCGATCAAATGAACTGGGAACTCTCAGAATCGGCGATCCCGCCGATATCTCCGTGTTGAGGATCGAAGATAGAGAATGGAACGCCATCGACTCGCAGAAGGGAACCATCCCGGCACACCAAGCGATCCAGCCGGTTTACGCCATCCGCGGGGACATGATTTATCAGCCGCTCGCGGCGGATCGACCGTAGGCGTGTTCATGGCGGACGTCAAGGGCGATCTATCGGGTATCGCCAGGCCCGGCCAGGAAAATCCCAGGATCCGTGAGCGGGTGGACAAACTCGGTGTCATCTCTTCCGCGTGCTCGTACCGCCGAAGATCGAGCCGAGCACGCCGCTCTGTGTTTCGTTGAGATTGAGCAGCCGCGCCATCAACAGCGGCCCCATCTCTGAGATCGTCGTCCTGAAGTTCTCGGCAATTACCCGCAACGTGACGGTCTTTCCCGTACCTGTCGCTTCTGCAATCAACCCGTGACGATTAGCCATGCGCGGCAACAGGACATGCTCTGCTTTTCCCTTGGCGATCGGCAACCCTTCTGCCATTAAAAACTCCTTTATTAATCAATGAGTTAACGCGATTCCGACGCTTTCATCGGGTTTGGCCTTTCAGTCCTTTCATATTATATAGACTACCTCCCACTTGAATGAAAAGCCCTGGTCGCGCGTCAAATTGACCAGAACGGAGAACCTGAAGTGATGTCGAGCGGAGGGGCGGCACGTTTAGTTTTCGTTCCGAAAAACTACAGCTCAGATTCCACGAAGGGGGATTACTTAATGAAACGTTTTCTGGCTGTTTTAGTTGCTTCGATGTTTTTGACTTTGGCCGCTTACGCCGCTGATGCGATAAAGGGCGAAAAGGGTGCCAAGGGCGAAGCGGGCGCTAAGGGCGAAAAGAGCGCTTCCGCCACCAAAGCCACTGACACCAAGGCTGGCGCCATGGGCGACGTTAAGAAGTCCGAAACGGCCACAGAGAAGACCGCTGATAAGCCCGAGAAAAAAGGCAAGAGCAAGTAAACCTGCTCATTTCCACCTGTCGAGCAGGGTGGCCCTCCCCACCTTGCTCGCTCACCTTCTTCCCAGTCTCCCCGTTTTTCGTATTTCTCAATATTTGCGACCCCGGTCTCTCTCGCAACCACGGGTCCACAACAAAATCACATACTCGAGCTTTTGGACGGCAAGCCAGCGGCAATTCGTGAATTTCCAAGGCGCCGCCAGCGTCTAAGACCAAGTTGATCAAACCGGATGGAGGGCCGTTGGGTCAACAGATTATTCATAACGACTCTTTAAACGATGGAGGATATCCTGATGAAACGCATTATCGGATTGTTCGTTGCCGTTCTTTTCCTGAGTATCTCTACCCTGGCGCTCGCGAAGGACTATCAGGTCACCGGTCCTGTCGTCGACGTGAAAGACGACTTTATCATCGTCAAGAAGGGCAATGAGAATTGGGAAATCGCCCGCGACAAGAACACCAAGACCACCGGTGACATCAAAAAGGGCGATAGAGTCATGATTAAATATAAAATGACCGCCACCAGCATCGAGGGCAAAGAAGCGCCTAAAGCCAAAGCTCCGGCAAAAGCCGCCGCCGAGACCAAGACTAAATAGGTTTTCAAAGCGAGCCCTCCACTCGCACCATGGCAACGGGCCGCCCAAGCGGCCCGTTGCCGTTCCATCCGGTCCTCAACCCGTCCGCAAACGCTTGAAGGCTGCCGCATCGGTCCGGTCGATGCCGAGCCAGCCTGGCATCCCTGTCGGACCGATCTCGGGCGCGTGCAAACGGGTTTTTTTTCTGTTATAAGCGGTAAAATAATCGATCCGTTTGAAAGGGAGATCCCGTGATTGAGAGGCCACAGCCCTATATCCGGCAGATTCACTCTGCATCAACAACCGTCACGGCGAAAGCCCGTCCTGCGGCTATAGTGGCTCCGAAGAGGCCGTGGAAGAGCTGCGCAAAGTCACCAAAGAACGCAACCTGAAAGGCAAGATTCGCGTCGTCAGATCCGGGTGTTTAGACGTCTGTGCTTTCGGGCCCAATATGATGATCTGGCCCGAGGGTCTCTGGTACATGAAAGTAACGAAAGGGGATGTCCCGCAGATCGTGGAACAACACATGAAGCTCGAAGCGGCGGACCAGGCGAAACGAGCCGGTGCCGCGGCGAAGTAGATCGCGCCTCGCCTCCAAGGTTCGCTTTCCACACATTATTTAATTTATTTTCTCGGCTTCGCGGTTTCTTTCCGGCTATGCCTGGAGAAACCGCGATCGTGCGTCGATCCGGTAATAGTGAGCTCCGCGATTACTTGACATGCCCGTTTAATCCATACTAGTCAAAAGCGAAATGGCCCGAATTTTGAAATAAGAAGGAACATCATCGTGGCGGATAAAAGTTTGACGTTGGAACAATTTCGCACGCTGCGAAAGGACAACTGGTGGGGCGAGCCGTTGCTGGTCGTCGTCGCTCTCGGCGCCTTCGGCATCTACGCGACCTGGGCGGCGCTGCAGAACGCCCATTACTATGCCGACCCCTATCTTTCGCCCTTTTACTCCCCATGCATCGCGGCGAACTGCGAGCACGTGACGGTGCCGCTGATCGGTTCCTGGTGGAACCTCTCGCCTGCGATCTTGATACTCTGGGCGCCGGGAGGCTTCCGGCTCACCTGCTATTATTACCGCAAAGCCTATTACCGGTCTTTTTTTCAATCGCCCCCGGCCTGCGCCGTGCGCGACGCGGCCAAGAGCTATAGCGGCGAAACCCGCTTCCCTTTTGTGCTGCAAAATGTTCATCGATACTTTTTTTATCTTTCGCTGGTGATTCTCTGTTTTCTATGGTGGGATGCGATCCTCGCTTTCAGCTTCCCCGACGGCCTCGGCATGGGCGTCGGCACCCTGGTCTTGATCTCCAATGCGGCGCTTTTGTCGCTGTTCAGTTTTTCCTGCAACTCATGCCGGCATGTTTGCGGCGGCTACCTGAACTCGTTCCACAGCGCTCCGGGCAAATTTAGAGTCTGGAGCTGGGTCAGCCGGCTCAATGAGAAACATATGGAATACGCCTGGGTAAGCTTGATCTGGGTGGCCCTGACCGACCTGTACGTCCGCCTGCTTTCCATGGGCGTGATTTCCGATTTGAGGTTTTTCTGATGGTTGAAGACAAGTACGAAACCCACGA
>CAZILB010000034.1:0-27851 GCA_964539925.1 uncultured Syntrophobacter sp. | reverse complement strand
GAACGCGCTTGCTTCAAGAAACGCTTGGGCTGGAGACCGCCGGCCGCGAACGCGGCAGCAGGCACGCCATGAGACCGACGCTGGCGAAGGACAGAATGCCGAGCAACCAGAAAATGGTCGGCAGCTCGGCGCTGAGCAGCAGCAGACCGACGATGGACGTGGACGAAGTCTTGGAAACCTGCTGAATCAAACGGTCAAAGGAGACGATGCCGCCGCGCAGCTCGGCCGGCGCATTCTGCGTCAACAGGCTTTTCTGCATCGGCGATATGACGCCGTTGGCGAGGCCGTAGCAAAACAGCGCCGCGCCCACCGGCAACGCTCCGGGCAGGAACGGGACGGCCAGCACCGCGGCGCCGCTTATAAGAAACGCCACAAACAAGAGGGTTGCTTTGTCGCGGCCGGCGGCGATCCGTCCGGCCTGGCTCGAAGTGACCATGGCGCCAACGGCAAAAAAGGTGTAAAGCAAGCCGGCTGCCGCCGTTGAGATTCCGTGGATGCGCACCAGAAAGAGGGGAAAGTAGGTGAGAAAACCGTAGTCGAGGAAAAACCGCAGGAAGCCGGCGGAGAAAGCGATCATCAGGCGTGGATGGCGTGTCAGGCGCAGTATGTCGCCAAGGTAGGCCATGGTTTTATGGTTGGTCTTGCCTTTGGTCTCCGGCATCCACAACAGGGCGGCGACTCCCACAGGAATCGTTAACGCGTAGAAAGCGAACGGCCAGAACCAGGCGATGGCGGCAAGCAACCCGCCGAGCGGAGGAAAGACAAAATAACCGATGCGGTCGAGAAAAACTTTGAGTCCCTGGCCGCTGATCTCGTTGTCCCCTTCAAGCAGATCGCCGATCAGCACAATAGTCAGGGGTATGACGGCGCTGAAGCCGATGCCCTGGAGGGTTCTCCAGAAAAGCAGCCAGCCGAAGCTCGGTGCGAAGGCCATGGCGGTGCCAAAGGCGCCGAAGGCGATGAGCCCAAGGGCGAGCAGCAGCCGCCGGCCGTAGAGGTCGGCGACGACGCCAAAAATCGGCGACAAGACGATGGCCGGCGCTGTGAACAGGGTCATCACCCAAGAAAGCTGAGCGTCGCTGATGTGAAACTGCTCGGTGAGCACCGGCAAAGCCGGCTGAATAAAGTTGATTCCCATCATTAGGGAGATGCTCGCGGCGTAGACGATGCTCAAGGCGCGGGCCTTTTCCGGCGCGAGTTTTTCCATGCCGAACAGAGTTGTGATCGACGCCATGGCCGCAACGTAGGGGAAGCGGCGCTGGCAGTCAAGCGCGGCGGCATGGCGTATTGGAGTGATCGCTTCTAAGATTCCAGAATTCCGAAATTCCAACACTCCATCCCGCGATTCTACGATTGGTGAGCGCCGTCGCGCCGTGATATGGGTGACGCAAATTTAGGATCAAGCGGGGGGAGCTATGGCCCAGGACATGCGCACATGGATCGATCAGTTGGAGCAGGCCGGTTTGCTGGCGCGAATTGCCAAGCCCGTCGATCCACGCACGCAGATGGGCGCGCTCCTCTGGCAGGCGCGCGACCGGGGACTCCTGTTCGATAATCTTCCCGGCTATCCCGGCTGGCGCTGTCTCGGCCAGGCACCGGGCGACGTGTCGCTTGCTCCCGTGGCGTTCGGCGTGCCGCGCGACGAAATGATACCCGAGTTTGTCCGGCGCACGGAAAAGCTCGGCACGACGCGGCTGGTGGAAACCGGACCGGTGCAGCAAAAAGTGATGATCGACGAGGCAGTCGACATTACCAAGATGCCGATCCATCAGGCGGGGATTCGCGACGGCGGGCCGTTCATCGGCTCGGGCCTGATGATCACCAAGAATCCGGAAACCGGCCGGCGCAATCTGAGTTTTCATCGCCTACAGATGAAGGGCCCCAGGAAAACCGGCATCCTGCTTTATCCGCGCCACGCCTGGACCAACTATCAGATGTATGAAGCGATGGATAAACCGATGCCGGTGGCGATCATGATCGGCCACCATCCGATGTACTACTTCGCCGCGGCGACCACGACGCAGTACGGCGTCGACGAGCTGGAGATCGCGTCGGCGCTGCTCGATGAGGAGGTGGAGCTGGTCAAATGCCGTACGGTCGATCTGGAAGTTCCGGCGTGGGCCGAAATTGTTCTGGAAGGCGAGATCCCGCCGAAAGTGCGCGAGCCCGAGGGGCCGTTCAGCGAATTTCAGGATTACTATTTAACCGGCTCCGGGATGAATCCCATCGTCAACATCAAGGCGGTGACCATGCGCGGGGACGCGATCTTTAAAAACGTCCAGAACGGCACCGAAGTCGAAGGTTGCGTTTATCACAAGGTGCCGATGTCGGCGCAGATTCTGCGCCGGGCGCGCACGGTGGGCGGCCTGGCGGATGTGAAAAACGTCCTGGTGCTGCCCGGCATCTTCGGCGTCGTCGTGCAAATGCGGCCGCGTTACTACGGCGAGGCGAGAAACGTTTTGATGTCGGTATTGTCGAGCGAGTACCAGCATCCCAAGGTCGCTATCGCCGTCGATGAGGATGTTGATATTTTTAATTACGCGGAAGTTCTCTGGGCAATCAATACGCGGATGAACCCCGCCGAGGACATCATCGTCATCAACGGCGCCAAGATCCACGCCATGGATCCTTCCTGCCCCGAGTTTGGCCATCCGGGTGCGCCGGGTTGGCACCGTATCGGCGGCAAAATCATTATCGACGCGACCAAGCCGCCGCAGTGCGACCCGAAAAGGCGCGACGAATTTGAACGGCTGCGTCCGGTGGGTTGGGAAACGGTGAATTTGGAAGATTATTTGCCGGCGGGCTCGCCACCGCTGCGATTTAAGCCAAAAATTCCGGGTAGCTGAAAAGCTTAGTTCAAGGTTCAAGCGTTCAAAGGTTCAAGGTCAGGGAGTCGAGGCGGAGATCCTTACGTTGAACTTTTGAACCTTGAACCCTTGAACCGCCGCGCTTTTGGCGCGGCTCTATTCATCCGTTTCGCCGAAATAGTCGCGGACGATTCTTTCTTTGACATACTCTAGCGCGCCCAGGTCCTGGATGATATCGCCGCCGGTGTCGTAGAAGAATATATCGCCGTTGCGGTTGCGGCCGATGGCGACCAGCCACTCCAGTTCGTTTCGATCTTCTAAGAGATAATTGATCGCTTGATTGGCGCCCTTGCTGGCGATGATGGTGACTTTGGGGTTGACGGATTTTTTAGCCTGGGACATGCAGCGGCCTCCTGATCGGATCTCAAGTGTATAACAGAAAAAAATGGTTCACAACTCGCCTGGGAGGGGACAGTCCCCCTTCCGGAATGGGGACGGTCCCCCTGGGCTACCTCATGGAGAAGTCCACCCGGTTCGGCCGGCCTTTGAGTTTGGCGCGCTCTTCAACGCTGAGGGGCTTGGCGGCAACGATGAAGAGTCGCTCGGATTGCACCTTGCCGCTGCCCAAGATCGCGTCGCGCACCGCCAGCGCCCGTTGATTGGCGAGCTGGAACAGATCGTCATCGCTCGCTTTGGCATGCTGCATCATCAGCTTTTCCATTTCCGGTACGGGCAGGTCAATCGCCAGGCCGATGATGTTGCGCGGCTTGGGAAAAGTCTCTTCGCCGTAGGCGGCCTTCAAATATTGAGGGTACTCGTCGGCGGAGACCTGGACATCGTCCAGCGATTTTGGCGCCTCTCTTTTGCGCGCCAGAACCTTTAGCTTTTGCGCCTTGACTTTGCGCTCGATGCTGACCCGTTTGAGTCCATCGAGATCGGTCAGGGGATCGACGCGGCCAACCATCTCGAGATTGAGCGCCGGCCGCTCGGCCAGAGCCTTGGCGAGGGTTTCGATTTTCACCAGCGCGGTTTTACTCAAGTTTGCCCGGCCGTTGTCGAATTCGATATAGCGCAGCTCGTCGCCGCTGATACCGCCGCCGCCGAACGCGGAGGCTATCAAGGAAAAGGGCGCGGTTACAGCTCGGGTGATCAAGTTGATAAAAATTCTTAGCACGATACCGCCGACGCTGAACTGCGGGTCGTCAAGGGAGCCGCTGATCGGCAGCTCAACGTCGATGACGCCGTTGCGGTCTTTGAGCAAAGCGACGGCCAGCAGCACCGGCAACTTGGTGGCCTGCGGGCTGTCGATTCTCTCGCCGAAGGTGAGCTGGTTTAAAATGATTTTGTTATGCGCGCTGAGCTTGCGATTTTCCAACTTATACTTGACGTTAAAGGAAAGCTTGCCCTTTTCGATGCCATAGCCAACGTATTTGCCGGAGTAAGGCGACATCGGGCCCAACTCGATTTCCTTGGCGTCGGCGACAATGTCGAGAAAGAGATCTTTGGACAGCGGATTGATCCGGCCCTTGATGACTACCGGCGCGGCGTTATCGAGCCGCGCTCTGAGATCGAGATCGCCCGGTGTTTCCGGTTTGAGTTCGGAGATTGCGCCGTCAACATTGGTCAAGTTGGCTGAGTAATTCGGCTTGACGAAAAAGTCGCTAAAATGGATGTTGCCTTCCTTGAGATTGATTTTGCCGATGCTGATGGCTTTTGGCGCCGCATCGTCTTGCTCGGCCGGCGCCGTGGCTTTTACCCCGGTTTTTGCCGGCGTGGGAGCCGGCGATTTTTCCGCGGCCTTGGCCGGCGCCGGAGCTTCGCCCGTTTGTTCCTCTTTCTGGACGGTTAACTTTTGCAGGTTGATTTTTCCGTCCGCGCCGAGAATCAACCGTGAATAGAATTCCTCGAGAGTGATCTCGCCGATGCGCAGTTGGAACGGCTCCAGATCGTATTGCAGGGCGTCGAGCGCCAGGGACTTCCACTTTAATAAATCCGCGTGGTCGCTTTTTTCCACGGTGCCGAAGCCTGCGACCTGTACTGCGCCTCGATAGTTTAGCTGCGCCGGGCCGCTGCCGGCGGCATCGAAAGTCAATTCCCCCTTGGTGCCCACGCTGCCGCCGGTCAGGAGGAAGTTCAGCTGATCCTCGATGTAAGGCTGAAACGGTAGCAGCTCCAGGTCTTGAGCATCGATGGTAAACTTGGCATTGACCGGATTGGCCGTGGCTGTCCCGACCAGGCTCAATTTGCCTCTATCGTTGATTGTGGCGCGGATCGTAGCTTTGGCGCGCTGGTTTTTTGCCGTGGAGAAATTGCCGCCGCGGATCGATAGATCGGCGACGCTGAACTTGGCCGCAGTCGGGTTGGTTTGATCTTCGATGTTGATCCTAAATCGATCGAAGGCAATCTGTTTGGCGTCGATCCGCCACTCGCTCCCGTCGGTCTTTGCCGTTTGGGCGGGTGCGGGCGCCGGAGCTTGGGCTCTGGCGATGCGCGCCAGATTCAACGTCCCGTCGGCGGCGCGCTGGACATAGCCGGTGCCATTCCTGGCTTCGATGGCGCCGAGGACGATCGTTTTCCCGATAAGATCCACCGCGCCGTCTTTGATATTCAACGCGCCTATGCGCCACAGCGGTTGCGGTTGTCCGGCGAGGTCCAGGCGCAAAGCGCGCAGAGCGGCGTTCAAACCGGCAAGCTTGAGGTCGGGCTGTCCTTGCCGATCTTCGAAACTGTACTGCGTCGATAAATCCAGGGTTCCCTCTCTGATTTCCGCGGCGATGGCTCCTTCGTAGTAGGATCGCAGGCCGCCCGGTTTCAGTCCTTTGAGGTCGATCTTGCCTTCGGCTATGAAGGGCCTCAGCTGCAAGGTTCCGCTGTGGGAAAAACTCTCCTTATTTTGCGAATCAAACGACAGCTCGACTTCGGCCTTTTTGTCGGCCTCGTTGGTCAAGGCGGAGACTTTAAATCGAAAATTATCCAAACGGGTCTTGTAGGGCCGCTTGGGTTGTTCGTCGCTAATGTGAATCGTGGCTTGGCCGATTTCGATCTCCTCCACCAGGTAGACAAACGGCGTCCCTTGCGCTTTCGCGGCGGCTTTTGGTTCCGTCTTTGGCTCCGGTGTTTTGACCTCGACCGCGGCGCCGACGAGGTTCGCAAGACTCAGCTTGCCGTCGCGGCTTCGGTTAACGTGGAGCTCTAAGCCGTCGGATTTGACCGACTTGAGGCTTGCTTTCCCGCCGAAAACCTCGATGGCGTCGATCAGCACTTCAAAGGCCGGCAGCTTGAGCAAAGGCGCGTCGCCCCCTTGGCGCACTTCCAGCTCATTCAGTCCTAAGTTGCCGGTGACCGACAGGACCGGCGGATTGTCTTTGACGGTTCTGAAAGAGACTCTCAGCTTGCCGTTGAGATGGCCTGACGGCACCGTAAAATTCAGTTTCACGGGGGAATAGGCGAGGTAGTTGGCGATCGCAAGTTTGTCGATGGCGACGTCGAGGGTGCTGTCCCGGGATTCTGTGAACGGCGCGGTGTCCCCGGCAAAATGAAAGGGAGCGCCGCCGTCGAGCACGGCGAAAAACTCCGGCTTGACCGTGATGTCGACGTGGGAGGGCAAGCTCGAAATGAACGGCACGCCGATCTTGAGCTGCGTCACGCTGTGCTTGGTGTGTTTCGGCCGATCGTCGAAATCGATCGCGCCATCGATAATCTCGATGTTATTGAGCGCGAAGCGCGGCGGCGGCCCCGCCGGCTTCGGTGGTCCGCCGGTAAACTCGTCGATCAGATCTTGAAAGTTATACTTTAGCTCCTCATCTCGAACTACGCTGATATAAGGTTTTATGAGACGAAGCTCCTTGACGACGGGCGCCAGCCGCAAAATCGATCGGAACTGCAGATTGACCAGTAACTCATCGAATGAAAAAAAAGCGGTTTCCGCCTGTCGCTCCTTGATCAAGAAGCCGTGGACGGACGCTTTCATCGTGTAGGGATTGAATTTGATCCGTTCGATGGTCACTTCGCGGTGCAGCTTTTCAGAAAGGACGGAGGCGACCTTGCCGCGGATCAGCGGCGGGGCAGCGAGTCCCAGAAGGACTCCGATGGCGACGACGATCGAGACGATCCAGATGACGATTCGGCGCGTGCGCCGATGCTTCGCGATGTGCAGCGTCTGTCGGCGAAGTTCGTTAGCGTGTAACGCCATGGCCGGAACGGTAGGGAGCTAAACTATCGTGATCCTATCGAACCGGCATGCCGTTGTCCATCGAGCGGCAACCAATTTCGCCGGCATCGGCCGATGCGGCTTGAACGAGCGATCCGTGCGTATCAGCGGCCCGCGGCGACCGGGATGGTTTCGAGTCGGGAGACATAGGAAGCCGGCAGATCCCAGTGCCTGGCGCCTTCGACGATCAGCCGGCGATATTCGGTATTGGAAGGCGGTACGTTCTTCTCGATCTCGGCGAGGTAGACCAGCGCATGCACGGGCGGCCCGCCGTTATCGCGCGGCAGAAACGAGAGCACTTCGCGGCGGTAGCCGTCTTCGAAGCCGTCCAGAGTCGCTAGATCGGCATCGTTTACGTCGTAAACGATGCCCCAGACCTCCTGGCCGCTGGCGGGAAAAACATTGGCGGTGCCGCACTGGCGCAACCTTGAGTGACGGGTAATTCCGAACTGATAGTCGGGGAGTCGAGCAACGCAAATGAAGCGGGCCGATGGACAGCGGCGCTGCATCTGCGGCCAGTTCATGTTTGAGCCGTAGGCAAAGTAGTACAAATTAAGCGCCCTCCTGAGTCTTGACCGCTGATGGTAGGAAAAGTCAGCGCCGGCCGCAAGTGCCTATCGGACGGTTCCTCCGGTTGCATCGCGCAACCGATTGCTCGCATCCGGGTATGCAAAGGCGCCCTTGGCGCGAGCAGTCCTCGACCTCCTCGCCGCACTCCCCGCGGCAATCTCCTGCGCTCGTCCCGCCATCAACGGTTTAGGGACACAGTCTCCACCCGGCGCCGAGCATTGAATCCTTCCCTCTCGTTCGATAATGCTCGGCGTCATGACAAAAACAAGTATTACCCTGGCACTTGGTTCCTACGATCGGCATGCACCGCTGATCGAGGGCGTCGTCCGGCATCCCGACGTGGATGTGCAATACATCGAACTCGATCCGCAGCAGGGGCGCCATGAGCGCTTTTTGCAGAATTTTGAGTTCGACGCGGCGGAGCTGTCGTTTTCATCCTACTTGATTGCTATCGATCAGGGTCTGCCGGTGCATGCCGTGCCGATTTTTCCGCGCCGGCTGTTCAGCCAGTCGCAAATGTACAAGAACGTCCATTGCGGCATTGATTCTCCGAAAGATCTGGTCGGGAAAAAGATCGGTTTGAGCGGCTATCAAAATACGCTCGGCGTGCGCGCCAAAGGCGATCTCGCTCATTTCTACGGGCTGCCCCCTGCCGCAGTGACCTGGGTGACGCCGGGAAAAGAAGTGCTCGACGTCGAACTGCCGCCGCAAGTAAAAATCGAAAATCGCGGCAGCATGGCGGAAATAGAGCGAGAGTTCGTCGAAGGCAGGATTCAGGCGATGTTCGTCTCGCGATTGCCGAAACCTTTTCGCGAAGGCAACCCCAACGTGGCACGGCTATTTGCCGACCCCCAGGCGGAGGAAGAACGCTATCTGCGCGAGGAAGGATATTTTCCGATCATGCATGTGCTGGCGTTTAAGAAAGAATTGGCCGACCATCATCCGCAGTTGCCGGCAGCGCTTTTTGAAATTTTTGAAGAGGCGCGCCGGCGCGCCATGGTGCGCTGGGTTGATCCCAATTGGTCGGTGCTTATGTGGGGAAGGCGCGAGCTCGAAAGGCAAAACGCGCTGTGCGGCGTCGATCCCTGGAAGAACGGTTTCGAAGCAAACCGAAAAAACATCGAGCGCTTTGCGCTCTACAGTCATGAGCAGGGACTGACGAAAAGAAGGCTAACGCCGGAAGAATTGTTTCTGCCGATCGACTAAATGCGCTTCGCGCTATTCGCGCTTGGAAAAATTGACGAAGGGCGAATATTTTTGAGGAGGCTTCGCAAGCAAGATCAAAACCGAAGAGGTGAATAGAGCGCACGCAAAGATGGTGAACGAAAAATCGTAGCTGCCCATCCGATCGTAGAGAAAGCCGAAGAACGGCGCGCCGCTGGCGGCGAAGAGGTGGGAGAAAAACAGCGACAGGCCGCGCACGGTTCCCAACGAGGCGCGGCCGAAAAAATTGGCCCAGATCATTTCGCGGAGCACGAAGCTCCCGGCCAGGCCGGTGCCGTAGAGGAAAAATCCCGCATAAACCATACGGATGTCGGTGCTCGTCGTGATGATTACAAGGCCCACGCCCTGGATCAAGAACTGCACACAGGAAACCTTCCTGACATCGAATCGGTCGGCGAGCATTCCCCAGACAAGGGTGGAGCCGAGCTGGGTGAGCGCAATGGTGCTCATGAACGACGCGCCGATCAACGGCGAAAAGCCGATATCGGTGACGTAAGAAAAAATATGCAGGTTGAGACCGGCAATACCCACGCCGGCAATGCCGAAGGTGATGACGAGCAACCAGAATGCCGACAGGCGCAGGACTTCCGCCCGGCTCCAAAACACCTCGGGCGGCAGGCTTCGGCGTTGCCGCGCCGATGGCGTCTCGCTCTTCGAGGAAGCCGGATCAGGGCTCTGGATCGGCGGCTCGCCGTCGGGGTGAAGTCCGATGTCTTCGGGTCTTCGGCGCACGAAAATGAGCGCCGGCGCGACCACCAGGAGCGGCGCGATGACGCCGAACACAGCCCAGGTGCCGCGCCAGCCGATCAGGACAAACAAGGAGGCCGCGACCAGCGGGATGCCGAGCTTGGCGATGCCTGTGCCCAGATTGGCGATGCCCATCGCGCGGCCGCGCTTGCGCACGAACCATTGGGCGATGGTCACGTTAATGACCAACGAACCGAGCAGCGCTTCGCCGGCGATCACCAGCGAACAGCGGACCAGGACGAATTGCCAGAAGCTCTGGACAAGGCTCGAAAGCAGCAAACCGGCGCTTTCCATCAAAACGCCGAGGACGAGAATTCCTCGCCCGCCATGGCGGTCGATCCACGGCCCAAGCAGCGGTACGATGAGAGCGGCTACGCCGATCTCGAAGGTGCGAATCAGCGAGAACGCCCCGCGCGAAACCCCCAGCTCTTCGGTGATCGGCTTGAGAAAAATGCTCAGCGTGCTGGAAAAGGCGAATGTCGCCGCAATATGGACCAGCACCCCGACCGCGACGATGTACCAACCGTAAAAGAACTTCGATGGTTGGGCGCCATCTTCCACCTTAGTTTTGAAATCCATTTTGTATTGATCGCAAACCGGGGTTCGCCGAGAACATACCTGGAGGTTATAGCCGGAATTACTTGCGGTTGCGAGAAACGTGTCCGCGGCCAACAAAAATGCCTTCACCGCCGGGGCGCTGAGAGCGCAGAGGCGGAGGATTATTTGAGGGGAAACGGCCATTGTTCGGCACGCCCCGAGTAGCGGACAGGCGTAAATGGCGGGTTGCAAAGGCGAGCCGGTGGCATTAAGAATGGCGGCGCATCTCGCATGGCTCGAATTCTCAAATGGCAAATGTCAGATTCCAGGGTTCGCCGCTGAGATCTGCAAGTTCGACTGAGGGGCGCACAAGATCGGGAGGTCATCGATGTTGATTCTTTCCAACGAAGACATTGAGAAAATTCTGCCGGTGGGCGCTTGTCTCGACGTGCTCGAGGAGGCGTACCGCGATCTCGGCAATGGCATGGCGGCGACGGTGCCGCGCTACGATGTCTTCAGCCCGACCAAGCCCGACGAATTCTACGAATACAAGACCATGAGCGGCGTACTGCCCAATCGCAAAATCGCCGCGCTCAGGCTCAATTCGAGCGTAGTCAAATGGTACGAGAAGGCCGGCGGCATCCGCAAAGACAAATTGCCGGTGGCGGGCGGCGATAGATTTGTCGGCCTGGTAATGCTGTTCAGCACCGAGACCGGCGAGCCGCTGGCGATATTCCCCGACGGCTATGTCCAGAAACTGCGCGTCGCCGGCGCCAGCGCCATCGCGGCGCGCCGTCTGGCGCGCAGGGATTCCAAAGTCATGGCGCTGCTTGGCGCCGGCTGGCAGGCGAGCGCGCACCTGGTGACGCTGTCGATGATTCGCGACTTGCAGGAAGTGAAAGTATTCAGCCCGACGCCCGAGTCGCGGCGGCGCTTCGTCGAAGAATGGTCGGGAAAAGTCGCGGCGTGCTTGGTGGAAACCGGCAGCGCGGCCGAAGCGATGGACGGCGCGGACATGGTGATCTGCACGACCAATTCTCTCTCCGCTTTGTTTGACGGAAATATTCTACAGCCGGGAATGCATGTTTCCTGCGTTAAGCCTTGCGAACTCGACGCGACGACGTACAAACGTTCCGACCCTCTGATCATTCACTGGCGCGAGGCGAAACCATTTCAAATTGTCATCGGCGTCGATCGAAACACCATCCCCGACGTCTCCGAAGGCTGGCAGCATCCGCTGACGCGCGAGGACGCTGCGATCTGGGACTTCCCGACGCTGTCGGAACTGGTCAACGGCCGGCATCCCGGACGAACCACGGAAGATTCGATCAGTTGCTTCTGTAACAACGTCGGGCTCGGCTTGCAGTTTGCCGCGGTCGGCAGCGAAGTGCTGGCGCGGGCGCGGGAAGCCCGGGTGGGGCGGGAGATACCGACGGATTGGTTTTTGGAGGATGTGCATCCTTAAGAAATTTGTTCAACGTTCCACGCTAAGAGAATGAAACCGCGGCCCGGAGTGTGAGCCGTTGAGTGACCAACACCGCGTAAGAATTCGAGTCGGAAGAAAAAACCCGGCGGATTTCTAGATTATTATTGACAGGAGGAGACCACTTTCGTAAACTGCCGCCAGCAGAGAAAGGAGGTGGTCCAGACATGATTGATAAATGTACTGTCTGCGAGGTGGCTGAGACTTAGGCTCTAGGCGGAATCTTTGACGGGGATTCGGGCCTGGAGCCTGGGAATCCCCCTCAGTCCACCTAGTGGGCCCGCTTTAACCTTGGCGTTCGCCGCCGGTTGAAGCGGGCCTTCTTTTTTTGAGTATTTCCAGGGCGATCTCGGCCGCTTTTCTCGTTTGAGCTTCGGTGCTCTTCCTGCCGTTTTCTAACGCCTCCAAAAACGCAGCGGACGCGGACCCCAGACTCGCGAGTGTGATCGCCGCCGTATGGCGCACCCTGGGGTCCTCATCTCGCAAATAAACTCGCAACAGCATTTCTTTTGCGGCGTCATCGAGATCGGATCTCGGCTTGAGACTAATGGCCGCGGCGACCCTGACCGTCGGATCACTGTCGCCGATCGCCCTCAGCATGGCCGCCAAGCTCGCTGAGTCCGACAGCGCCAGGTCGCGGATGCAGTAGAGCGCCATCCTCCGTTGATTGGTCGTTCCCGTTGCCGTGAGGTCGTTGAGCAGATCAATCACCGCGTTTTCATGTTTGGCGATGCGCACCAACAGAAGCGCCATCGCCCAGCGGATATCCGGCTCGCGGTGATCGAGGGCTTCGATGAGTTTGCCGAGGCAGGCGGTGGCAACGGGGGAGAGGTGGCCGAGAATGTAAGCTATCGGCCAGTAATTTCGGTGCCCGGTTTCGCGCAATCGGCGATCGAGGATGTCGCGAATCGTGGGGGAGTCTATCGCCAACGGGATCAGCGCATCGACGGCGGCGCGGATGGCCGGCTTGTCGTGACTTTCGAGGTCGGCCATGAGCGCGGCGATTTGCCCGTCGTTGATATCCATGCGGGTTTCGGTCGTGAGGACCGCGCGATGTTGCCTTGCGGGTTATATCTCGAGGAACTGCGGGCAATCGGTGAGATTGCGGTTTCCTTTGGCCGTCACCACGACGACGTCTTCCAGGCGAACTCCGCCGACGCCGAGGTAGTAAAGGCCCGGTTCGACGGTGACCACATGGCCGGCGCACAGGGTCGCGTCTACGGGCGCCACCCGGGGCGGCTCATGAATGTCCAAACCCAGGCCGTGGCCCGTGCCGTGAAAAAAGCCTTGCATGCGGCCGTTGATTTTCCCCGTCGGGAAACCCCGTTCCGCGAACAATTTGAGTATGTTCTGATGCACGTCTTTGCCGTTCACGCCGTCGCGAATCTGCTCGAAGCCGATTCGTTGGCCGGCCTGGACGGCGGCGTACATTTCCTTGAGCCTGTCCGAGGCGCGCCCGCGCACGACCGTGCGGCTCAGGTCTCCGAAGTAGCCGTTTTGCTGCGAACGCGGAAAGATATCGAAGATGATCGACGTGTTGGCCTTGATGGGTCCGCTGCCCTCGTGATGCGGATCGACGCACTGGTTGCCGGAAGAGATGATGGTGTGGCTTGGCAGCCAACCTTGAGCCATGATCGTGGTGTTCACGGCGGTTTTGAGCATTTCCGAAGTCAGGCGCGTGCCGTTCAGATAGAGATAACCGTCGCGTTTGGTCGTGGTGCGCTTGAGCATGCGAATGCCGGCTTCGAGACCGAGCCGGGCGACTTTCAAGGACTCCGCGATCTGTTTCACTTCGAGGCGGTTTTTGGTCTCGCGCTGGGGCCAGAAGGGGTCGCGCTTGATCTGCACGCTGTAGCCTTTGGCGCGCAATTGATCCAAAAGCAGGGCGGAGAAATTCGCGGGTACGACGAGCGCTCGGATAGCCCGTTCGCGGAATATCCGGTCAAGGACATCGATGATCCCCGCCGGTGTCTTGCCGAGCTTGCGCAATTTTCTCTGGTACAGCGACAGCGAGAGCACGCGATCGACGCGGGCCTGCTTCTTCGCCCGGTCGATTTCCAGATCGCTCAGTACCGCGTAGCTCGTGTTCTTGTGTCGGAAAAAAATGAACGGATCGGGAACGAAAAAACCGACGGCATAGAGCATGTTCGCATCGCCCTCGCTGGCGGCGTAGAGCAGCAGCGCCTGATCCTGGCGCAATTTGCCGATGGCAGGGTCGCGGTGGACGGCCGATTTGGCCCGGTTCGGGTTCGTTTCAAACATGTTCGTTTCGCTCGCAGGGCTCGTGAGGGTTTTTGGAATTTTAGAAATATTAGCTCGCGACGGTGCCGAGCGCAACTTGCGCGCTGGGGCGCCGCGCGCGCGGTCGCTCGTTTGACAGACTAGACGCGTTTGTTATGATGCCCCGACTCCCTGGCGGAACAGATGTGATTTTGTACCCAAGGAATTTGTCTCCATGACCACAACTTCTAACTTCGACAAGCTTCGTGATCTCAATCAAATCGCCGAAGCCGGCGGCGGCCAGGAACGCGCCCGCCGGCAACATGAACAAGGAAAACTCTTGGCCCGCGAGCGCCTCGGCATCCTGCTCGACAACGGCAGCTTCGTCGAGCTTGACCGCCTGCGCACGCACCACTGCACGGATTTCGGCCTGGAGAAGCAGAAATTTTTGGGCGATGCCGTGGTGACCGGCTACGGGGCCATCGACGGTCGCCTGGTTTACGTTTATTCGCAGGATTTTACCGTCTTCGGCGGCAGCCTGAGCCGCGTGGTGGCGGACAAGATCTGCAAGGTCATGGACATGGCGATGAAAAACGGCGCGCCGATCATTGGCATCAACGACTCCGGCGGCGCACGCATTCAAGAAGGCGTCGACAGTCTGGCGGGCTACGGCGACATCTTTCAAAAAAATGTCATGGCGTCGGGGGTCGTGCCGCAGATCACTGCCATCATGGGTCCCTGCGCCGGCGGCGCGGTCTATTCGCCGGCGATCACCGATTTCGTTTTCATGGTCAAGAGCAACAGCTACATGTTCATCACCGGCCCCGACGTGATCAAGACCGTGACCCACGAAGAGGTGACCAAAGAAGCCCTCGGCGGGGCCGAGACCCATGGCGTCAAGAGCGGTGTGGCGCATTTTACCGCCGACACGGAAAAGGACTGCTTGCTGATGATCCGCGAAATGGTCGGCTTTTTGCCCGGCAACAACCAGGAGGATCCGCCTTATCGGCCGACCGGCGACGATCCGCTGCGGCGCGATAAAAAGCTCAAGGACATCGTGCCCGACAATCCCAATCGACCCTACGACATGAAGGAGCTGATCGCCGCGGTGGTGGACGAGAGTTATTTTTACGAGGTTCAACCGGAATTTGCCCGCAACATCCTCGTCGGCTTTGCGCGCCTCGGCGGACGTTCGGTGGGGATCGTGGCGAACCAGCCGGCACATCTGGCGGGTTGCCTCGATATCAACGCATCGGTCAAGGCGGCGCGTTTTATTCGCTTCTGCGATTGCTTCAATATTCCGGTGGTGACTTTCGTCGACGTGCCGGGTTTTTTGCCCGGTACGGAGCAGGAATACCATGGGATCATTCGGCACGGCGCCAAGCTGCTCTATGCCTACGCGGAAGCGACGGTGCCGAAAGTCACCGTGGTGACCCGCAAAGCCTACGGCGGCGGCTATATCGTGATGGCGAGCAAGCATTTGCGCGGCGACATCAATCTGGCCTACCCCACCGGCGAGATCGCGGTGATGGGTCCCGAGGGCGCCATCAGTATCGTCTTCCGCGACGAGCTGCATAAATCGGAAGATCCGGCCAGGACGCGGGACGAACTGGTGGCAAATTACCGCGATACTTTTGCCAATCCGTTTAAAGCAGCGGAGTCCGGCTATATCGATGCGATTATCTACCCCGAGGATACCCGGCCGACTTTGATTCGCTCCCTGGAAATGCTCAAAAACAAGCAAGAGCACAATCCGCCGAAGAAGCATGGAAATATTCCGCTCTGAATTAGGCAACAGGCAACAGGCGATAGGCAATAGTAGGATCACGGCGCGCTGTGATCTCAGGTTGTCTTACTATTGCCTGTTGCCTATTGCCTATTGCCTTTCCCCACATGTTTAAACGCATCCTCATCGCCAACCGGGGGGAAATCGCGGTGCGGATTGCCCGCGCTTGCCGGGAGCTCGATATCGAGACGGTGGCGGTTTATTCCGAGGCCGACCGCGAATCGCTGCACGTCAAGTACGCCGACTACGCCTATCTCATCGGCCCGGCGCCGTCGAAGGAGAGTTACCTCGCCGCCGACCGCATCATCGACGTCTGCAAAAAAAGTGGGGCCGAAGCGGTCCATCCAGGCTATGGATTCCTGGCGGAGAATGCCGCCTTTGCCCAGCGCTGCCACGACGAAGGCGTTGTGTTTATCGGTCCCTCGCCGGAAGTTATCGATCAGATGGGCGACAAGGTAAAAGCGCGCCAGCTTATGAAAGCGGCGGGCGTGCCGGTGGTGCCAGGCTCGGACGGCATTCTCACTTCCGAAGAGGAGGTGCGAAAAACCATGGAGGAGATTGGCTATCCGTGCATGCTCAAAGCGGTGGCCGGCGGCGGCGGCAAGGGCCTCCGCCTGGTGCGATCGAGCCGGGAGGTCTCCTCCGCCTATCGCGCCGTGGGATCCGAAGCGGCCTCCTCCTTCGGCGATCCTCGGCTCTACGTGGAAAAATTCATCGATCGCCCGCGCCATGTGGAAATCCAGATCCTTGCCGACAAATACGGGCGCGTGATTCATCTCTACGACCGCGAGTGCTCAATCCAGCGGCGCCACCAAAAAGTCATCGAAGAGTCGCCGGCTCCGGGCCTCGATGACCGTACCCGGCGGCGCATCGGCCGCATCGCCATCCAAGGTGCTCGGGCGGTGCGTTACGTCGGCGCGGGCACGTTGGAATTTCTGTTGGACCAGGAGCAAAATTTTTACTTTCTGGAAATGAATACCCGGCTTCAGGTCGAGCATGCCGTCACCGAGCGCGTGGTCGGCATCGATCTGGTCAAGGCACAAATCGAAGTGGCGGCGGGCGGTTACTTGCCCTGGCGCCAGCGTCACATTACCCAGACCGGCCATGCCATCGAATGCCGCATCTACGCCGAAGATCCCGAAAACGATTTCATGCCGTTTCCCGGCAAGATCGAAGGACTGCGTTTGCCCGAAGGGTTGGGCTTGCGCAACGATTGCGGTGTTTACGAAGGCGCCGAGGTGCCGATCTTTTACGACCCGATGATCGCCAAGCTGATTACCTGGGGGGAAAATCGCATGGAGGCGATCCTGCGTATGCGCCGCGCGCTGCGCGAATATCAGGTGCGCGGCATCAAAACCAATATTCCGTTTCATCAATGGATTCTGCGCCACCCGCGTTTCATGTCGGGCAAATTTCACACCGGCTTTATCGATGAAGAGTATCGGGCGACGAGTGAGGAGGTCTATCCGCATACGGAGATCGCGCTCGCCTCGGCCGCCATCGCCGCCTTGCACGGGGAGCAGGAACGAACATTGGGCCTCCTGGCGAAAAATGCGGCCGAGCCTTCCAGCTGGCGCGAGCAAGGAAAGACGAGTTCTTTGCGCCGCAGCGAAGGGTTGTCGCCCCGCAACCGGCGGCGCCTATAAGGGGAACGGCCATGGCCTATGTCGCCAAGCTCGGCGATCGAAGCTTTAAAGTAGAAATCGAAGAGACCGCCAAGTCGGTCTATCGCGTTTCGGTGGACGGCAACGAGTTCCTGGTCGACGGGAAGAAGACCGGCCGGACCAACTATTCATTGATCGTCGATAATCGCTCCTTCGAGGTCGAGGTCGATAGCAGCGACGATGAGTTCCGGGTCCTGGTCGATGGCCGCACCTATCGCGTCCAACTGGTCGATGAGCGGCGCATGCGGTTCGGGGGCGCACAGTCCGGTTTGGAGCTTCAGGGGCGTCAGAACGTCTCGGTGCCGATGCCGGGCAAGGTGATCGCCGTGCTGGTGGCGGAGGGCGATCAGGTCGATAAGGGCCAAGGGTTGGTGATCGTCGAGGCGATGAAGATGGAAAACGAGGTGCGCAGCCCGATCGCGGGCGAGGTCATGGAGATCAAGGTCAAAGCGGGCGACACCGTGGAGGGCGGAGCGGTGCTGCTGGTCGTCGAGTAGGGAATCTGTAACCGAAAAATCACGCTCGATTCTTGTCAGCCTTTTTCATTCGTGTTATAGCAGCGCGTCATGATTCCGAAAAAATGTTTCTTCACCAAAGGCGTCGGCGTCCATAAAGAAAGGCTGGCGTCCTTTGAGCTGGCGCTGCGCCAGGCGGGTCTGGCGTACTGCAATCTGGTGCTGGTTTCCAGCATCTATCCTCCCGGCTGCAAGCGTATTTCCAGGGAAGAGGGCATCAAACTCCTACGTCCCGGCGAGATCGTGTTTTGCGTTTACGACCGGGAAAGCACCAACGAACCCAATCGCCTGGTGGCCGCCTCGGTCGGCGTGGCCATTCCGGCCGATCAGGAACAGCACGGTTATCTTTCCGAGCATCATTCTTTCGGCGAAACCGAAGAGAAAGCGGGCGAGTACGCGGAAGATCTGGCGGCGAGCATGCTGGCGACGACCCTGGGTATCGAGTTCGATCCCGATACCGCGTGGGACGAGCGGGAAAACCTCTTTAAAATGTCCGGAAAAATCGTCCGCACCTCCAACATCACCCAGTCGGCCATCGGCAACAAAGACGGCTTGTGGACGACGGTTTTTGCCGCTTGCGCCTTCGTCAACGACGACGGATAGATTCTAACCTCGGAATTGTCGGACTAAGCGACTCAAGGATATTTCTCGCGCCAAGCTTGTCCTGTGCAAAGCCGAAGGGACGCCAAGTACGCAAAGGGCCGATTCGGCGAATCGTCAAAGTTCAAATCGTTCACGCGCTTCAACCGCTGCGCCTGCCTGTCGCAGTCGCAGCTCTGTTCAATCCCCTCTTGTATCCTCCCCCGCGACGGGGGGAGGAAGAGTCATTCCGTTGGCGTCCTTTGCGTGCTTGGCGCGAGTCCTGCTTTGTCCGATCATCATGGCACAAAGCGCCACAACTCACTTTATACGCGTCACTCTTCCCACTCCGTGTTTCTTTCCCGCCGGTTCATGCGCCAGCGGGCCCCGTAGGCGACCCCGATGCTCAACAGATAGAGCAGGGCGAGGGGTATCATTAATAAAATTTGGGAAATGAGATCGGGCGGCGTGAGCAGCGCCGACAGCAGCGCGAGCGCGATGATCGCGTAGCGGCCGTGACGAATGAGAAACTTGTGGTCGATGAGACCGACTCGCGCGAGAAAGTAGGTCGCCACCGGCAACTCGAACATGACGCCAAACGCCAGCACCAGGCGCGACACGACCGAGAGATAATCGCCGATTCTTAGCATCGGCACCACGCCGATGACTTCGTAGCGGTGCAGGAGAAATGAAAGCCCCTGTTCGATCACCACGCTGTAGCAAAACAGGCCGCCGGCGGCGAAAAAGAGCGTGCCGACGAAAAACAAGCTGCGGGAATAGCGTTTTTCATGGTCATAAAGGCCGGGCGCTACGAATTGCCAGGCCTGCCACACGAGCACCGGAGAGGCAATAAAGAGCGCCGCCACAAAGGAAACCTTGAGCTTGGTAAAAAACGCTTCGGTGACCGCCGTGCCGATCAGCGTCAGACCGGCGACGGGGATCTGTTTCAGGGGAGCGGCGAGAAAGGTAAAGATCGGCTCCGCCATGGCGTAACAAGCGGCGAAGGCGATGGCCAGCGCAACAACGCTTTTGATCAGACGCGCGCGCAGCTCGGCCAGATGAGAAGTAAAAGGCATCTGGACATCGGATAGCTGCCCCTTGCCTTTTTGCTCGCTCACTTCTTCTCGGTGTCGGATGGGGGATTGGCGGCGGCCGGCTCGGCCGGCTCTGCCGTTTCGTCGATGACAGCGTCGTCTTGCGGCGCGGCGGCGGGCGGTGAGTCTTCGATTCCCCGCTCCATCTGGTTGAATTCGTCCTTCAACTCGTCGGTGGCGCGGCGAAACTCGGCTAAACCCTTGCCCAGCGCCCGGGCCAGTTCCGGCAATTTCTTAGGGCCGAGGACGATCAAGGCGACGCCCAAGATCAACAGCAATTCTGGCATGCCGATGCCGAACATGAACTCAAACTATGTGATTTTATCCACCTTGGCAAGTAATCTGATCCGCTTTGCAGCCGGCCGCCTTGGATGTTAGCCTGACCCTATGTCCAAGAGCGCCGTTGTCATCGATCGCGAATATCTCAAGCACTTGCCGGGAGAGGGGCATCCCGAGCGGCCCCAGCGCATTAAAGTGCTGCTCGACCTCGCCGAGGGACTCGATGCCGGCAGGTTTCAGCTCTTGCCGCCAAGGGTGGCGACGCGCGCCGAAGTGGAACTCGTCCATACCCCCGATCATGTGCGTCTGGTCGAGGCGACGTCGCAATCGAACCGTTACGCGCTCGACGGCGATACCATCACGTGCCGAGACTCTTTCGGTGTCGGACTCCTCGCCGTGGGCGGTTTTCTCACCATGCTCGACGCCGTCGCCGCCGGTGAAGTGAAAAACGGTATTGCGCTCGTGCGCCCGCCGGGGCACCACGCGCTGAGCGGCCGCGCCATGGGGTTTTGTCTATTCAATACCATGGCGATCGGTGCCGAGTATTTAAAACGCTCGCACGGCGCCGAGCGCGTGCTCGTCATGGACTGGGATGTCCATCACGGCAACGGTACGCAGGATGCTTTTTTCGAAGACCCTGCCGTATTGTTCGTCTCGACCCATCAGTTTCCATTTTATCCCGGCAGCGGCGCGGTAAACGAGGTCGGCGCCGGCGCCGGCGAGGGCTACACGCTCAACGTGCCGCTGCCCGCGGGTTGCGGCGACGCCGAATATCGCCGGGTCTTTCAAGAAATCGTGGTGCCCGCGGCGGAAGCGTTTGCGCCGGAGTGGATTTTGGTCTCGGCCGGCTTCGATCCGCATCGGCGCGATCCGCTCGGTGGCATGGGCGTTACCGAACAAGGCTTCGGCGCCATGGCGGAGCGCTTGCTCGAACTTGCGGATCGTTTCAGCGGGTCGCGCATCGCGTTCTTGCTCGAAGGAGGATACGATCTCGCGGCTTTGAGAGATTCCGTTCGGGCGGTCCTGACGGCGATGCAAGAGCGCGCGGCGCCGGCTTCCGAGCCCTTGCAACAATCCCCGAGCGCTCTCGATCCGCTGCTGCACCGCATCAGGCAAGTCCATGAAAAATATCGATAATATAGATTTCTATTGACCCTCTCGCAGGACTCATCTATAAAGTTGCAAATCCATTACAGGCTGGTTACGTAGAGTGAACACACAACGCAGAGTTGTCGTCACGGGTCTCGGCGTGGTTTCGCCGTTGGGATCCGGAGTCGAGAGAAACTGGCAGGCCGTGCTCGCGGGCCGATCCGGTATCCGCAAGATCACGCGCTTTCCCGCGGATGCTTTTGCCTCGCGCATCGCCGGCGAGGTGCCGGATTTCAAAGCCGATGATTTTATCGAACCCAAAGAGATCAAAAAAATGGATCTCTTCATTCAATACGCGATGGCCGCAGCCGCCATGGCGATGGACGACAGCGCTCTCAAGATCGAGGGCGAGTTCGCCGAGGGTGTCGGGGTTATCATCGGCGTCGGTTTGTGCGGCCTGGACAGCATCGAGGCCACTAAAGAGGCTCTGATGAACGGCGGACCGCGCAAGATATCGCCGTTTTTTATTCCCAAGGTGATTTCGAACCTGGCTCCCGGAAACGTGGCCATCCGCTTCGGTGCCAAAGGAGTCAACTGGACGCCGACCTCCGCGTGCGCGTCCGGCAATCACGCGCTCGGCGAAGCGTTTCATTTGATTCGCCGCGGCGTGCAAGATGCCGTGATCGCCGGGGGCGCCGAGTCCACGATCACGCCGCTGGCGGTGGGCGGCTTCGCCGCGATGAAGGCGCTCTCAACGCGCAACGATGAGCCGGAGCGGGCGAGCCGCCCCTTCGATAAAGAACGCGACGGATTCGTGATTGGCGAGGGCTCGGGCATCATGATCCTCGAGGAGCGCGAGCACGCGCTTGATCGCGGCGCCAAAATCTACGCTGAAGTGATCGGCTACGCCGCCACCGGCGACGCCTATCACATGACTGCGCCGGCGCCGGAGGGCGAGGGCGCGGCGCGCTGCATGCGGCTGGCACTCAAAGACGCGGGGATAGCGCCGACGGAGGTCGATTACATCAACGCCCACGGCACCTCAACGGAATACAACGACACCAACGAAACGACGGCGATCAAGGCGGTCTTCGGCGAGCAGGCGGCGAAATTAGCCGTGAGTTCGACCAAGTCGATGACCGGCCACCTGCTCGGTGCCGCGGGCGCGGTGGAGGGCGTGTACTCCGTTCTGGCGCTGCGCCACGGCGTGATTCCACCGACGATCAATTACGAAAATCCCGACCCGAGCTGCGATCTCGACTACGTGCCCAACCAGGCGCGCAAGGCGGAGATCGACGTGGCGCTGTCCAACTCCTTCGGTTTCGGCGGCACCAACGCCTGCGTGATTTTTCGGAGGTCGCAATGAAGGAGCCAATGCGGCGCAGCGTGATCTTGGGGACCGGCTCCGAGGTGCCGTCCACGGTTATTAGCAATCACGACTTGGAGAAAATGGTTGAGACCAGCGACGAGTGGATCACCGTGCGCACCGGTATCAAGGAGCGGCGCGTGCTCGAGGACGGCAAAGGCAACGCCGACATGGCCCTTCAGGCGGCCAAGCGCGCGCTCGACGACGCCGGCATGGGGCCGAAAGATCTGGACGCCATCGTCATGGGCACCGTCAGCGCGGACTATCTGATGCCCAGTTCGGCATGCGTGCTCGAAGATCTTCTCGGCGCGCGCAACGCCTTTTCCTTCGATGTGGGCGCGGCTTGTTCGGGGTTCTTGAACGCCCTGGCGGTGGCGGACTCGTTTATTTGCACGGGCAAGATCAACAACGCGCTGGTGGTTGGCTCCGACACGCTCAGCCGTTGGCTCAACTGGCAGGACCGCACCACCTGTATTCTCTTCGGCGACGGCGCCGGAGCGGCGGTATTGGGCGCTTCGGAAAACGGCAACGGGATCTTGAGCACGAAGTTGCGCACCGACGGCAGCTATGCCAAGACGCTCTATGTGCCGGCGGGGGGCTCGCTCAAACCGGCGACTCCCGAGACCGTGAAAAACAACGAGCACACGATCTGGATGAACGGCAAGGAAGTGTTCAAGGTCGCCGTGCGCTCGATGGAAGATATCAGCCGCGAGGCCTTGGCCGAAGCGGGCGTCGGCATCGAGGAAGTGGCGCTGGTGATCCCGCACCAGGCGAACAGAAGGATCATCGTCGCTCTGGCGGAACGCCTCGGCGTGCCGATGGAGCGGGTCATGGTTAACCTGGAGAAATACGGCAACACTTCGGCCGCTTCGATTCCCGTCGCGCTCGACGAAGCGCGACGCCAGGGGCGCATCAAGCCCGGCGATATCGTCTTGCTCAACGCTTTCGGCGCGGGTTTCGCGTGGGGCGCGGCGGTGGTGAAATTCTAGTCTCGCACCGAAAGCTTGCTCAAGAGATCGCCAGCTCTTCTTCCGTAAGGGACGGTGTCGTAACGAGGAAAAGCGCTTAGATGTCATGCTGACCGCAGCGAAGCATCTCGCATTTTCAAAAGGTTGCGAAAAGCAGATGCTTCGGTTTCGCCTCAGAATGACATTCCGACACGGTCGCTCTAATACCGGTGAGAACTGACATTTCCTAGGGGCGGGTTTAAAACCCGCGCCCTTACATTTGCGTAATTTTACCCACGGTTGCATCTCGCAAAGCGATTAGCTTGGGCGAGAACTCGACTGGGTAGGGCTGCGGGTCGCGAATCGCTTTCACGCTCTCCGGCAGCGCGGCAAACTCCGCGGCGAAAGTCTCTCGGCTCTCTGCCAACGACGGGCTCGGCGCGATCGTCCTGCCGTCGCGCATGACTTCTTTCAATAAACGTTCGCCCGCGATCTTTTCATCGCGAAGGCCGATCCAGTCGCATTCCAGCTCGGCCCGGCCGTTGCGCCGGCGAAAAACCTGCTTTTTTCCCGGGCAGGAAACCTTTCCTGTACTCAGCTTGAGCATCGGCCGGTCCTCATACTCGACGAGTTTATAGGACATATCCGTCCAGGGCGCGTCGGCGGATGTGCCCATCTTCGTGCCCACGCCGTAGCTGTCGAATGGAATGCTCGCGTTGGTCATTTCCGCCAGATCGAATTCGTCGAGCCCGCCGCTGCCGATGATTTTTACGCCCGTCAATCCCGCTTCATCAAGAATTTTTCGCACGGCGCGGGCTTGCGCCGCCAGGTCGCCGCTGTCGATGCGCACGCCGATAAGTTTTTCGCCCCGGCCCGCCATCTCTTTGGCGACTTGAGCGGCGTTGCGCGCGCCCTGCCCCGTGTCGTAGGTGTCGATGAGCAGAATGGTATTGTTGGGGAAACTGGCGGCGTAGGCGCGATAGGCATCGATTTCGCTCTCGAAGCTGCACACGAACGAGTGGGCCATGGTGCCGACGATCGGAATGGCGTAATGCTGGCCCGCCAGGACGTTGCTGGTGCCGGCGAATCCGGCGAGATAGCTCGCGCGGGCGACTTTCATGCCGGCGTCGGTGCCGTGGGTGCGGCGCAGCGCGAAATCGACGACTTGGCGATCGCCGGCGGCGTACGCACAGCGCGCCGCCTTGGTGGCGATCAAACTCTGCAGGTGAATCTGGTTGATGAGAAAAGTCTCGATGATCTGCGCCTCGACGATCGGCGCGGTGACTTCGAGGATCGGCTCGTCTTTGAAGTATAGCCGTCCTTCGGGAATCGCCCAAACCTGGCCGGTGAAGCGCAGGTCGGCGAGGTAACCCAAGAAATCCTCGGAGAAAAGGTTTTTGGAGGCCAAGTAATCAATGGCGCTGGAATCGAGCGAAAAGTTTTCCAGGTATTCCAGAACATCCTGCAAGCCCGCTGCGACAAAATAACCCCGGTGAGGCGGGTAGGAGCGAATGAACAAACTGAAAGTCGCTATGCCCATGCGCCGCGCCCGGAAATAGGCCTGCGCCATGGTCAGCTGATAGAGGTCGGTCAGAAGGGCGAAGTTTTCGATAGGCTGCATGGCGGCTCCAAATGGCGGCAGTCTAATGAAAAGAGTGCGCCTAGTAAAGCAACGCGGTCGTGCTGATCGGTTGATTTATCCAGGCATTTTTGTTAAGGATTTTGTTCAATAACCACGCCCAAGCAGCCACCCACAGGAGGGTCTCGATGTTCACTGAAAAGGTCGATTTGAAAGATTTCGAGAAGCAAGATCCGGAGTATCAGGATTTACTCCGCCGCGTGCTCGCCATTCAGGCCGATTGCGAGATCGGCGGACCGAATCTCTACGTCAAGCATATTCTTCCCGACGCGCCGACCAAATTGGACCAGCTGATCGTCGCGCGCACCGCGGCGGAGGAGATGGATCATTATCGAAAAATGGCGCGCATTGCGGGCGATATCGGCCACGATGTTTCCTACGTGCTCAGCCGGACGAATCAAGAGCGCTACGTCGAGGCGTTTCGCGGCGAGATCAAAACCTGGGAAGATTACGCGGTGTTCGGTTTCCTGATCGACCGCGTCGGCCGCTTCCAGCTTGAAGAGTTTATCGGCTGCACTTATCTGCCGCTTGCGCGGGTGGTCGAAGACCCCGACGTAATCCGCGAGGAAGAGGGCCACATCGATTTCGGCACCAACATGTCGGCGGAGTTGGCAGCCAAAGGCGGCGAGCACAAAGAGCGCATTCAAAAAGCCGTCGATTACTGGTACGTCAAGGGTCTCGACATGTTCGGCAACAGCAAGTCCTACCGCTCGGAACGCTATATGTTTTGGGGACTGAAGCGCAGGCCCAACGCGGTGGCGCGCCAGCAGTACAAGGACGAAATCGACGCCTTGCTGACAAAGATGGGCCTGACCATTCCCGATCCGAACAAAGGCCGGCTTTACACATAATTAATACCGTTTTGGGTGTCGCGTCCCGATTTCCGGGTTCAACTCGAAACTCGGGACTCGAAAACGCGAAGCGCGAGGAGTGTCATGCAGCCAGCACCGAATACCGACGCATTGGATGAGCAGTTTAAAGAATTCATTCAGGCGCTCAAAAGCGCCGTGAATTCGGCCATGCCCCATCTCAAGGACGATCCGCAGACCGTCGACAAGGCGATCTCCGATTGCAAAGAGATCCTCGATGTGGTGATGGAGGGCAACGTGAAGGAGTGGCTCTCGTAGACGACACCGCCGTCCCGTCTGCGACTCGAGTTTTCGTCAAAGGCGCCTTGGTAGCAAAGGCGCCTTTGTTTATCGGCGGCCGGCGGGCGGAAGAGAAGCGTGGTTGAACCGCAGGGAGCACAACCGGCGCAAAGGAACGATGTAGGGGCGGGTTTCAAACCCGCCCCTACTCCTGTTTCTCGTACGTGAAATAAATAGCTGCGGCCCAGTTGTCCAGGTGGAACCTGAAAGACCATTCTAACGGGGGAGAAAAACATTGAACGTTGTCATTTGCGGCAAGGTGATTCCCGCCAGTACGGTGACCATCGAAATCGATCCGAACACCAAGCGCATGGCGCGGAAGGGCGTGCCCCACGAGCTCGACCCGGCGGCGGCCAGCGCGGTCGAAGAGGGGCTCCGGCTTACCGAGAAGCATGGCGGCGCGGTGACGCTGGTGACCATGGGGATCAGCGATGTCACCATCGGCATTCGCAACGCCCTGGCGATGGGCGCGGCTTCCGCCGTCCATATCCTCGACGACGCGGTCGCCGGCTCCGATACGCTCGGCACGGCGAAGCTGTTGGCCGCGGCGATCAAGAAGCTGGAGTTCGATCTGGTGCTCTGCGCGACGGAGAGCAGCGACAGCTACTCCGGTATCGTGCCGGGGCAGATCGCCTATTTTCTCGGCGTGCCGGCGTTGACCTTTGCCAAAGAGATCGCGGTGGACGGCAACAAAATTACCGTCAAGCGCCAGAACGAGAGCGGCTACGACGTGGTCGAGTCCACATTGCCCGCCCTGGTCGCTTGCAGCAGCGGCATCAACGAGCCGCGCTACCCGCAACTCAAGGGCATCATGGCGGCGAAGAAAAAAGAGATCAAAGTTTACACGGCGGCGGATCTCGGTTTGTCGCCCGATCAGGTCGGCGAAAAGGGCGCCAGGGAAAAAGTTCTCACCATCGGTCGGCCGCCCATGCGCCAGGCCGGCAAGGCGGTGACCGACGAAGGCGAAGGCGGCAAGCAGATTGCGGACTTTCTTGCCGAAATCAAGGTGATCTAGTGGCGGATACAATCTGGGTATATGCGGAAATCAGCGAAGACAAGATAACCATGACTTCGCTGGAGATGCTCGCCAAGGCATCGGAAGTCGGCAAGGCGGAGGCGATACTGCTCGGGCCGGCGCCGGATGACGCGGCTCAGACCCTCGCCCGGCATGGCGCGAGCAAAGTCTACCGCTCGGCGGATGCGGTGTATCGCGATTATCTCTTGCTGCCGGCGGCGGAAACCGTCGCGGCTTTGATCGAGAAACACCAGCCGGCGGTGATGCTTTTTGCTTCGAGCTACGCGGGGCGCGATCTGGTCGCCAACCTGTGCGCCCGGCTCGATTGCGGCGCGATCGCCGACGTCGGCGATTTCGAACTGAAGGACGGCAGCGTCGAAGCGACCATTCCGGCTCTGGGCGCGAGCTACCAGAACACCAGCACGCTGCTCAATCAGGGAACCAAGCTCTTGGTCGTGCGGCCGAAATCCTTCGAGCCGAAGGTCAACGAGCAGCCGCTCGCGGTGGAAGAGGTTCCGGCGCCATCGGACGAAGGGCTGCACAAGCTCCATGTAACCGAGCGGGTTGTCGTCAAGCGCGAAGGGCCGTCGCTCGAAGGCGCGAAGATCGTCGTTTCCGGCGGGCGCGGCCTCAAAGGCGAAGAGCAGTTCGCCCTGCTCAAGGAACTCGCCGAGGTGCTCGGCGGCGCCGTCGGCGCCAGCCGCGCCGCGGTGGACGCCGGCTGGGTGCCCTACGCCATGCAGATCGGCCAGACCGGCAAGACGGTCAAGCCGGATATTTATTTCGCCGTCGGCATCTCCGGCGCGGTGCAGCACCTCTCCGGCATGAAGACCTCCAGGTACATCATCACTATCAACAAGGACCCCGAAGCGCCGATCTTCCAGTACTCCGACTTCGGCGTGGTCGGCGACCTCTTCAAAGTCGTGCCGCAG
>CAZILB010000033.1:25316-27949 GCA_964539925.1 uncultured Syntrophobacter sp. | reverse complement strand
CGAACACGACGCCGTAATCGTCTCTGGCGCTTTCGCGCGACACCAGGCCGCGGACCACCTCGCGCTGGACCAATTCCACCGGGCGCTCCCGCGGATCGCCGTAGCCGCCCCCTCCGCCCGTGGCCATGCGCACTCGGTCGCCCGCTTGCAAGGGAAGATTTTCGGTTTTGTAAAGCAGTTCCGGTTCGGCGTCGCCGTTTCTGAAGATCAGTACCTGCCCCGATTTGGCGTTTTTTCCGCCTTGAACTCCCCAGGGCGGGCAGCCGATTCGGTCAAAATTCGCCCATAGCTCAGCGGGCGCCAGCAGGATGTATTGCTTTTCGAATCCCAAGCCGCCGCGCCACTTGCCCGGGCCGCCGGAGTCTTGCCGCAGGCAAAATTCCTCGACGCGAAACGGATACATGGACTCCTGCAGCTCGATGGGGATGAGTCGCGTGTCGCCATGCGCCATGGTCCGAAACGGCCCGGCGCCGTCATGGGTCGCGCACGCGCCCCAGCCCCCGTGGCCGCTGTCGTTGGCTTTGAACACCGCGCCGGTATCCGTGCGTTTGCCGGCAAAGCTCAGCGAAGAGAAAGTCCCGAAGTGCGCTCCGGTGACGCGCGCAGGCAAAGCCGGCTCCAAGGCTTTGATGATGCAGTCGATAACGGTCGGAAAAGGAATGCTGTAGAGACCCATCGCCGCGGTGGGCTCGGCGCTGATCAGTTTTCCCTCCGGCAGAATCATTTTCACCGGCCGGAAGGTTCCTTCGTTAGCCGGTTCGCCGGAGGCGATTAAGTATTTAAAGGCGACTCTTACGCAAGTCCGCCCTCCGCCGTAGTATCCGGAGTTGATGCAGCCTTTGACCTGATCGGATATTTCCGAGAAATCGACGGTCAACTCGTCGCCGTCAACGATGACCTTCACTTTGATCGGAATTTTTTCATCGCGCACGCCGTCGTTGTCGAGAAACGCTTCATGCCGATAGATACCGTCCGGAATGGCGCGGATTTTCTCCCGTGTCGCCGCCTCGCATTGGTCGAGGATTGCGGCAAGCGCATCGAGAAACACTGCGGTGCCGTACTTGTCGGCCATCGCCTGCGTCAGATCGCGTCCCAAAAGGCAGCCGCCGAGCTGCGCTTCGATGTCTCCGAGCAATTCCAGCGGAAAGCGCGTGTTGTTCTCGATGATGCGATAGACTTCTTCGATGGGCTCCCCCTTGGACCAGAGCTTGATCGAACGCAGCTGCAATCCTTCCATGAAAATATCGGTGGACGAATAGGAAACCGAGCCGATGGCGCCGCCGCCGATGTCGATCCAGTGGCAGTTGACGGCGAAAAAACCGATCAGCTCGTCGCCCTTTGGACCGGCGAACACCGGCGTGTACATCACCGTGTTGTTGAGATGCTGTCCCTGCACCGCGGCGTGATTGCACACGATCACGTCGCCCTTGTGCAGATTCTCGCGGCCGTAAACCTCCAAACCATCCCGCACGGCCATGCCGACCGAGTCGGCCACGAATACCGGCATGCCGCCCGTCGATTGCGCCAGCAGCTCGCCGCCGGCCCCGACAAAGCCCACGGCGTAATCTTTGTATTCGTAGATATAGGGGCTAAACGCCGTGCGCGTCATGTTGGCATCGATCTGGTCGCAGATCGAAATGATGCCGTGGCGAATCACTTCCAGCGTGATGGGATCGAGTTCGCTTCGTCTCGTGGCGCTCTCGGCGGGAAAGGATTTCATCGTGCGATGACCTGACGGCAAAAACTTTGCGCGATGTTTTCAAGGAACGAAAGGGTTGTCAAGCAATGGTAAATTGCGTAAGTACTGTTACCGGCCCTGGCGGCCGTCAACATAAAATCTGAGGAGACTGAAAAATGAAGAATTCCTTCGGTCAGCTCCGTATAAGGCTGCTGGCGATAGCAGTGTTTGCCCTCGCCTCGGCTGGACCGCCATCGACCCATGCCCAAGATCGCCCCAAACTGAGAATCTCCAATGCCAGCTATACCATGACCGCCCTGCCGTTGCTGGCGGCGAAAGAATGGGGGCTGTTTACGCACAACGGCCTGGACGTGGAACTGATTCTAATGCAGTCGTCGATCGTCCCAGCGGCCTTGACCAGAGGAGACATCGACTATCAAGCCGGCGTAGGACCCGCGTCGGTCAACGCGACCTTGAGCGGCTTTGCCACAAGAGCGATCTGGTTTTCCTCCGACAAAATTTCCTACTGGCTCATGGCCCAGCCGCAGTTCAAGACCCTGGAGAGTTTGAAATCGAGAAAGATCGCCATAACCGGTTTGGGCGGCACCGTCCATGTGGCCTTCAATCTGGCGATGGAAAAAGCCGGCACCAATCCCAGAGACTTTGTCCTGGTGTCGATGCCGGGACAGCAGATTCAACACCTCATTTCCCTGGAGTCGGGCTACGTCGACGCCGCGCTGCTCGCTCCTCCGGTGAACTTCGGCGCCGAAAAAAAAGGCTTCAACAAAGTTTACGATGTCGGCGCGTCGGTGGACATGCCGGGAGGCGGACTCACCGCGCTGCTCAGAACCATTCAGAAACGGCCTTCGGAGACCAAACGGGTCATCCGCTCGCTGCAGTCGGCCAAGGACGAGATCAGAAAATCGAAGCCGAAGACCGTCGAGCTGATCATCCG
>CAZILB010000033.1:0-25216 GCA_964539925.1 uncultured Syntrophobacter sp. | reverse complement strand
GACCGCCTGGCGACTGAAGTTGCCGGAGAGCTGGGCTACAAGCTGCAGTGAAAGCGATAGAAGACGGTCTTCCCAGTCTTGGCGTGCTTTGTGGCTTTGCGCGAGGGAATCCGAATCTTGTATCGCGCCGCCTGCCTTGAGCAACGTCGAAAGGACGCCAAGATCGCAAAGACAGAAAAAAAATGGAGTCCATAAACACCGCTGTCCTTGTCGTCGGCGCCGGTCTCGCCGGTTTCACCGCCGCCGCGCGCGCCTCAGAGCAAAACGCCAAAGTCCTTTTGATCGACAAGAGCGCCGGCGAACTTGGCGACGGCAACATACTCATGGCGTCGGGCAGCCTGCGCGCCGGCGGCAAAAGCCCCAGAACCGATCCGCAAGAACTCTATGACTTCGTCATGTCCGAAGGCCTCGCCTACCCGGATCTCGCGCGCGCCTGGGCCGAAAACTGCGGCCGCGCCGTGAACTGGCTGATCGCGAGCGGTGTCAAGCTTAACGAAAGCGCGCCCGGCAGGATCTGGCTGGATCAGTCGGGCGAAGTATCGCTCGCGCAGGTTTACAAAAAAGACGTGGGCACGCGCGCCCTCGCCAAGCTCAAAGAACGATTTCTCCAGCTCGGCGGACGCTACCTGAACCGCATCGAAGTCGTTCGCTGATCCTCCAGAGCGGCCGCGTTTGCGGCGTCGTTGGCACGCGCGCCGGCGAGGATATGGAACTACGCGCCGGGGCCGTCATCCTCTCCACCGGCGGATTCAGCGCCAACCGGGAACTGCTTAAACAACATATCGGACCCTTCGCCGACCGGTGCAAACTGCGCGGTTCCAAACAAGACACCGGCGACGGGCTGCGCATGGCGCTCGTGGCCGGCGCCAAGGCGGTCAATTTGAAATATTTCTACGGCCATCTGATCTCGCGCAAGGCGCTCGTCGACGACCGCTTCTGGCCCTACCCGCGGCTCGATTCATTTGTCGACGAGGGCATCCTGATAGATCGCAATGGCGTGCGTTTTGTCAATGAGGGACGCGGCGACGTGGCCGTGGCCAATGAGCTTGCGCGGACCGATGACGTCACGGGCGCGGTCCTTATTTTCGATCGGCAAAGTTGAAATGCGGCGAAGGACGATGCCTTTTCGAGCTCCGTGAAAACGCCGGCGCCCAATCCCTGGCTGGTGGACAACAACGGCGAGATTCTCTGCGACCCGGCGATCGAGGGATTGGCAGGAAAACTCGGAATCGATGATTCCCGATTAGCCGCTACGCTTGATGACTACAACTGCGCCGTCGAAACCCGCAACGCGGCAGCGTTAACCGTGCAGCGCACCGGCAAGCCAAAGCCGCTCCGCGCGCCTTTTTACGGATTGCGAGTGGTCCCCGGCATTACCTTCACCATGGGCGGGATTTTGATCAACGGCCGCGCCCAGGCGCTGAATAAAGACGAGCAGCCGATTCAAGGCCTCTACGCCGCCGGCGACGCCATCGGCGGCCTCATGGGCGGCCACCGCGGCGGCTACACCGGCGGCTTGATGCAAGCCCTGGTAACGGGCATTCTCGCCGGCGAAAACGCGGCGCCTCCCAAAGTCTGACGGAAAAACAGGATAACGAATCTCCTGACCTTGCCTCCGTCTCCGCATAGACTCTCAAACCTCAAGGAAACACTCATCGGGGAACCGCCGAAAGGGCAGGGAGGATTACCGCTCCCCCTGCCCTCACGCATGCGGCGCTATTTCCCCGGCAAGACAATCGGGCGTAACTGCGCCTTGAGCTCGGAGCTCATCTCGTAGAGGTCGGAAATGAGCTTTTCGATAGTTGGAGCATCTATCGGGTCTATTTGAAGCCGGGTCTTTTTTGCCTCGGCGAGAAATTCGGGATCTTTCAACGTGGCGCTGAAAGCCTTCTGAAGCACTGCGAGACGGTCCGGCGGGGTCCCCGGGGGAACCGAATAGGGTCGAGCCATGCGTCCGTAAGGACCATCGATAACTCTCAGCAGCCCGCGCGCACGATCCGTCTTGGCATACTTGACGGCGACCGGCACATGTTTGAGATCGGGATGGGATTCCAAGGTTGTCTGGATCACGACATTCACGTCCCCGGCATCGATGGCTTTTCCCCAGGTCGGCTTGATCGACTCCCATGCCCAGCAGCCTCCGTCGATTTCCCCACCCTCTGCCGCCAACCTTACGCCCGACGTCCCTTTAAAGCCGGCGATCACGGCGGTCGGAAGATCGATGGCGGCCGAGACGAGCTTCGGAACGTCAACGGTGGTGGAGCCCGGGCCGGTGCCGCCGATTTTGATCGGCCTCTTGGAGGCGATCCAGTCCTCGACGCTCTTGATTCCGCTGGCTCTGGTCAGGGCGCAAACCACGGAATCTCCTGTGGGAGCTCCAAGCCAGCCGAATTTTCGGCCATCGAATTTGGCCGCTGGATTTCCCAATGATTGTTGCAGAATCACCGGGCCGATAAAGTTGCCGACAGTCAATCCGTCGGGCTTGGCGGCGCCGAAAACATGGTTCGCCGCGATCAGGCTTCCGGCCCCCGTCATGTTCTCGACTATCGTGGAAGGGTTCCCGGGGATATGCTTGCCGATGTGGCGCGCTATGACGCGAGTATAGGTATCGAATCCCCCGCCGGCCGCGAACCCCACGACAAAGCGGACGGTTCGACCTTTGTAAAACTCCTCGGCTGCAGCTTGAGAGGACGGACTCCCCCATGAAACAAGCAATAGAACCAATAGCCCGATCAGCCAGTTTACAGTCCGCATAAGAAACTCCTGTCGTTGCGGCGCCGAGCATGGCCCGGCGACTGCCAACAATTGCGCTCGACCTGTCGCGGCCGAACGTCGAGAAAGAGAGAATTTTTAACGAACTCACAACGCCAGCCATTTCCATAGGAAGGCGGCGTTCTGAAACTAAATCAGCTCGGAGTCCCTAATCAGGTGTCGGATGAAAATGCCAAATACGGTTAGAGCCTAACAATGCCGGTCCAACCGATCAATAGGGCCCCACGCCGCCATCGATTTTGATGATCCCGGTCCGGAACATGACTTTCCGCGGGAGGCCGAAAGCAATTGACAACCTATTTCCTCCAACCCTCTTGAATCTCCGGGAGGCGTTTCGATAGGGTTAGCCAAATTCACCGGCATGCAGTTCTGAGGCCCGCTGAGGAAAATTCGGGCGAGTTTTGAAACGCCCGTAAAGGAGTTTTAATGCTGGAAGCGGCATCGAGCGCGTTTGGCAATCTCTTCGGCTGCCCTTGTACCCTGGAAATTTTTCCCACTCGCCTTTTGTTTTTGTTCCTGGGGGTCGTCATGGGCTTGGCCCTGGGCGTCATTCCGGGGCTTGGCGGACTCACCGGCTTGGCCATTCTCCTTCCTTTCACCTTCGACATGGATGCCTATGCGGCGATCGCCACCATCATCGGATTGCTCGCCGTAGCTCCGACTGCCGACACGATCCCGTCAGTGCTCTTTTCGGTGCCCGGAACCGTGGGATCGCAAGCGACCATCATGGACGGACACCCCATGGCCAAAAAGGGAGAGGCGGGCCGGGCGTTCGGCGCCGCTTACACGGCGTCGCTGATCGGCGGGGTATTCGGTGCATTGATCCTGGCGTTGTCGATTCCGGTCCTCCGACCCATCGTCCTGGCGTTTGCGTCTCCGGAATTTTTTATGATGGGCATCATGGGCATTACCATGGTTGCCGTACTGAGCGGCGGCGCGCCCGTGAAAGGACTGATCGCCGGCGCCTTGGGCCTCTCTGTAGGCATGGTCGGAATGGATCCCCAGGCCGGAATTCTGCGCTGGGGATTCAATCAGCTCTATTTATGGGACGGTTTACATCTGGTGGCGGTAACGCTCGGCATCTTCGCGATCCCGGAGATTGTCGACCTTGCCATCAAGGGAACGCGCATCGCAGACGTCCCGCAGCAGGCCATCAAGGGAGTCGCTACAGGAATTCGCGATGTTTTTCGTCACTGGTTTCTAGTCCTGCGCTGCAGCGCCCTCGGCGTATGGGTCGGGTTTGTTCCCGGGTTAGGGGCCTCGGTGGTCGACTGGTTCGCTTACGGACATGCGGCGCAAACCGAGAAAGACGCGCACAAAACTTTTGGCACGGGCGATGTGCGCGGGTTGATCGCGCCGGAAAGCGCCAACAACGCTAAAGAAGGCGGCGGTCTGATACCGACCATTGGTTTCGGCGTCCCGGGAAGCGCGTCCATGGCCTTGCTGCTCGGCGCGCTCTTGATTCACGGCATTACGCCCGGCCCGGACATGCTCACCACCCACCTGGATATCACTTATACGATGATCTGGAGCCTCGCGATCGCCAACATTCTTGGCGCGGGCATATGCCTCGCCTTCGTTTCGCAGCTCGCCAAGGTCGCAACGCTGAGAATCCAGTTGCTCACACCGTTGGTGATCGCGGTCGTATTTCTCGCCAGCTATCAGGTAACCGCCCAGGCCGGCAACCTACTGACCCTGATGGGCTTTTCGCTGCTCGGCTGGTTCATGAAGCGGTTCGGCTGGCCTCGACCGCCACTGATCCTGGGGCTGGTGTTGAGCGCCATCATCGAGAACTATCTCTTCATCGCCCTCCAGGCGCACGGCGCGGCCTGGCTCGCGCGGCCTCTGGTCTGGGTGATCGCGGCGCTTACTATCATCAGCCTTGTTTACGGGCTGCACCGCAGCGAACGGCGCGTGCGGCGCCCCGAGGCCAAACCGGCACTTCCGAAGAAATTCAGGATCAGCGCCGGCTCGGTTTTTACCCTGCTGATCTTCCTGATATTTCTGGCCGCGGTCATTATCGCTTCAGATTGGCCTTTTAGAACCCGTATGTTTCCATGGACCATAGGTTTTGCGGCCCTGGGTCTCTGCGTGATCCAGCTTTTCCTCGACCTGTGGCGCGCACAAGACCCCACGAGCACCCAGGATGCTACCGGCGTCATGGATTTGCCCGTGGATCGAGATGTGCCGGTGGCGGTGGTCGCCCGCCGAGCCCTTGCCCAATTCGGCTGGGTATTCGGACTGTTTGGCGGCGTTTGGCTCGTCGGCTTTCTGATCGCCACGCCGCTCTATGTAGCGTCTTATCTTATCTTCCAGGCGCGCGAAAAATGGCGGACTTCGCTTTTATGTACGGCTTTAATAGCCATCCTCTTGTTCGGCTTGTTTCACTACATTCTCAATGTTCGCTGGCTCGAGCCGACTTTCGCCGCGCCCCAACATGCTTTGATCGAAGCACTCGAACGCATCACCAGGAACTTTTAAAACTAAAATCGCCGCCGCTCCTCATCGGGTTTCGAAGTCGAGCGGCGATTTCAATCGAAGACCGACAACGGAGAATCGGGGATCGCGATCATCCTTCCGCTGTTTTCATTCCGCCGAGCTTTATGCCCCCTCGGCCTCCTCCCGGTACAGCCCCAGCGCTTCGCCCGCCGGCTGATCGGTGATCGAGAACAGGATCGCCTCTTCGCCGGTGCTGTTCTCGTGCGAGTGCCACTGCCAGGAGGGGACGACGAAAATATCGGTTTTCTCCCAGTTGAATTCATTGGCCGACACTTTGGTCATACCGCTGCCGCGAAAAGCGTAGTAGACCGTCGTGCTCGTGTGGCGATGGCTGCGGGTCTTCTCTTTCGGTCGCAAAAGCTGGACGCGGCAGGAGAACGTCGGCAGCGTCGGCCCGCCGGTATGGGGATTGGCGTATTCGAGCAAAACGCCGTCGAAGGGATCGCCGGCGCTTTCTTTCAGCGACTGCAAGCTCGCATAGGTCTCTGCCCAGGGATAACGGTAAGGCGGCGCTTGAAAAGTATTCTTGATCCAGCTCGGCCGCGCGTGGCCGAAGATCTTCGACGAAAAACTTTCCGGCTTCTCGACCGGCTGCTGTGCGGTCTTGAAATTTTCCTGGATCATCGCGCCGAAATGGGTCACCAGCCGGACATCCAGGCCGTCGAGCCACATGACCGGCTCGCTCGAATTGTTGAAGTGATCGTGCCAGGTCCAGTTGGGCGTCGTGATAAAATCGCCTTCGAACATCGGGAAGCGCTCGCCCTCGACGACGGTATAGGCGTCGGGCGTTCCTTTGACGATGAAGCGCACCGCCGCCGCCGTGTGCCGGTGCGCCGCGGCGACCTCGCCGGGTTGCACCAACTGCACCGAAATATGCACCGTGTTGGTCATGCCCGCGGCCAGCCCCGGATTTCTCATCTGGATCGTGCGCCGTCCCGCCTCGCCGGTGGTGATCAGCTCCCCCGCCCAACGGAGCGCCTCGAAGACGTCATTGCCCTTCCACAAAAAGGGCTTCACCGATTGCGACCATTCCGAGTGCTCCCAGTGGCCTTTCAAGTTTCTTTCCTTCATCCACTGGCTCAAATCCTGTAAATCCATGGGCTCCTCCCCTTCAAACGGGCCAATTCTTGATTGTTCCTTACAAACCGGCGTAATCCCTGTCAAGCTGTTTGTGATCAGGGGCTTTATGCCCAGCCGTAAAGACCATTTCACCGCGGACGCGCCGAGGTCGCAGCAAACTCCTTGATAAAATCATCGGGAACAAAACCTCGGCGAACTCCGCGTCTCTGCGGTGAATGTTCTTCGACTAACGACGCGCAAGCAACGCCAGAGAATTTCCCATGAAACTGTCGAAATCGATGATGCCCCGAATGCTCAATCTCGCGCTTGCTCTGGTTGTTTCCCTCAGCGCATCCGCGTGCGTGATCGACCGGGTCGGCGGTGCCTTTTCCAAGCCGCCCGAAGAGCTCGCGCAAGGCGCCGGGTCCACCGCTCGCAACCTGATCGAGCAAGCCTTGAAGGGTATCGATCCCGCGCGCCGCGTTGATTATCACACCCATATGATCGCCACCGGCACAAGTGTCGAAGGCGCCTTCATCAATCCGAGAATGCTCAAGGGAGCCAACTTGGAGAGGCTCAAGTTCCAGATCTTCGCGAGCGCATCGGGAGTCAAGGATATTGGCAATATCGATCGTGAATATGTGGCCCGGCTGGTGCGCCTGGTGCGCACGACAAAGGGGCACGGCAAGTATCACATTTTGGCCTTCGATAAATATTACAACACCGACGGTAGCGTGAGCCGGCAAAAGACCAATATCTACGTCCCCAACCATTACGTGTTCGAACTGGCTCGGACCCATCCCGATATTTTTGTGCCGGTCGTGTCGGTCCACCCTTATCGCTCCGACGCTTTGCAAGAACTGGAAAAGTGGGCCCGGCAGGGAGTCAAATACGTCAAGTGGCTGCCCAACGCGATGGGTATGGACCCGGCCGATCCCGCCGTTGAGCCGTTCTACCTGAAGATGAAAGAGCACAACATGATTCTTTTGTCCCACGCCGGCAAGGAACAGGCCGTACACGTCGCAGACGATCAATGGCTCGGCAACCCGCTGCGCCTGCGCAAGCCTCTTGACCTCGGCCTTCGCGTCATCGTGGCCCACGCCGCAAGTCTCGGGAGCTGCGAGGATCTCGACCGGCGCGAAGCCAAGCCGACCGAGTGCTTTGACCTATTCATGCGCCTGATGGACGAGCCGAAATACCGCGGGCTCTTGTTCGGCGAGATCTCGGCAATGCCGCAGATCAACCGCATGCCGGCGCCGCTCGCGACGCTGCTCAAGCGCCAGGACCTCCACCCTCGGCTGGTCAATGGCAGCGACTATCCCTTGCCCGCAATCAATTCCCTGATCTGGACTCGAGCGCTGGCCCGCGGCGGCTTTATCACGGCCGAAGAACGCGAGGCGCTCAACGAGATCTACGACTACAACCCCCTGCTCTTCGACTTTGTCCTCAAGCGCACCCTCCGCCACCCCGAGACCAGGCAGAAACTCTCCCCCTCGATCTTCATGGCCAATCCGGGGCTGGAGAATTGAGACTGAAGCGATGGAATGGCGCTGGAACCACACAGTTACAATTTACTCAGTGCATTGAGTAAAATTACTCAACACGTTGAGCAAAAAGTAATATCCGGCCATATGCGCGGTCCAATGAACCCGGCACGCGTGCGTTTCATTCTTCTTGACGCGCCCTCTGAATCCGCTTATTTGTAGGGCGCGGCGAAGCCCGCCCGTTTGGAACGAAGACTATGGCGATTTTGACGCTGCGCAAAGTCAGCAAGGCGTTCGGCAGTCCCGAGAATGGGGCGGGCGAGGTCGCCGCGGTGAACGAGGTCTCGCTGGACGTTCACGCCGGGGAGTTTTTTTCCATCATCGGGCCTTCGGGCTGCGGCAAATCGACGCTTTTGAGAATCATCGGCGGCTTGATTGCGGCGTCGGGCGGCGAGCTTGACGTGGGCGGCGAGCGCGTGAACGGCCCGCACCCCTGGATCGGCATGGTGTTTCAAGAGGAGTCCACCTTTCCCTGGCGCACCACATTGGCCAACGTGGAATTCGGCCTGGAGATGCGCGGCGTGGCGCTCGACGAAAGGCGAGCCAAGGCGCGCGAGATGATCCGGCTGGTCGGGTTGTCCGGCTTTGAAGAGCGCTACCCGTCGGAGCTCTCCGGCGGCATGAAGCAGCGCGTAGCCATCGCGCGAGCCCTGGTCTTGGAGCCCAAGATTCTGCTCATGGACGAGCCTTTCGGCGCTCTGGACGAGCAGACGCGGATCATTTTGGGCGAAGAGCTCTTGCGCATCCGCGACGAACTCAAACAAACCATCGTTCTCGTCACCCACAATATCAATGAGTCCGTTCAGCTCTCAGACCGCGTGATGGTGATGACGGCCCGTCCCGGCCGGGTTAAATCGATCGTGAATATCGACCTGCCCCACCCGCGCGACTCGTCGATCATCGCCTCGGACCGATTCGGCAAGTTGGTCGCACAGGTCTGGAGCGCGCTCAGGGAAGAATCGATCAAGAGCTTCAAACAATCGGAGCAAAGAGAATAGGAGGATCAAGCGATGAACAAACGACCCTTGACGGCAACAAAGACCGCGTTATTGAGCTCATGGGTCCTATTCGTCTTATGCGCGCTGGCGTCATCTTCGTGGGCCGCCGCAGCGCGCACCAAGATCGTCGTCGTTGTGCCGCATCGCATTCTGTTTACCGTAGCGCTGCCCATATACGTCGCTCAGGAAAAGGGCTTCTACAAGGAAAATAACATCGACGTCGACGCGGTCTTTACCCGCGGCGGCGGCGAGAACGTGCAAGCGGTCGTTTCCGGCGACGCCCAGATCGGCCTGGGCACCGGGACGCTGGCGGTTATCAGCGCGTTCGTGAAAAAGGCGCCGATCAAGATCGCGGCCGCCGAGATCACCGGATTGGACGCGATCTGGTACGTGCAGAGCAAAGCACCGATCCGCCGTTTGGAGGATCTCGCGGGCAAAAAAGTTGCTTACAGCCGCCCGGGCTCCTCCACCCATATGGGCGCGCTAGCGATCGCCGATCAGATCAAAGCCAAAGGACTCAAACCGCCCGAGGTGGTCTCGCTGGGCGGCATACCGGAAGTGTATACCGCCGTTCGCACCGGTCAGGCCGATGCCGGCTGGTCGGTGCCGCCCTTTCAGCTGGATCTGGTAGACAAAGGCGAACTGCGCGTGGTCGTCAAGGGCGATGAGCTGGTCTCGTTGAGAGAGATCACCCCGCGGGTGCATTTCGTCAACAACTCCTTTGCCGCCAAAAACCCCGACGCCGTGCGCGCCTTTTTCAGAGCGCAGCAGCGCGCCCTCGACTACATGTTCGAGAACAAAGCCGATACGGCGAAAATATGGATCCGCCGGGCCGAGATGAAATACCCCGAATCGGCGATACTAAAAACTTGGGACTTCTACAATCGAGCGGCCATGGCGCTCAAACCGATCCGCGGCGTGCAGGCGACCATCGAAGACGGCATCCGAAACAAATTCCTGTCGCAGCCGCTGACTAAGACCGAACTGGACGCGCTGATCGACCTGAGCTTTCTGCCGTAATTCCGGTATTAGAACCGAAGGACGCCTAAATCCGCAGCGGAGGTCTTCCCGCGTTCTCATCCGACATTTTGAACGGCTTGAACGATTTGAACTGATTGAACCCATGTCCGAAAGCATGCGACTCAGCGCCTGGCGCCTGAGCATCATCCTGGGTGCGCTGGCCGTTGCCGAATCGGCCGTCCGGTTCGGCTGGATCAGCACATTTTTTCTCGCCGCACCGACGCGTGCGGCGGCCGTGCTATGGGAGCAGCTGCTTTACGGAGACGCTCTCCGGCTCACCGGCATCACGCTGTTCGAAATCGCCTCTTGTCTGGTGATCGCCACGGTCTTCGGCCTGTTTGCCGGTTTTCTCCTCTGGCGTTACAAACTGATCGGCACCAGCTTCGAGATGCCGCTGGCGGCGCTATTTTCCTCGCCGGTGATCCTCGCTTACCCGATTTTTCTCGTCACCTTCGGCCGTACCAGCGCGGCGGTGATCGCGCTGTCGTCGATCTTCGGTTTGATCCCGATCATCATCAACACCAAAGGCGCCTTTCAAAACGTCAATCCGATCCTGCTCCAGGTGGGCGCCAGCATGAATCTTAGCCGCAAGCAGATGTTCCGTCATATTCTCCTCCCCGCCGTGGCACCGGCGATCTTCAGCGGTTTTCGCCTGGCGCTGACGTACATTCTGAAATCGGTGCTCGGTTTGGAATACGTCGCCCAGGTGGGCGGCATCGGCATGTGGCTGTCCGACGCAGCCTACAAGTTCGAAGTCGAAGAAGTCTATGCCGGCCTGTTCGGCACGATCTTGCTCTCGATACTTTTTCTCTACGCGATCAATCGTATGGAGTCATGGATACGCAGGTAACCCTAACCGTTGCACAACACCATCACCCGTCAGCCGCCGGCCGTCTTCAGACTCCGCTCGCCGTACAGGCGCTGACGTTGGGCGCGATCATCGCGGTCTGGGAAACCATCGGCAGGACCGGTCTCCTTTTTCCTGAACTGTTTCCGTCGGTCCTGTCCATTCTAGCGTCGCTCTGGACCTATCTGACCACGCCGCTCATCCTGCCCCATCTGAAAGCCAGCCTTTATGAAGTCGGCGGCGCCCTCGCCATCGCCGCGATCGGCGGCATACCTCTGGGAATCGTTTTCGGCAGCCGGCAAAACTGGCATCGTGTCGCCGAGCCGCTGATTCTCTACGCCGCCGTCGTGCCGAAGATCGTCATCTTTCCGATCTTTATTCTGTTCCTGGGCATCGACGTTCATTCCAAGCTCGCCGTGGGCGCCATCGCGGCGTTTTTTCCGATCTCGCTCTTGACGATCGCCGGCATGAGAGATGTCAAAAAGGTCTACGTCGAAGTAGCGCGCATGGTCGGAGCCCGAACATGGCAAATCGCCACGCGCGTCTATCTGCCGGCGATTGCCGGGCAGGTGTTTACCGGCATAAGAATCGGCATGGGCGCGGCGGTGACCGGCGCCCTGCTGGCGGAAACCAAGATCGCCAAGGCCGGCTTGGGTTTTATGATCGTCGAGTACTACGGCCAGTTTCGCATCGCCGACATGTATGCGCTGCTGCTGTTTGTCTTCGTCCTTGCCGCCCTCGCCAATGCCGCCATGAAGTACCTATTCTCGCGTTTGTCGCCGGGCGCCCGCGCCGAGCAGGATGCGGGAGTGTTTTTCTAGCGGATTGGATATTCGAGACGATCGATCGGCTGCCAACCGCCGGTTTCTCATGGATCGCCGGCGACCCGTGAACGGCTCTCCCCGGCACGTCATGCAGAAAAACCCGCCGGCTTCCGGCCTGCCCGGAATGGCGGGAATCAGGGCCCATGACCACTGGACAAAACCAAAAACCCCTCGGTGAGGTGGAATGTTACGCGACGATCGGGATTACCGAGAAGGGGTTCGCGGGCGCTTGGCCGTCGGTTTCTTCGGGACCGATCTCGAACCGTCCTTTTGGCATTCGGCGCACAGCCCTTCGAGATGGATCGAATAATCCAAAACTTTGAAGGCGATGCCGCCGAGACTCGGCGGCGCGAAATGGTTCAGACTTGGATGATCGAAATCGGCGACGCGATTGCAGCGTCTGCACACCAGGTGGTGGTGATGATCGGTGTTGCCGTCGAAGCGGGCCGAGGCTTCGAAGTGATTGGCGCGCCGGGCCAGGCCCAGCTCGACGAGCGTTTCCAGCGCGCGATAGATCGTTGTCCGCGATACCCCCGGCATGCGCGCGTTGACGTCCGCAAAAAGTTGATCGACGGTCGGATGATCGTCGCGGTCGAGGAGCGCATCGAGCACGACACGGCGCTGCACGGTGACGGGCAGATTTCGTTCGTGGGAGATCGACTCCAGCAGCTCTAACTTCTTTTGCTTTTGAGCCTGAATACTTTTCACCTTCGCCATTCTCCGAGGAGCGCGGGGCAGGGCTTACCAACCCCGCGCTCGATCGGCATACTACTATGAGTCTCAGCCCGTCGGCAAACCCAGGCCCCTGGCCACACCCTGGCCGTAGGCGGGATCGGCCTTGGTGAAATGCGCGATCTGGCGCTCCTGGATCTCCCTAGGCACCGTCTTCATCGCGCCGACGATGTTGTTGATCGGGTGCTTTTTCTGCTCGGCGCTCATCAATCGGAAGAGATTTCCAGCCTGGGTGTAGTCGTCGTTGCCCTCCCGGTGATCGTTCCGGTTCCGCGGCGGCGGTACGCCGTCCGCTGGAACCGGTTGTAGCTGACCGTTTTTTTCGCCGCCCTGTGAGAACCCCTCGAGGACGTTTATGCTAAGATCAGGCTAGGTCGAAACGATCCAGGTTCATCACCTTGTCCCAGGCCGCGACAAAGTCATGGACAAACTTCTCCTGGGAGTCCGCACATCCATACACTTCAGCCAGGGCGCGGAGCTGGGAGTTCGAACCGAAGACGAGATCGACACGCGTGCCGGTCCACTTGACTTCGCCGGTCTTGCGGTCGCGCCCTTCGAACACGTCCCCGGCGTCCGAGACCGGCTTCCATTCGGTGCCCATGTCGAGGAGGTTCACGAAGAAGTCGTTGGTCAGCGCCTCCGGCTTGGAGGTGAAGACCCCGTGCTTGGAGCCGCCGGCGTTGGTCCCCAGCATGCGCATGCCGCCGACGAGGACGGTCATCTCGGGCGCTGTGAGCGTCAGGAGCTGCGCCCTGTCGATCAAAAGCTGCTCCGCGGAGACCGTAAACTTGCCTTTCAGGTAGTTGCGGAAGCCGTCGGCCATCGGCTCGAGCACCGCGAAGGACTCGACGTCGGTCTGGTCCTGCCTCGCGTCCATGCGTCCGGGCGCGAAGGGAACCTTCACCTCGACGCCGGCATTCTTCGCGGCCTGCTCGACGCCCGCACAACCGGCCAGAACGATCAGGTCGGCGAGCGACACCTTCTTGGCGCCGGAGGCCGAGGCGTTGAACTCCTTCTGGATGGCCTCCAGCGCCCTGAGGACCTTCGCCAGCTCGGCCGGCTGGTTGACCTCCCAATCTTTCTGCGGCGCCAGGCGGATGCGCGCGCCGTTGGCGCCGCCGCGCTTGTCGGAGCCGCGGAAGGTGGACGCCGACGCCCAGGCGGTCGAGACGAGCTGCGAGACCGACGGACCGGATGCCAGCGCCTTGCCCTTGAGCGAGGCGATATCCTTCTCGTCGATCAGCTTGTGATCGACCTCGGGGATGGGGTCCTGCCAGATAAGCTCTTCCTTGGGCACCTCCGGTCCCAGGTAGCGGGCGCGCGGGCCCATGTCGCGGTGCGTCAGCTTGAACCAGGCGCGGGCGAAGGCCTCGGCGAAGGACTGCGGGTCGTCGAGGAACCTGCGCGAGATCTTCCCGAATTCCGGATCGAAACGCAGCGTCAGGTCGGTGGTCAGCATGGTCGGCTTGTGCTTCTTCGACGGGTCGTGCGCGTCGGGGATGATCTCCGGCGCGTCCTTGGCCACCCATTGCTTGGCGCCGGCGGGCGACTTGGTCACCTCCCACTCGTACTTGAAAAGGTTCTCGAAGAAGTTGTTGCTCCACAGCGCCGGGGTCTTGGTCCAGGTCACTTCAATGCCGCTCGAAATCGTGTCGGCGCCGTGCCCCGTGCCATAGTCACTCATCCAGCCCAGGCCCTGCGCTTGGAGCGGCGCGGCTTCCGGATCGGGGCCCTTGTGCGATTCCGGGGCGGCGCCATGGCACTTGCCGAAGGTATGGCCGCCGGCAATAAGGGCGACGGTCTCTTCGTCGTTCATCGCCATACGGCTGAAGGTGGCGCGGATGTCCTTGGCGGCGGCCATGTAGTCGCCGCTGGCGTTCGGGCCTTCCGGGTTGACGTAGATCAGGCCCATGTGGGTGGCGCCGAACGGCCCCAGATCCCGATCGCCGCTGAAGCGCTTGTCGACGCCCAGCCACGCGATCTCCTCACCCCAGTTCACGTCCTCGTCCGGCTCCCACACGTCGGCGCGGCCGGCGCCGAAGCCGAAGGTCCTGAAGCCCATCGATTCCAGCGCGACGTTGCCGGCGAAAATGATCAGGTCGGCCCAGGAGATCTTCTTGCCGTACTTCTGCTTGATCGGCCACAGCAGCCGGCGCGATTTGTCGATGTTGACGTTGTCGGGCCAGCTATCGAGGGGTGCGAAGCGCTGCTGGCCGCGGCCGCCGCCGCCGCGGCCGTCGGCGATCCGGTAGGTCCCGGCGGCGTGCCACGCCATGCGGATGAACTGCGGCCCATAATGGCCGAAGTCCGCCGGCCACCAGTCCTTAGAGTCGGTCATCAGCTTGACCAGGTCGCTCTTCAGCGCCTTGTAGTCGAGGCTCTCGAATTCCTTCCTGTAGTCGAAATCCTTGCCCATCGGGTCGGACTTCGAGGAATGCTGGTGCAACAGTTCCAGCCGCAGCTGGTTCGGCCACCAGTCGCGGTTCGTCCTGCCGATGCCGGCGATGTGGCTGTACGGGCACTGGTTAGTGTCAGCCATAATGTTTACTCCTTTCGTTGAGTGAATTGTTGACCAGCAATACTATCGATATTATTTCGGTGCCCATCTAGCTAACTTAGCGATCCGCAGCGCCGGAGATTTTGAGCGGCGGGCGCTGGTGAGCCTCTCTTTCTTCTTTTCTGCCATGACTCTCTCCTTCTTTTTTGATTTCGATTTCTGGTTTCGAGGTGCCGGCCCTCGCCGCCGCTTCCGCGCCGGGTATGTCCTTCTTCCATCGCAACAGTCCGCCGCGCATATAGTCCGGCTCCAGGCCGAGCAGATCACAGACGTTGAGAAACGACAACGGCCACTCCCGATCGTCGCTGAAAATCCACTCTTCGGCGTCCGAGTATAGCCGCTGCTCTTTCTCCCGCTTCGATCCCAGGTATTTTTTAAAACAGAATACCGCGTCCTCGATCAAAGCCAAGACCAGTTCCTTTTCCGGCTCCAGCGCAGACTTTCTTCGGCCGTCGAAATACTCGGCGGAAGCGATGGTGTCCGGCTGAAACAGGGATTCGACGGTATCTCTCACCGGCTTGCTTTCGTAAAATTCCGCATCCAGGGCGGCCATGACGGTTGTCTCCTTCTTAGGTTTTCTATACAGATGCAAATTTATTGCAACTGTTAAAATATGTCAAGAGACATGACGATTTTTTTCGCCGGGCCTCGGCCGCCCGGCGGCCGTTAATTGACAACCGCGGCTTTACTCCATTACGGTATCGCCAAACATTGGAACTCAGCGAAACTTTTTACGCCGGCGCGATCCAGACTTTCGTGATCGCCAGCGCCGAGGGGACCGCGCGATGCGCTTCTACATCAACATTCTTGCGACTTATTTCCAGGACATGGATCCGCCCTACGACGTGTACTACCGGCAGATCCTCGAACAGGTGGAGCTTGCCGAGGAGCTCGGTTGGGAATGTTTCATGTTCAACGAGCACCATTTTCTCGGCTACGGCGGACCGGTGGCCAATCCCGCGGTTTTGCTTTCCGCGGCGGCGGCGCGCACGGCGCGGATTCGCTTGGGAACGTGCATCGCGATCTTGCCGCTCCGCCATCCGCTGCACAGCGCCGAAGACTATGCCATGGTCGACGCGATATCGGGCGGCCGGTTGGAGTTCGGCATCGGCTCGGGCAACACCGAGATGGATTACAAGGTGTTTGGCGTCACGCGGGAAAACGACCGGCAGCGGCTGCGGGAAGCCGTCGACGTGATCCTTAAAGCCTGGGGCAACAATCGCGTCAGCCACAAGGGGGAGTTTTGGCAGTTTGACGAGCTCACGCTCTACCCTAGACCCATTCAACAGCCGCATCCGCCGATCTGGGTCGCGGGCACGTCAGCCGAAGGACTGGGCTGGGCGGGGCAGCAGGGCTACCACATCATGACCGTCGGCCACCCCCATCCGCCGGACAAAGTTCGCCCCGGCGTGGAGGCGTGGAAGAAAGGCCTGCTCGACCGCGGCATCGATCCCAAAGAGCGGCGCTGCCAGTTCCATGTGAGAACGCATGTCAGCGAAAGCGCCGAACGCGCCCGCGAGGTCGCCACGGCTGCGATCTCGCGCTACGACGCGATCTCGCGCATTGGACGAAAGTCGCTCACAGTGCCGCCGGGCGAGTATGATTGGGAGATGATGCTCGCCGCGGGGCGCAACAACTACGGCACGCCGGAGCAGTGCATCGAAAACATCCACAACGCGATGAAACACTACTACTTCGACACGCTTACGACGACGTTCAATTTCGGCGGCATCCCCCACGCCGAGATCTTGAAATCGATGCGTCTATTCGCCAGGGAAGTCATGCCGGCGTTTCGCTGACGCTGCCGGTCTCAAGGCTTGTCGTAGTAGTTGGCGTAATAGTAATCGGCGATTTCCGCGCCCGTCGCTTTCCAGACCCCCTCATGCGAGCAGATATATTCGAGCGCCTTGTCGAGATACTTGATGCGAAACGCGAGACCGATGACGAAGGGATGCAGCGGGATGGTCATCACGCGCCCCTGCGTCGCCCCTTCGGCATATAACTGGTCGAACTGGTCGCAAACCATTTGCAGCCAATCCCCGGGCGTATAGCCGCCTTGAAAAAGAACCCGAATATCGTTGAGCCCCTGCTGGTATGGAATTGCGATCATACGGCCTGATTTTACGCGCATCGCCTGCGGTTGATCGTCGAAGCCCCAATCGCAAACGTAATCGAATCCTTCCTCGGCCAGGTGATCCAGAGTGTTTGGGCTTTCATCGCCGCCGCCCGGACCGAGCCAGCCGCGCGGCGCCTTGCCTGTCGCCGTCGCAATCGTGTCTCGGATCTGCCGGATCACCCCCCGTTCCTCATCCGCCGGATAATGCGTCATGCGGATATTGTTCGTGACGCCGTGGCCGAGCCACTCCCATTTGCGCTTGTTGCCTTCTTCGATGATCGCCGGATGATGCGCGCAAACATCGGCGTTGAGAAGCACGGTGGCGCGAATCTGATGTTTATCGAGAACCTCCATCATGCGAAACACGCCGATGCGCGATCCGTAATCACGCAACGCGTAGCCGGTAACATCCGGCAATAATGAGTTCGGCGCGCCGGGAATGCCTTTATCAACGTGAAAGAACTCGATGTTCGGCGCGACAATCAAAGCAACGCGTGCGTCGTTCGGCCATTTGAAAGATCTTCGGCGAATGATCGGCGAGTAATCGTATCGGTCGGTCTGCATTCTCCCTCTCCCGGCGTTTTTTTATTTGCATCGCCTCAGGCTTCACGCCTTGCCCGAGTCGGACAGGGGAATATGGGTCTCGTGGATCTGCAAATACCAAGCCGCGACTTCTTCACGGCTGGCAAACCAAACCTTGTCGCGAGCCGCAGCGTAATCGACGGCCTTCAGCCGATAACCACAACGGGCGTGTCATCGCCGGACGCCATTCAAGGTCCCGAGTCGTACTCAGCATCCTCATTCACGATCCACGGACACGATCACGAACTTACGATCTCCTCATAGGTCGGCGTCGGCATGCCCGCCTTCCAACTCGCGTCTCGCAGCTCGATGCGGTTACCGCTCGGGTCGAGAACGAAAAGTTGCCGTCCCGTGAAAAATCCTCCGGGCCGGTAGTCTACCGGCTCGCGAATCTTGATGCCGAGCTCATGGAAAAGCTTGCACGCTCTAACGAACATTTCCGGACTGACGTCGAAGGCGTGATGCAAACGGCCGTCCTGTTCCACGGTTCGAACGACGGGGTCATTGCGCCGGCAAAGCAAAATATTGTGATTGCCGAGCTTGAAGCAGGACATGGGCGAATTGGCGAGGCGGCCGACATGCTCCAGTCCGAGAATTTCACCGTAAAATTTTTCCGCCTCCTCCAGATTATTGACCGGGATCGACCAGTGAACGACCGCATCGAGTTTGAGCAGGCCCATAATTTCCTCCTCCCGAACTTCCCTTACTCCATTCGCCGCCGGCTGTCCACAGAAGATAAGGATAAAGGCGAAAGGATGAAGCGGCAGAAACAAAACGCGATCTGCGCCCCCAGGGCTTTGTCTTTCGCCTTCATCCTTTATGTTGACTTCTCGCCCGGCTTTCGCCTAAATTCACCCGCTGAAGCACAATTGCCGGGAGAAACCGATGGCCAATCGCTCGATCACAATCGGCTGCCGCGACTACGATCATACGCGGGCGCTCGCCGACGGCAGAGTCAAGGTGGACGGCGCCGATCTCAAATTCATCAACCTCTCGCCCCCTTCGCAGATATTTCTGCGCATGCTGCACGAAGAAGCCTACGACGCCTCGGAGATGTCGCTTTCCAATTATATGATCGCGCTCGGCAAGGGCGACCGCCGCTTCGTCGCGATACCCGTTTTTCCCTCGCGCGTCTTTCGCCACTCCTACATCTGGGTCAACACCGAGGCGGGCATTGCGCGCCCGGAAGACCTTAAAGGCAAAAAAATCGGCATTGCGGATTATTCGATGACGGCGCTGCTCTTCGTGCGCGGTCTACTGCACCATCAGTACGGCGTCGCGCCCGAGGACATCCACTGGTTCCGCCGCCGCTCGGAGCACCTGTCGATCGAGATACCTCCGGGCATTCGTATCGATAACATCGCCAGGGATCAAACTCTCGACGACCTGCTCGAAACGGGCGAGCTCGACGCCGTCGCCGTGACCTCCCCTCCGCGGGCGTTCCTCAAGGGGTCGCCGATGGTCCGCAGGCTGTTTCCCGACAGCCGGGCGGTGGAGGCCGAATATTACCGCTGCACGGGGATTTTTCCGATCATGCACATGGTCGTGATCCGGCGCGCCCTTTACGAACAGGATCCGTCCATCGCGGTTCGGCTGGCGCAGGGTTTTGAGGCTGCAAAAAAGCTGGCTTTTAAAGCGTACGACGAAGGCTTGGCAGCCCTTCCCTGGCTCAATTTGGATCTGGAATACGCCCAGCAGACTTTGGGCGAAGACTTCTATCCTTACGGCGTCGCGAAGAATCGGCCCACGCTGGAAGCGGCCGCGCTCTATTCCCGGGAACAGGGATTGACGAAGAGACAATTCGATGTCGGCGAGCTCTTCGCCCCTGAGACCCTCGATCTTTTCGGCTGATCCGGCGCAAATCCGCACCCACTCAGGAAACGCCCCGATCAGGCGAGAAAAACATTCTTGACGCGGGCAAATCGGCTGCGAACGTAACAGAAGAGCACAGCCGCCGCTAACCGGAGCTGCCTCATGCAACGACAGAAACTCTGCGACAGATTCGGACGGCGCGCCACTGAACGGAACGCAAGGGGAGGCGGCGCGCAAGAGCCGGCGACGCCTGAAACAAAGAGGCCCGTGTTGTCATGACACGGGCCTCCGGAAACAACGGTCGCCGTTCAAATCGCCATTTCTGATCCGGCCATCAGTTTGCCCCCTTTGGGGACAGTACTACGAACCGGGCGCGGCGATTCTTCGACCAGCATGCTTCGTTTTGCTCCCTGCACACGGGGATCTCTTCACCGTAGCTGATCGTTGACAGCCGGTTGGCAGCGATGCCAAGCGTCACCAGATAGTCCACCGCCGACTGCGCCCGTCTCGCGCCGAGGGCCAGGTTGTACTCCGCTGTGCCGCGCTCGTCGCAATGGCCTTCGATCTGCACCCGCGCCGCCGGGTTCGTCTTGAGCCAATCGGCGTTGGCTTTGAGCGTTGCGCGCGCCGGCTCGGAGAGAGCGGCGCTGTCAAAATTAAAGTAAATTTCCTTCAACGGCCCGGGCTCCGGAGACTCGCCTTTGCGCAAAGCTTCCAAGCTAGACTCGGTCCCCGGCGCGGGCTTGACCGGCGCGGCGACCCTGGGCGCTGTCGGCTTCGCTGCGGCGCCTGCAGATGCGCCCGGGTTTTCCACCGTCCACTTGGGCGGCGGAGGGTTGGCCGGATTTCCACATGACATTAGAAACACAACGGCCAAAAGTCCCAAACCAGAACGCAACAGCTCTCTCTGCCTCATTTTAGCCACCTTTCCAACCCGCAATGGATTGATTTGATTGGCCAATTGTGAAGCAAGGCAATTTAGATGTCAATAAATTTTATCACTAAAACAAATTTATGTTTGTACTGAATTTGTTCTTGGAACTGCACAAACTACCCGATTACGCGAGCGTTTCACAATCCCAGGTTCACGGCGCCTCCATCAATCTCACGCCGTACAGCTTGTCTTGCGAGACTTGCAGCCGGCGCCAGGATTCACCCGCGTCATGGGTCGCGTAGACTGTGCCGTCGGTATACGCGACACAAAGCGTATCGCTGTCCTGCGGGTGATGGGCGAAACCGCAGGTCATGTGCGCATGTGCGTGCGGCAAACCGGTTTTGAGAAAATTCCACGTCCGGCCGCCATCGTCGCTTCGCAGTATTTGCGTTTTCGCGCCGCCGACCGCCTCCGAGGTGTCCCGGCTGAAGCGAATCGTATTGAACGGCCCGGCGCGTACGGTGCGGTAACCTTTCCAGGATGTCGGACCGTTTTCCGCCGCGCCGAGAAAGAGCCGGTCCGGGGCCGCCTCATGATTGCTCATGGGGATCGCATAGGCGCGCCCCATGCCGTAATCCAGTTTGTTCCAGAATTTTCCATCATCGTCGGTTCGATAGGTTCCAAGCCCCGTGCTCGCGTAAAGCGTCGCCCATCGGCCCGGATGGCGAGTCACCCAGTGCACGTCGCGATAAACGCGACCGTCTTCATGCTTGCCCATCTCGTACGGCAAGATCCCCGCGGGATCATTGTACTCGGGAAAAGCCGCAACGCTGCGCGGCCCGCTGATGTCTTCCCAGCTTGCGCCGCGATCGCGGCTGCGCGCCACCCCGCCTTCCTCGATACCGACGATAATTTCGTCGGGGACGCGCGCATCCAGCGTGATACAGCGGATATGCGCTGCGTGGGGCGGCGGCGGAAAGGTCCATCTGCCGTAATCGGGCAAGTTGCGAAAAGATGCGAGTTCGCGAAACGACCTGCCGCCGTTCTCGCTCACGTAAACCGCGGCGGGCAAAGTGCCGACGTAGATCTCCTCCGCGCGCGTCGGATGGGCCGCCATGGCCCAGATATCGCGATGATCGATCCCTCCCGACGGCACCCATTTCCACGTCGCGCCGCCGTCGTCGCTCACGTGAATTTCCGTCAACGTCGCGGCGTATAGCCGCCGAGGATTGGCCGCGTCGCGCGCCACTTCGCGTACGGTCTCGCCCTCCAGGGCGGTTTGTAAAGCTTCGACCCGCTCCGAGCGCCCATCCCAAAGACAACGAGCCAAACCGTCCGCTTTCAAAAAGAACAGTTGCAGGGAATCGCTTTTGGCCGTCATAGAGTCCTCCATTGAAAAACTATAAGTCACTGGACAGGCTGCGCTTGGATCGAGTATAAACACCTGCGCGGGGCCTGACATCGTCTTTCGGAAAATATGGCAAACCAGGAATCGCCGTCAAGAAGTGAATTTATTTTAGCCGTGCTTCGATTGTGCAATATTAGACAGAAATTCATCTCCCGTCAGTCTATTCTTTCGAAGTTCTAAGAACAAAAATGGTTCCAAAGGAGGAATGGTTATGTCTTGGTTGAAAGCCTTATTTTTAACAAGTCTCATGAGCGCGTTTTTCATGACTCCCGCGCTGGAAGCGATGGCCGCGGAGTGGGCGAAAGGCCAGGCTTGCCGGCGCGGCGACCGGATTCAGATTCAAGACCTCGATGTTTCGCCGGACCCGCTCATCGAAGGCCAGCGGATTCGCTCGTGGAAGGTGCGCCTGCGTTTCGACGGCAAGCGCGAATGCGACACCGAAGTCTTGGTCCGGGAAGGCAGGAACGTCGTGGGCCACGAGCGCAGCTTCCGGCTTCGCCCCGGCATCAATGAAGTCGATGTGCGGCCCTCCGGCAACTTCCGATTCGGCGGGCGCGAGCATTGCTTTAATGTTCAGGTCGATCTCGAAGGCTCGCGCCAAGATGTCGACGCCAGCCGCCGCTTCTGTGCGGTGCAAAGGACCGTGTGGAGCATGCGCGAACCCGACGAGCGCGGCGGCTTCAAGCGCTAGGCGGACAACTCAGCGAGGGGATGAAGCAAGAGGATATCTTCGCCTTCATCCCTTCGCCTTCATCCTTCATCCTTATCCTATGCACCCCTTCCCCAGACCTTCGCCGCGGTTTCGAGCATGACGTCGAGCTTGCGGAATTGATCCGACTCGCTCAGCAGATTGCCGCGAAGGCTCGAGGCGAAGCCGCACTGCGGGCTGAGGGCCAACTGCTCGAGCGGCAAGTAGCGCGCCGCCTCGTCGATCCTGCGCCTGAGATCATCGACCGTTTCCACCCGCGCTATCTTGGTGGTGATCAAGCCGAGCACGGCGACCTTGCCCTTGGGCACGAAACGGAGCGGCTCGAAGCTGCCGGCGCGCTCGGTGTCGTATTCCAGGAGCAGCCGGTGATGCTTCAATTCGGAAAATAGCCTTTCCGCGATCGCATCGTAGTGGCCCTCGCGATGCCACATGCTTTGCCGGTTGCCGCGGCAGATATGGATGCCGAAGGTGACGCCGGGAAAATCGGCGATGATCTCGTTATCGGCTTTGATCGAGCGGTCGAGATTGGCTTGCGGGTCTTCGCCGCGCGCGCGCATAGCCGCCAGCGAATCCGGATCGATGTAAGCGGTGTAGCCCGGCCCGTCGATGCCGACATAGCGGCAGCCAGCCTCCGCCAGCCCGCCGATCATCTGCCGTTCTACCGAAACCACGTCCCGCAAGAACTCTTCCGTCGTCGGATAAACCGGGCGCGAGGCCTCGCTGTCGTAGCACTGCGAAATCCGGTCGGCGCTGATCAGCGTCGCTTTGGCCGGCCGGTCGGTCAGCGCCTGAGTAAAGCGAAAGTCGTCGAGCAACGAGTTGCGCAGCAGTTTCAAGCGTCCGGTCACCCGTTTACGGTTGAGCAGGATCGGGTCCTGGCCCTTGCGCGACACCGATTCGCCGGTGTCTTCGCGCGCCAGAATCTCGTGATAGGTCTTCACGCCGCTTTGCCATTCCTCGACGCCCGACACCACGGCAAAGCTTTCCATAAAACTGGTGCGGCGAAACTCGCCGTCGACGACGATCGGCAGGTTATGCGCCACCTGTTTTGCAACCACGTCGCGGATCGCCTCGTCCTGTGTCTGTCGCAATCCCTTTTCGTCGATTCTCCCCTGCCCGTAGGCGGCAAAGGCCGCTTTCAATTCTTGCGGTCTGAGCAAACTGCCGACCTGGTCGACGCGCATGGTCTTCAAGTCCATCGTGGGAGCGGCATTCATTTTCGTTTTCCTTTCTTGCGATGCACCTGCCCTGGCTTTGCTTTGGATGCCGCGCGAGCGGTGCGCGGGGAATTTGCGCCTGGCTATTTAATTTTTTGTTCCAGTTCTTTTTTGACCTCGGCGGCCCAGCGCAGATCGAAGAACTTTTCCGCGGGCACCGGCCCTTCGATCTTCAAAGGAAGACGGATATCGTACTCGAGAACGTTCTTTAGCCCATCGGCCGACGGCACGCCCGGCACCCCCGCGGGGAGCGCTCTGACCCAGGCCTTGATGGCATCGGTGAGCAACGGCTTGGTAATCTTGCCGAAACGGAGTTTCTTCATGGCGATGTCGGCGGCATCTTCGGGCCGCTCGCGCAAAAACATTAAGGCCCGAATCATCGCCCTCGCCCAGCGCTTCACCTGCGCCGGATTCTCCGCGAGCTTGCGATCCGTCGTCACATAGCCTTGAAAGGGCAGCGGGAAAATATCGCCGAGATAGGCAAAGTTGCGCAGCCCTTCGCGTTCGGCCACGATGGTGCCGGCGGGGTCCAACACCACCGCGGACACCCCGCCGCTTTTCATCGCCAATATTTTATCGCCTGGACTCGTGCCCAGGGAAATTTTGGTAACGCCTTTGGCGGAAAGCCCGCCGCGCTCGATGAAGAGCGTAATGAAGCGATCTTCGCTGTCGCCGATCAGCGAGACGCCGACGCGCTTCCCCTTGAGGTCTGCGATCTGTGAAATGCTCGGGTGCACGATCAGATACCAAGTCGGCCGCTCGGTCTGATAAAGGATCGCCTTCAGCGGCGCGCCTTTGATGGCCGCCCGCAGCCCGCTGCCGCCCGCGCCGCTGAAGTCCAATTCGCCGCTGATCAGGGCGGCGATTCCCGCCGGACCGCCGATCACGATGGTTTCGTTCTCCAATTCTTCGTCTTTAAAAAAGCCTCGCGCCTCCGCGGTGAAAATCGACAGATAATTCAAATTCAGCCCCGGCACCGCGGTGCGGATGCGCTCGGCTCGCGCATGCGGGGGGCTCGCCAGGCCGAAAAAAAGAAGCAGAAAGAACAGAGATACTTTAGCTTGCGCCATTGCAGTTCACTCCTCTCCGCAGATCCTTCTGTCATGCCCCAATCGATTCTGAACCGAATGCGGATGAACCGCGGTTTTCAGGCAAAGAACATGATCTTCAGCCCGTAAACGCCGGTCGAGCACGCTCACCATAGGAGATGTGCCAGTCGTGCGTCAAGACGACTATCCCGGATTATTCACGCTCCGAGGAAAAGCGGCCACCCAATGTCGATGGCGGGGCAAGTCCGCAGGAGCGATGTGATGCACCGGTTCAAAGTTCACGGTTTAAGGTTCAAAGGTAACGGCAACGGATTGGCCGACTTACTGATCGCTTCAGCACCCTTTGAACATGGAACCTTGAACCTCGAACATTATCCCACAGTGCATCGCCTTCGCTCCGGAAGATTTACCCCGCTATTTTTGATTACGATGCATAGTCCGGGCTAGGAAAGTTCTCGACGGCCGCAAAACCAACTTGACGGCATCGTCGCGATCTACAAACGAGAAGGGGTCAAAACGAGAAGGGGTCAAACGAGAAGCATAAACGAGAGGGGGTCAGGTCTTTAATCTTGACAAACGCCGCCGACTCTTCTAGTT
>CAZILB010000032.1:25351-28045 GCA_964539925.1 uncultured Syntrophobacter sp. | reverse complement strand
GGCTGGTGCGCGAACGGCTTGGCGGCACGACCGTATTCAGCATAGGCCATCGCGCGACGCTCCGTCCCTTCCACTCTCGCCAACTATTGGTGCGCGCGAATGGGACGGGGCCTTCCTCGATCGTAGAAGTCACCGCTGTGCCGGAATCGGCTCGAGGAAATGCGGCGATTCCTGGGCGGGACCAAGTCACCGCATTGGCAGGGTAATTATCGTGATCGAACGATCGCGATTCTTGAGATACTGATCGATGCGCTGCGATACGAATGAAAAGGGAAATTAAAGCGGGCGCGGCACGGCCGCGCCGGGTTCTTAGTGACTCATTTTCTTCTGCTTTTTCAGGTTGCCGACACGGAAGCCGGGATGCCCTGCCCTTGTCTACCAGCGTCTCGGTCGCTTAATGGAGGGCGGCGCACGCTTCAAGGAAGGTCCTCCAGCCCGGCTTTACGGTAAGTTTCTTCGAGCGCCGTCAACCCCGCGTGATCGTCGGTCAAGTCATAGACAAAAATAGAGTAACCTATCTTTGCGGCGGGTGTTCTCTGGCGCAGCCAGTGGAACGACTACGAGCAGTCCGCCGAGCGCCAAGTTTGCGAGGCGAGCGGATTGAATCATCCGATCCGCCGGAAGCGGCGAGCCGTAGAGGAAGTCCTGGCCGACAAAAAAATCCATCCCGTCACGCCAATGTTGCGTATCGGTTTGGAAGGGGAGCCGATGAATCAAAAAAAGCGGCAAGGCCAGATATTGTTTGAGGAGAGGCGGATTCTGCGCCTCCAGGCGAAAATCCCCGGTTGCGAGCTGGGAAGATCCCGCGGCGAGAGCATCGCTTCGTCGTAAGTCGGCGCGTTGGCACCGATGAAAACGACTCCTTGAGCCAAAAATACAACGAGCAAAAGCGACCCGAGTCCAACAAGCGCCGCTCTCGGTCGAAAGCGCGCGTCTACCAGCCGCAGCTGGAGAGGACCGAAGGCAGCCATTTTTGCGAGTTCAAATATTCCTCGGCCGGTTCGCGGGCGGCGCGCGCCAAGCGCCGATCACGGCTGCGGAACCTGGCCGCGCTCCCGTGCGCATGTCCGGTTTGTCAAAGTAATGAGTCCGCAGGCATCAAGCGAATGACTTGTGCCCCCCAGGTGTCAGGCAGCAGGTAGAGATAGCCGTCGGGCCCGATACGGACATCGCGGATGCGCCAACCCAGCTCCTGTAGCAGGTCTTCTTCTTCGACCACCCGCTCGCCTTCCAGGCGCAGGCGCACGAGTTTGTGTTGGACCAGGGAGCCCACGAGCAGATCCCCGCGCCAGTTCGGGAACGCATCGCCCTCATAGAACGCCATCCCGGAGGGGGCGATGGCCGGCGTCCAGTGATGAATGGGCGGCTCCATCCCGTCTACGGGCGGTTCGCTGCCGATTGGCTCGCCGGATCTATAGTCCACGCCGAACGTGGCCTTTGGCCAACCGTGATTGGCCCCGCGTTTTGGTAAGTTCAACTCGTCGCCGCCGCGCGGCCCATGTTCGTGAAGCCACAGGACGCCGGTCTCCGGGTGCACCGTGAGTCCCTGGGGGTTGCGATGACCATAGCTCCAGATCCCGGGGAGGGCCCCGGCGCGGTCAATGAACGGATTGTCCGGGGGAAATTTGCCGTCGCCGGTGAGACGCACGACGCTGCCGTGATAGCTATCGAGCTCTTGGGCCCGGTTGGCTTCCCGGCGATCGCCCACGGTGACGTATAGATATCCGGCGCGGTCAAAAGCTAGACGTGAGCCGAAATGCATTTCACCGGAGGTGAACGGGATAGCGGTGAAGAGCACTTCAAAGTCTTTTAGGTTGCGTCTCTGGAGCCGGCCGCGGCCCACTTGGACAGCGTAACCTCCATCGCCGGCAACCGTATAGCTCAGGTAAACGAAACGGTTCGATTCAAAGTCTGGGTGCAGGGCCACGTCCAACAGGCCGCCTTGCCCTGCAGCCGCGACCGGCGGAATCCCATTTATAACTTTTCGCGAACCCTTGAGCGGGTTCAGCAGGTTGAGTCGTCCTGCCTGTTCGGTGACGAGCATCCGCCCATCCGGCAGGAAGGCGAGGCCCCAGGGGTGGTTTAATTCCTCAAAAAGCATTTCCACTCGATAGCTATGGTGCTGGCTCCGGTGCACGGCCTTGGCTTGCGCGGTTACGGCAATCGGCAAGAAAATCAGTCCGACAACGAAGACGTTGATCATTCTCAGCATGTCTAACCTCCGAGCTTTGCTCTCATATATTGACCTTTAGCTGCGGGACTTGGAGTCACAGAAACTCCCCGAACGCGATGCGGAACTCGTTGCACGGAAGCAGAAGCGACGAGAGGTCACGAGTTAGGGAATAGCTTCGACCGAAACCGGCTGCGCGGCGACGACGCCACGATGAGCACGCGGCATTCCTTGCGAAGATCCGACCACCAGATATCTGCATTCCTCGGGTAGATAATCTTTTCGATTCCGGAAAATCCAACGTCGTGGAGCATCTGGACGAGGGAATCTTCAGTGAGCCACACGGAGAGCTCGTTCTCGAGCGATGCTGTTGTCGATAAATCCTTCACGTCGCGCGCCGTTCCTGTCGGGAACTCGCGGAAGAGACGGCCTTCGTACGACTTCCCACCGAACGTGAACGTTCGCATCGCTGAGAGGTCTGGCCGCCAGCCCCCCTTGATGCTCTCCGGCTGATCGTCCAGGGC
>CAZILB010000032.1:4694-25251 GCA_964539925.1 uncultured Syntrophobacter sp. | reverse complement strand
CTGAGAGGTCTGGCCGCCAGCCCCCCTTGATGCTCTCCGGCTGATCGTCCAGGGCGACATGCGTGTCGATCACGGCGAAGCCGTCGCAGAGCCCGGCCATATTGGCGAGGAACGTGTAGGGATCCGCAAGGTGGTAGAGAAGCCCGAGTGCGAGAACCGCGTCGAATCGGCCGGACGACTCCCGGGTGACCTTCATAGCGTCGCCCAAGACGAACGTCGCTCCTTCAACTCCGAGGACAGAACGCACGAACTCGCACTTCCGGATGTTGAGGAGCTTGCCGTCGATGCCGAGGACCTCCGCACCCTGGAGCGCGCACTCGATCGAGAAGTACCCCTCGAGGCAGCCGATGTCCACGATGCGGTGGCCGCTGAAGTCGCTTCCGAGGTGCTCGCGCACGACGCGCATGATCTCGCGGTGCGCGGGGTAGTAGTCGTCACACGCCGCGGTGTACACCCCGTGCGGCAAGGCGATATTGTGATTCCACGATGACAGGAAATCCCGCACCTCGAGGATCTTTTTCCGCGTCCACTCGACGCCCCTGAAATCGAGAGCCACCAATTGATCGAGGTAGGACCGGTCTACAGTCATAGCGTTCATCTCCTCCGAGAGTTATGTATCCGTCGACCAACGACGGAGACAGATAATGACGAATTCTGTTTTTAATATTCCTTTAAATAAGCTTCGCGGTGGGCCGGGCGCGCCGCGCCCGTCGTCCGTCAGTCGTATGACACTGCCATGATAGCTGCCGAGGTCCTGAGCGCGATGCGCCTCGCGACGGTCGCCGGCAGTGACGAACAAATATCCGTTGTGATCGAAAGCCAGGCGCAAGCCGAATTGCATGTTGCCGGGCGCAAACGGGATGGCGAACAGCACCTCGGAGTTTTTTAACCGGCCTCGCCGGAGCTGGCCTCGACCCACCTGGGTCGCATAGCCGCCTTCGCCGCCGACCGCATAGCTCAGGTGAACCAGGCGGTTGGATTCGAAATTCGGGTGCAGAGCCACATCGAGCAACCCGCCTTGTCCGACGGCGGCCACCGGCGGGGTTCCCTCTACCAGCTTGCGCCTGCCGTTGGCGGGATCTAGCAGGTTGAGGTAGCCGGCCTGTTCCGTTACGAGCATCCGCCCACTCGGCAGGAAAGCGAGCCCCCAGGGGTGGTGCAGCTCGCCGAAGAGCGCCTCTACTCGATAATCGTGATGCCGGCTCGTATATACGGCATTGGCGCACGCTGTTGCGCTCATCGCCTGAAGGATCAGTCCGACGACGAAGACCATTGTCAGTCGCTGCATTTCGTTCTCTCCGAGTTTTGTCTCTGTTTCTGATCTCCAAGGCGTGGTCTCACCAGCCGCACGCGCCCAGCATGCGCGGGAGCCACTTTTCAGAGCTGAGATACTGCTCGGCCAGTTCTCGAGCGGCTCGCATGTGCCGCGGATAGTTGCCGTCGATTTCTTGCACGCCGGCCGCCGCCTCGGCCCGGTTCTTGAAGGTCAGCAAGCCGCGGCCGGTGGGGAGATGCTCGCTAAAACCGGTGTCCTCGGCGAGCACGGGTCGTCCGGTGGCCAGGTAGGCGGCGCTACGATCGCTGAACCAGCCGGTTTTGAGTTGTGTGTGGACAGGTTTCGGACACTGGAATTCCGCGCGTGAACGCTTAATGTACCTCCGGTAGGATGCCAGCGTTCCGGCAACGCGGTAGGGGTGCGGTAGGCTCCAACCGTGCGCGAGCAGCAACTCACGATCGCCAGTATCGTCTGCTGGATGAATATTTGCCGCAAGCTCAAACGGACGCCGAGCTTGTTTGGGCAAATCGATATAGTTCAGATATGCAGCGCGCTTGGAAACACTCAAGATTCGTCCCTTAAGCTCCAGTTCCTCCCAGGTCCAATGGGTGACCGAAGTGAAGGGCGCATGTCGGCCTGGATCAGGCGCGACATTCCACATGGGCAAATAGACAAACTGGATGAAAGTACGCCACTTCACACCCAGCGCAGGCACTTCGCAGTCACCGTCGTTGAGTTTAGTCCCCGCAGTTAGGAAAACATCGTGGTTGCGGATGCCCATGTCCAAGGTCAGCGCTGACACCTGCAGATGACCTGGGTCACCGTCGATCAGCACCCTCCATCTGAAGAGCGACAAGAGGGGCTCGCTCAATCCACAGGCAAAATCCCACACAAGGTCCGCGGTTTGGGCGATTTCTCTAATCTGCTGTGTACTCATTCCGTAGGCGCGCGCCTGCTCGAGTGACGGCTCATTTACGTCACGGTCGTACAAGAGTACTGCACAACGTCCAGCTACACCGTAGCCGTTGAAGCGCCGAAAAAAGGTCTCAATTCGCTGTTGGTCTTGAGCACTATTTCCACTGGACTCCAACACTTCAAGCCAGAACATATCGTGCCCCAGAGCGGTCAGGCCGAAAAGATATTGCAGAAAACAGCTCCAATGGCCCCCGCCTTGTGGATAGCGCGCGAGAGATCCGCCGTTGGCAAGGACGATACGCAGCTTGGATGCCATCAGCATGTCAGTTCAGGAACTCAGATCATCGAAGGAACCGATCGGCGCGGTATTGACATGGAACAGGCGACAAATTCACGACCTTTTTCAAAAGCCGAGATCATCCAGCATCTTGCGTAGGACTTTTTCGGCGCCGAAGTATTCTTCGGCGATAGCCTGCGCAGCGCGACTATGCCTTTGGTAGTCGGCATTGACGAGCTCCATCGCCGTAACGATCTCCTCTATGGTTTTGAACGAAAAGAGCCCTTTGCCGGTAGGTAGAAATTTTCCGAATCCCGTGTCCTGGGTGATGACCGGCCGCCCCGCCGCAAGATAACAGGCGCTTCGGTCGCTGAACCAGCCGCTGCGAAGGCGCACGTTTTGGTCTTTTGCAACCGTAAACTCGCCCCGGGAACTCAAGATGTAATTGCGGTACGGCGCGATCTGTTTTGAAAGACTCATGCCGCTTACGGTTCGCCAGCCGTACTCGGTCAGCATCCGGATGGTTTCGGCTTCCTCTGGGTTCAAGCTTGCCCAAGGTTTGTCCCCGTTTCCGGTGTCGCCCTTTAACGCAAGAGCTAGCTCCAACGGCTGTTTGCTTCGGCGTGGGAGATCGATAAACTTAAGAAACTCGTAGTGTTTGCTCCAGGTGTAGGTCTCGCCTTTCCACTCGAGATCTTTACCGGATTGTCGCCAATTGGCAATTGTTGTGAAACAGTCATTCGATACCTCAGATGGCAGAGATGAGGGGGCCCACCAGTCAAGTACAACCGGCTGGCGTGTCGGGTGGTAACTAAAGCGCCCCACCGGAACGCCACAATCCGACGCGCCCAGATTTTCTGCGTAAGTGAAATGGTGCGTATGGGCCTCGAGCAAGTCTCGATAGAATGGGTTGTTTTTAGCGATTTCGATCTGAGGGAACACCGGATCGGTTTCGAGATAGATGCGTATAGGGATTTGCAGATGTTCAGGTCGCAATACGGTCGAGCCAGTGACGTTGACGAGAACGTCGGCTTCCCTGAACAATTGATGGAATTGGGACTCGGAAAGTCCGAAAATGCGGCTGCCATGCGCTCCCAGCCGATACGACCAGCGATCCGGCAAGCCGTAGGCTGCCATCAAGTGACCGATAAAGTTGACCGTGTAGGCGCAGTCGTCCGTAATAGTATTCTGGTCGGGATCATAGGGCCAGTTGCCTGTATCTTCGATGTAGTAAACATCAAAGCCCAATCTGCGAAAGCCCTCAACATAATGGAGTACCTGCCAAACCACACCTGCGAGCGGTATCTCCCCCAATATTCCGAGAACGACCAGGCGTGGCCGTACGCCCGCTCGGATTTTGCTTCTCGAGTGGTTTAGGGCTTCGGTTTCCATGAGCCCGTTGTATGGATTGTCGATTGTCAGACGCGTATTCTCGATCTGGCCATCTCTTCGGCTAAGTGCGCTTCGTAAGCAAGTAGAATTTTCGCCTTATCAATGAAGTGGTTCGCTCGCGGCCTTTTTCGCGCCAGAACTCTCAAGCTGCAGGTCCGGCCGACGCTATGCGGCGGGTAATTGTCGTCGAGTCTAACGACCTGGAAATCCTCTTCCAGCAATTGGCAAAGACTATCGACTGAGAATACGGTTGGCTCGTCCGGGGTCGGCAATCCGCCAATGTCGACGCTCACGAATAATGCGCCGTCATTCGTAAGAATCCTCGCCATTTCTTTCAATCCGACTTGGGGATCCGGCATGTGATCGAGAGCATTGCGGCAGATTACCAAGTCGGCAAAGTCATCCAAGAGCGGGAGGTTCTCGGCGCCCAGCGACAGATGGACGGTGCAGGTGCCTGCTTCGTCGGGCATCAGCAATCCGAGTTTCTGGTAGACGTAAAGCAGCGGATCGATGCCAATTTTAACCGCGGCGGGAAACGCTGAGAGGTCGCACGTGCAGCCGCAGCCGATGCTTACGACGGTTTTGTCCGATAACCATTTTGCATCTCGCTCCGCAAAGCGGAGCACCTCGTCGAGCAAGAGGCGGGAATAGGCAACCCGTTCGGCGTCATAGGAACCGCCGAATTTATCGCGGTGATGTTTTGCATGATGTAGAAACCAGCCAACTTCATCTCGATAACGTGGGTCGGTCAAATCGGGTAGTTGTGGCATGTTACGATCCGTCCTTGCTCTGTTCAAAGCGTCAAGGTGGTCACCTATGTTATTTGACTAGACGGAGCTTACGCTCTTCTTCGTACAGGCCAAATTGGGTTTGATAAAGCGACGCAAACGGGCCGCGTGCGCGTATGAGCTCAAAAAAGTTTCCTTGTTCAACGATTTCTCCTCCTCGGACAACGACGATCAAGTCCGCTTGCCGAACGGTCGAGAGACGGTGAGCGATAATGAAGGTCGTGCGGTCAGCCATTAAGCGTTCCAGACCTTCCATGATCAGCGCTTCGGTCTCAGAATCCAGTGAGGAAGTGGGTTCGTCCAGAATCAGGATGGGTGCATCGAGAAGAATTCCCCGGGCGATCGTGAGGCGCAATTTCTGTCCTTCCGACAAAGTGGATCCCTGCTCGCTCACTACGGTGTCATACTTCTCGGGAAGCGTCTCGATAAAATCGTGAACCTGGGCTACACGCGCTGCGGAAATGATCTCTTCTATAGACGCCCCGGGCCGACCGTACGCAATGTTGTCCCGAATGGCGATGGGAAACACCAGTGGTGGCTGAAGAATCATGGCAATGTTGTGACGCAGCGATTTCAGCTGGAACTCACGAATATCGACCCCGTCGATCTTTATTCGGCCCGACTGTGGATCGTAAAAGCGCGGCAGGAGACTCACCAAAGTTGACTTTCCGCTACCGGTCGGGCCGACAATCGCAATCTTTTTTCCCGCTGCGATCCGCAGGTTAATGTTTTTGAGAACGGGCCGTGACGCGTCATAGCCAAATAACACGTCTTCGAACAAAATCTGTCCTTTTGCTCTAGTAGGCCGGAAGATTCTACAACCCTCCGCCACGCTCTCTTCCGACTCCAAGATCTCAAAGGCTCGACGCACGCCAACCTTGGCGCTCTGAACCAGACCGTACGTCTGAAAAATACTATTAAGGGGGGCATACAGGGATGCGAGATAGGAGATAAACACAATCATTTCTCCTACCGAAAGGTCGCCGGAAAGGACGTGCTGGGTGCCGAGCCACAGTATGGCGGCAGTTCCGGCGGCGATCGTTAGATTGATGACGGCATAATAAAAATTTTGCAGGTTATAAAGCCGTAAATCTGCGGCAAGGCTATCCGTGCTCGCTTGAAGAAATCGCTGCCCCTCGTCCTCTTCTTTCGTGAAAGCCTGGATGACGCGCATTCCCGAGAGTGTTCGCTGGACTACAGAATAAACGCTGCTTTGCTTCTGCCGAGCCTCCGTCGCGGCCAAGAATATTCTTTTATTCAAAAGCGCGATGGCGCAGAAAAGCGCTGGGCACACGGCCAGAGCCAAAAGGGTCAGGTACCAATCGACCCAAAGCATAACGATTAACATCCCGCCCAACAGAACTGAAGCAGAGAGTATCGCAAAAAGTCCGTTCATCGTGAGTGTCTGGAGTCCCAGCGTATCGGCGGTGACCCGATACATAAGATCGCCGATCTGCTGCCGGTGATAAAAGGACAGCGAGAGGCGTTGCATGTGGCTGTAGAGGTCGCGACGCAGATCATTGACCATATTTTGACCGATACGAATGGTCGTATAGTCGTTTAGGAGGCGCAGCCCACCCACAAGCAGGTATACAAGCACTAACCCTATGCAGGCGGATATGAGAAGGGTCTGTGATGACCAATTAAGCGCAAATTTCCATGGCAGGGGATTGCCGCTCAAAACATTGTCAATGATGATCTTGAGCGGCCAAGGCTTGAGGAGCTCAAGCGCGCTGATAAGAAGAACCTGACCAACAGCGAAAACGAAGGCTGGCCCGTACGGCTTCAGGTAGGAAAGGACCGTGTATTTCATAAGCAGTATACGCTTACAGCATCTCTTCCGATGAGTTCTGAATCGGCACGAAGTCGAGTTTATGCGCGAGGGCTTCAAAAACGTGATACAGAAGGTGGCCGAGTCGTAACTTCTGGTAGACAATCGCGCTGCCATGAGCCCAGCCGATGAAGGCCGCGGCCGCAGCCACCACCGGCAATCCGATAAACATCGCCACTGCCGCCACCGTGGCGTAGGTCCACAGAAACGCGACAGAGATCCGGGACATCCTAAGTGCACAGCGAACCCGCAGAACTCGTTTGCTACCGCCATGATTTTCCGTTGCTGTTTTGACTTGAGCTTTCGCCCAAGGTCCCTGGCAAATTTCCAAATCCCACCCGCTCCATCCCTGATCCATGGCAATCAGATACTTTCGCGGCAAAAGGAAATCCATCACGGCGTGCAGCAGCGATTCTTTTTCCTGCCCGCTCTCGTTCCAGTAAGACAGACAAAAAGCGCGCTCACTCCACGAAATTTGCGGCTCCTGAGTAGGTCCATTGAGGTCCACGGGCTTAATTTCGCGCAACCGCCGTATGCGCCAGCGATAGCGCTCGAAAGTGCGCATGATCGGGCCCAGGTAAATCAACGATGCGACCAAAAGAGTCGCCGGGAGTCCGCGGAATTTTGGCGCGATGCGCGCCCTGGAGGCACTCACAAAACAACGGCTCAACGTCAACATGAAAGGCGCAACGCCGAGCCAGAATAAACCGCCGAACGCGAAAGCGCAGACGAGGAGCGCGAGCGAAAGCACGTTCCATTCAAGCGTCAGGGGCAGGCAGGAGACGATCGAAGGAGACGGCTGGTAAAGCGTCTGAAACAGCCCGCGGCCAAAAACGCCGGAATAGATTCTCGGCTGGTGGTTCAAAAGATAGGAGGACAAGTCGCCATAGATGCGCCCGAACCAACGCGATTGCCCGAGCACGTTAAAGCGCGAAGGATGCTTGAAGAAGAGAAACGTTTCCGCCTTGCCGTATCCTCGTTGCTGTTTAAGGTAATCTCGAATGGTGTTGCGGCGAAAGTGCCATACCACCGCGGCCGGACTGAAACCGATCTTGTAGCCCTTGTTCTGCAAACGCCAGCAGAGATCCACGTCGTCGCCGGCGGCGCGAAAAATCGGATCAAATCCGTCAATGGCCTCCAAGGCTTCGCGCCGAAAGGCCATGTTGCAACCTGGGATGTGTTCGGCGACTTCATCGTCCAGCAAAACGTGGGTCGGCGCGCCCGGCGACACCGCAACGCAGGAGGCGACGAACGAGTCGTCCGGCGGCGTCAAGTTCGGCCCGCCGACAGCGCCAAACTCCGATGACTGGAACCGCGCGACCAAGTGAGTCAGCCAATCCGGATCAGCCATGCAATCGGCGTCGGTAAATGCGATGATGTCGCCCGTGGCTGCTCTGATGCCGACGTTGCGGGCTTCGCTGAGTCCCTTATTCTCTTGATGGATCAGGCGAATATAATCATAACCCTCGGCGATCTGCCGCGTGCCATCCGTCGAACCGTCGTTGACGACAATAACTTCATAGTTTGGATAGTTGAGCTTCTCCAGCGATGCGAGACACGCGTCCATAGTTCGTTGGCCGTTATAGACGCAAACAACAACCGATACTTTAGGATGGGCGGGAAGCGGTGGCGGCAGGACTCCGCTATAATATTTTTCGACTGCCATGAATGCGGGTTTCTTACCGCGGTGACGATCGACCAACCCGAAAGCCCAGTCGTCAACTTGAAATCCGTCGGGTCCCGAGTAAGCGTGCCAATCATCGGTCCACGAAAAGATTACCGTGCCGGCAACTCCGGACTCGAATGCGGCGCGTAACTGCCAGGCGAGCGTTTCCGCTTGAGAAGCTCTCCCTTGGCGGATGGAATCAATGCCGATCTCGGTCAGAACCAGCGGCCGGTCTCCCGCGAGATTATGGAGATGCGACAGGTAACGACGGAAGTTGTCTTCATGATGAAGGTAAACGTTGAAGGCCAGGAAGTCCAAAAAATCGGTGTCGAGGTATTCGGTCGAGGGAAAGTTCGCGTAGCTAATTAGCGCGCCGGGATCCACATCCCTGGCCGAATCAACCAAGGTGCTCAAAAAAACGCGGATTTTGTCGGCGCCGTACCAGCGGACGATTTCCGGCGGAATTTCATTGCCGACGAGATAGGCAAAAACGGCGGGGTGGCGTTTGCACGCCGTTACGCTGCGTGCAATGGTTCGGCGAATTTCCGTTTGAGTTCGTTTGGAATCCAAGAAGGAGATGTGCTGCGCCCACGGGATGCCGATGATGACCCGCAGCCCGTACCATGCCGCCCTTTCGAGAAGCCATTTGGGAGGAGGTGTAAAAGTGCGCAAGCAATTGGCCCCAAGCTCGGCCATCAATGCGAAATCCACTTCCACTTTCTCGGGTTCCGGAAACGGGACCCCCGAGTGGTTAGGGCGGAATGGACCGTAGGTGACGCCCTTCAAAAAAAACTTTTTGTCGTTTTGAAAGAAAAACCGCCCGCGCAGCTCGACTTGTTCCAATTCGATTAATAAATTACCGTTTCGCGGCGCGGTCCATGACGGCACTGGTACGTTCAACGGGCGTGCCCCGTGGAACTCAAGAACGGTTGGTGCGGGCGTGCCCGTGACGGTTGACTCCATATCTCTTCTTTCTTTGCTTTATCTTTGCAAAAGGCGGAATGTTAGCCACTGAAATGCCGCGGATTACCGCAACAAAGATGCCATGCTGCCCCGCGGGAGTGATGCGCTTGATTTTTAAATGGTTTTTGGTTTACCAGCAGACGAAAGAAGCCATTGCCCTGTAGGGATTACCCTACAAAGAAAGAAGAATTCTAGCTTCAATGATTCGAGATACTCTGCTTTGGATGGACGGTGGCGGAGATTTTGGGCCCGCGTCAGCCTCCGGACCATTGCCGCTTCGGCGCGGCTTCGGCCGGGAGCTCGAAGTCGATCTCGCTGCGAAAGGCGTTGATGCGGACGACTTTTATGCGCACATTGTCGCCCAAGCGAAATTTTTTGCCGTGCCGGCGGCCCTTGATGACGTATTCTTTTTCATAGTAATCGTAGTCGTCGTCGGTGAGCGAGGAAAGTTTCACCAGCCCTTCGACGAAAAAGTCATCCAGCTCGACGAAAAAGCCGAAGTTTGCCAGGCTGGTGATGAAGCCCGTAAACTCCTCTCCGAGCTTGGTTATCATGAACTGCGCTTTCTTGAGATCCACCATCTCTCGTTCGGCATCCATGGCGTGGCGCTCGCGCTCGGAAGTGTGCTTGCCGGCTTCGACGAGATAAGCATTCAGCGCTTCTCGATCGCTGGACTTGAGCTTTTCGCCCCTCAATGCATGATCGAGCATCCGTTGCGCGATCAGGTCCGGGTAGCGGCGGATGGGCGAAGTGAAATGGGTGTAGCACGTCGACGCCAGGCCGAAATGGCCGATGTTTTCCGGCTGATAGAGAGCCTGTTTCATCGAGCGTAAAAGGACGCGGTTGATCACCCGTTCTTCGGGTTTACCCCGCGCGGCTTCCAGGATTTTTTGCAACTCTGCGGGCGGGAGCTTGTCTTTCTTTTGCGGCAGCCGATAACCGAGCGAGAGCAGAAAAGGCGCGAGGGCTTCGAGCGCTTCGGCGTCGGGCCCTTCATGGACGCGGTAGAGAAGGGGAAGTTTTTGCTCCTTCAGATGGCGCGCGACCGCTTCGTTGGCGGCGATCATGAACTCTTCGATGATTCGGTGCGCGATGCTGCGCTCGGCGCGGACGATGTTCTCGGGCAAGCCCTGAAGGTCGAGAATAATTTCCGCCTCGGGCAGATCGAAGTCCAGGTTGCCGCGGGCGCGCCGGGTCTCGTAAATCAAGAGCGTCAACTCTTCCATCAGCTTGAACTGGTCGATCACGTCGCGGTAGCGTTCCAGGCGCTCGCGGTCTTGATCGACCAGAATGCGCCGTACGTCGGTGTACGTCATGCGCTCATGGCTGCGGATCACCGCATTGAAGAACCGGCTGCGGACGGCTTCGCCCTTGGCATTGAACTCGATCCATGCGGTTTTTGTCAGCCGATCTTCGTTGGGATTTAAACTGCAAATGCCGTTCGACAGCGCTTCCGGCAACATGGGAATGGCGCGGTCCGGAAAATAGACGCTGGTGGCGCGGGCGTAGGCTTCCTGGTCAAGAGCGCTGCCGGGGGCGACGTAAGAGGCCACGTCGGCAATGGAAACGAACAGGTTATAACCGCCGTCGGTTTTGCGCACGTATACGGCATCGTCAAAGTCGCGCGCGTTCTCCCCGTCGATGGTGACGATCGGCAAGTCGCGCAAGTCCTCGCGCGCGGCGATTTCATCAGCTGGAATGGAGTAATTCAGCTCGGCCGTCTCACGGCGCACAACTTCGGAAAAACCGGTGGAGAGGCCGTAGCGAAAGATCAGCGATTGCGCTTGCACCTCCGGGTCGTCGGGGTCGCCCATGACTTTTACGACTTCAGCTTCGGGCGGCGACATCGCCGTGCCGTAGCGGGAGATCTCGGCGGCGACGACTTTGCCTCTGTCGGGCCTCGCGCCGCCGGCCTTGAGCGCGATAGCGCCGATCCGAGCGTCCATCGGAATCAAAAAACTCTTTCCGTCCAACTCGTCATAGGTTCCGAGCAGGCGGGTCTGAGCACGCTCGATCACCTGGACGATATGGGCGTCGGTGCCGCCGCGCGCTTTTCGGTCCACACGAACGATAACCCTGTCGCCGTGCATGACGCGGCGCATTTCGCGGCGATTGAGATAGAGGTCTTTGCCGTCCTTGTCTTCGCGGAGGAGAAAGCCGTAGCCGTCAGGGTGGGCCTGCACTCGACCTCGGACCCAATGCTCGCGGTCCGGCAAAGCGTAATGATTCTTCTTGAGCCGAATCAAACGGCCGTCGCGGCAAAGGCCGCGGAGGGCATCGACGACCGCTTGCAGACCGTCGCGGCCAAAGCCGCCGCGGCGCAAAATCTCCGCGGGTGTCAGACGCGTCTTGGGCTTTTTGACAAACAGCTCAAAAATTTTCTCTTGCGTGGTTGAAGCGGGCGGTTCAGGATCGGACTTGCGCGTCATAACCGGCTCAAAGTTTGCGGCGGCGCTTCAGGCGTCGGTCGATAACTCGATCATGAACCAATCGTCTATCGCGTCCGGGGGCTTCGGTATTTCCCGGAGCGGAACGTCGTTCTTGATCGAATCCAGAATCGCGCGTGCGGCATCGATGAAGTCCGGCATCGCCAGGAGTACGACGACGGACTTTTGGCGATCCACTGTACGAATGATCCCGACCTCTTCGTAAGACTCAAAGATGAATTTCATATAAGCGATATGCTCGGGAGGCGTTTCCAGATAGATCAAGTGGAGATCCATGCACCGGCCTCAGCGATTTAGAAACCGCTCCACGGAGTCGGGCAGCCAATGCTTGTCGGGCTGGCCCGATTCGCTCGGCTCTTCCCCGGCGCTGTCCTCTCGCGGTGTCGCGCCGCTGCGCAGCAACTGAGCAAGAAGCCGATTCTCCAGGCGGATTTTGACATTGGGAATCGTACCTTCCACACGGAAGGATATCGCCAAGCGGCCACGGCGGTCCAACAGATAGCGCAGCACGCGATAATCCCGCTGGATTTCTTGCGTCACGCGGGGCGACAATAGCAGCAGACCATTCCACCTTGTGGTACCGTCCAAGCCTACCCAGCCGGCGCCGGTGATGGTGTATTCCGGGGTTGCGACGACAAGATTGTCGGTGCGTAGCCTTTGCTGTTCGAAGGTGAAGTGCGCTTTCAGCGATTCGAAAGGAGTGTCGCGATCTTGAGCGAGATAGGCAAAGCCGGCCGGCCAGCGCGCCGTTGTCTCCTCGTTGGCGCTCGCGCCGCTGCCTTTCAGCAAGAGTTGGCGCACGAGATTGAAATCTTTAATCACGCCGCGATCGACGGCAGTTTCGCCGGCGCCCTTGAGGGCCTCGCGTGTGGCAGGGCCGCTCGCCGCGTCAATTTGCCCATGGCCGTTGAGCCGCCCTTCTAGCCGATCCTTAAGCGCGGGGATCAACTCTGCGGCCAGCAGATTCACGTCGATGGCATCGGCCTGCCAACGCAATTGCAGTTGACGCGTTTTTTCATCGCTGGCGGTCCAGAGCCCTTCAGAGTGAAACGTGCCCTTGAAAATTTTCGCGGACAGATCTTTGACCGACGCCCCCTCGGCGGACCACTGGAGATCGGTGCGAAAGTCGCGAAAGTTCATTTTGCGAAAGCTGCCTTCGGGAGCCGTAAACGATCCGCTGAGACGGGAGCGGCCGTTTTCCCAGGTCATTTGGCCCTTCCCGCCCATATCTTTGAGCTGCAATGCCGACGTCAAGCCGAACCCCGACAAATCGGCGGAATGAAACGCAGGCGAGCGCAGTTGAAATTGAACCCGCGATTCGAGCAGGTCCGCGGCCGCGGCCGTAGCGGAAAATTCCGATGAGCCGATACGGAAGGAGACATCCTCGAAACGCGCTTCTCTGCCCAAAAGCCAAAGCCGGCCGTTTACGCGATCCATTTTCCGGCCGCTTTCTTTATGCCTCAAATCGACCCCGGCAATCTTGATCTCGCCGTGAAGATTCCAGGGAGCGCCATCCGCTTCGAAACTCCTGTCGGCAGTGATTTGCCAGACCGCGCCTCCGCCGGTGGCCAACACAGCGGACGGCGAAAGAATTTGATTCCATGCGGCGAGCGAGTCCTGTTTGCCGTTCACTCGGAGCGATAACCGCCATATTGGCTCGGTTTCCAAAAGGCCGGAAAAGTTAGTTCGGAGCGCGCCCGCGACCAGCTGCGATTCATGAATGAACACTTTTTGCTGGCGGCGTGAAATGCTTGTCTTAATTTCTGCCGGTACGCCGGCGGGTTTGCGCAGCCAGTCGTGGTAGCGAATTTCTGCTTTGGTGGCAATCAGCAGGGCGCCCACTCGCAATGCGTCCCAGGTTCCTGCGAACCGGCCATAAACGTTGGCCGGGCCTTTCGCCTTGATCGCCGGCGATACCAGTTGTTCGAACAACGGCAGCGCGCGCAAGCGGTCAAGGTCGACGGACACAATGCTCGCCTTGCCGTCGAGCTCGGCGGTTGCCCAGGAGCGCCGGTCGGAAAACGCGACAGCCCCGGTCACAAACGCGTTGTAGTCCGACGAACCGAACAAGGGCGCCTTCAACGAAAAGTCGTCGATATTCGGGCGCTCGATTGTTCCCGAAGCCCTGGCTTGGAGTGCCATCGGGCCGGTGACGTTGAGCGCGCGCGGAATGCGGTCGCGCAAGGCCGCGACGGCCCGGACAATCATGGGCATATACAAGGAATCAAACCGAATGAGTACATTCATGGGTCGTTGGGACCATGAGCGATCCGCTTCCTGGGGCCCAAACTTGCCTTCGATCCTCACATCCTGACGAAGGCTGTCGCTGAGCGCTGCGGCGAGATGGATCCCCATCGTCTCAGCGGAATGGAACCCTCGAACGGTGAGATCGATATTGCGGATTTGCAGTTCGGCCGGCGGCTGAGTGGATCGATCCAGATATTCGACTTTCCCGTCGATAACGCGGACTTCCCGTATGGCGAAATTCACAGCACTCCCTGGCTTGCGGTCGGCTGATGCCGAGTCGATTCGAGGAAACGAGCGCAAGGCCTTTCTTCGCCCGATGAGAGAGCTTAAGTTCAATATCCCCCGTTCATCGGTGATGACCTGCAATTCCGGCGCTTTGAAGATCAACGAATCAACGATGATCCTGCCCTGAAGCAGCTTCCATAGATTGACCCCGAGAACGAGCTCCTTTGTCCGCACAATCGGGGTCGCGGCGAATCGGGTATCGTCGGCCAAGCGGATTCCGTTTGCCGAAAAGCCCGGCCGGGGAAGGAGGCTGACTTCCAAACCGTCAAAGTCGAGATCGGAGCCAAAAACCCGTTGCAGATCCTGCCGCACCGTATCGAGATTTCTGCCGGCGATCACCTTGTAAATCTGAACCAGTCCGAAGGCGGCCAAAGCGACGGCCAGCAGCAGGACCGAGAGAGATTTAACTGAGAATTTCATGGCGCCGGCCATGGCGGGCCACCAACGACCAAGGCTGTCGGGAGTCGCGGCGGGTCACGAGATAGGATCGTCCGTGCCATCATCCTCCGGCGACGCGCGTCCGATGCTCATGCGGACGGCATCGGCGCTCTTCGTTTAGCTCAGGTCACTCGCTCCACGATGGTCGCGATACCCTGGCCGACGCCGATGCACATGGTCGCCAGCCCATAGCGGCTGCCTCGCTTTTTCATTTCTTGCACCAATGTCGTCATGATGCGCGCTCCGCTGCAACCGAGCGGATGGCCGAGCGCGATGGCGCCGCCGTTGACGTTGAGCTTGTTAGGATCGATGCCGAGCTCTCGCACGCAGGCGAGCACTTGCGAAGCAAAGGCTTCATTGAGCTCGACCAAGTCGATCTGTTCGATGGTCAAACCGGCGCGCTTGAGAGCCTTTTGCGTGGCCGGAATCGGGCCGATGCCCATATAGTTAGGATGCACGCCGGCGGCCGCTGAAGCGATAATGCGCGCCAGCGGTTTGAGCTTGAGCTGCTCGGCTTTCTGCGGCGTGGTGATCAGGAGCGCCGCGGCCCCGTCGGAGAGCGGCGATGAATTGCCGGCGGTCACCGTGCCGTCTTTTTTAAACGCAGGCCGCAAACCGGTGAGCGCTTCCAGCGACGTATCCGCCCGCGGACCTTCGTCTGTGTCGTGAATGACCGGCGGGCCTTTGCGCTGGGGGATTTCAAACGGCACGATTTCGTCTTTGAGCCGGCCTTCCTGTTGGGCCTTGACTGCCTTTTGGTGGCTTGAGAGCGCCAGCTCGTCTTGGTCCTTGCGGCTGATCTGATATTTTTCGGCAACGTTTTCGGCGGTCTCGCCGTTGTTGATCAGCGAGTATAGTTCGCCCATGCGCGGGTTGGGAAAACGCCAGCCAAGCGAGCTGTCGTACATCTGCACGTCGCCGCGCTGAAAGGCATTGGCCGGTTTGCCCATCACCCAGGGGCCGCGGGTCATGTTCTCGACGCCGCCGGCGACAAAAAGATCGCCGTGGTCGGTTTCAATCGCGCGCCCGGCCTGGTTGATCGCTTCGAGACCGGAACCGCATAAACGATTCACGGTCGTGCCGGGGATCGTATACGGCAAGCCGGCGAGCAGAGAGGCGTTGCGCGCGACGTTGCGCGAGTCTTCGCCGGCCTGATTGGTGCAGCCGAAGTATACGTCTTCGATCTCATCCTTGTTCACGCCGGTCTTTTGCAACATTTTGGCGATGATGTAGGCGGCGAGGTCGTCGGTGCGGACGCTTTTTAAAATGCCGCCGTGGCGGCCCATGGGCGTGCGCACGGCTTCTACGATAACGGCTTCTTTCATCGCTTCACCTGGCCTTCATGATAAGAGTAAAATCCCCTGCCGCTGATTTCGCCGAGAAAACCGGCGGCGACGAGTTTTTTGAGCGACGGCGCAGGCCGGTAGCGGTCGTCCCCGGTCTCGCTTTCCAACCCTTCCAGCACCGCAAGCACTTCGTCCAAGCCGATCTGATCGGCCCACTTGAGCGGCCCTTGCGGATAATTGACGCCGAGGCGCATGGCGACGTCGATTTCCTCCGCGTTGGCGACGCCTTCTTCGAGGCTTCGCGCGGCTTCGTTGATGATCAAGCTGACGATACGCGGAAAGATTAGGCCGCCGGCGTCTTTGACGCGCACGGTCTCTTTGCCTAGCGTTTTGAATAGTTCTTGCGTTTGTGCCAGCGATGCTTCAGCTGTTCGCATGCCGCCGGCGATCTCAACGAGCTTGCGGTCTTCCAACGGATAAAAACTGGCGAATCCGACCAACCTTTCAGGTTTTTTGATCCACGATGCCATCTGAGTGACCGAGTAACGCAAACAGGATGTGACGATGATCGAGGCCGGCGGCAGCGAGGCGTCGAGGCGCCCGAGGACTCCGCGCTTTCTGTCTTCGGCTCCAGTCTCGGTATCGATGACAAAGTCAGTCGTTGGGGTCGCGGCGCTCGCATCCCTGACCTGTACAGCGTCAAAACTCATTTCTCGGGCCAGTGCCATAAAATCCGCCGCAAGACGGCTCTGCCCGATAACCGCGAGGCTACTTCTTGTCATAGCTGTAAAAACCCCGTCCGGTTTTGCGCCCGAGATTGCCGCCCATCACCATGCGCTGCTGGATCGGGCTCGGACGAAAGCGCGGATCCTCGAAAAATGAGCGGTAAAGCGACTCGGTGGCGGCGAAATTGATATCGTTGCCGATTAGATCCATGAGCTCGAAGGGGCCCATGCGAAAATTGCCCGCCTCCTTCATGATGCGGTCGATGGTTTCCGCCGAAGCGTCGCCGTCACCGAGAATACGCAGTCCTTCGTTGTAAAAGGGCCGGGCGATGCGGTTGACGATAAAGCCCGGCGTGTCCTTAGCCCGCGCCGGAGTTTTCCCCATGCCGCGCATCAGCTCCGTGGCCTTCTCGATGGTTGCCGCGCTGGTGCGGTCGCCCTGGATCACCTCCACCAGCGCCATCAGCGGCGGTGGGTTAAAAAAGTGCAAACCGAGGACGCGATCCGGATGCCTCGTGTTCGCGGCGATCGCGGTTACGCTGAACGAAGATGTATTGGTCGCCAGCAAAGTCTCGGGAGCGCAGAACGCATCGAGCTGTTTGAAAATATCGCGTTTAAGGTCGAGCCTCTCCGGCGCGGCCTCAATGACGAGAACACTGCCCTTGCAGTCTTCGAGGTTCGTCGTCATGCGGAAGCGGTCGAGGATCTCCTTTTCTTGTTCCTCGCTCAACTTGCCGCGCTCGCGACTTCCTTTGAGGAAATTGCGCACCCGTCCCATGCCCGCATCGATGAATTCCTGCTTGATATCGTAAAGCAGCGTTTCAAAGCCGGCTTGAGCCGCGACCTGAGCGATTCCGGCGCCCATGGTGCCGGCGCCGAGAACGGCAATGGTTTCGTTCTGATTGGCCATAAGTTCGTCGTTGCGAGTTCGGGTTCAAAGTTTCGGGGCCTGATTCGATATTCGGAACTCCAAACCCGAAACCAATATATCACTTTCCGGTAAACACCGGCGTGCGTTTTTCCAAGAAAGCTTTTACGCCCTCGTCGTAGTCGGCGCTTCTTCCGGCGATCTCCTGCAAATGGGCCTCGTATTCGAGATCCGCTTCCAAATTCGCCAGGTTCGCATGGTTCACCGCGCGTTTGACGAGGCCAATGCCGCGGGGCGCCTTGGCGATGCGCTCGGCGATCTCTCGGGCGGACGCGGCAAAATCCGGCGCGGGGAAGACTCGCGCCACCAGACCGATGCGCCGGGCTTCATTGGCGTCGAGGGTGTCGCCGAGCAGCAGAAGCTCCAGCGCTTTGCTCAATCCCACCAGCCGCGGCAATACGAAGCTGCCGCCTGAATCCGGTGCCAGACCGACGCGCACAAACGACTGGATGAATTTCGCTTCTTCGGAAGCAACGCGCAGGTCGCAAGCGAGCGCGAAGTTGCATCCCGCCCCCGCCGCGACGCCATTGACGGCGGCGATGACGATCTTCTCCATCTGGCGGAGCTGGCGGATCATCGGGTTGTATTTTTCCCTCAGGGACGCGCCTAGCGAACCCTTTTGTCCAGGGGTGCGCCCTTTGAGGTCTTGCCCGGCGCAGAAAGCGCGGCCGGCGCCGGTGATCATGAAACAGCGAACTTCTTTGTCTCGCTCGCCGTCTTTCAGCGCTTCGAGGACTTCCTTGTTCATCTGCGGTACGAAAGCGTTGAGCGCCTGCGGCCGGTTGAGCGTGATCGTTGCCACGCCGTTTTGCTTTTCGTAGATGATGGTCTCGTAGGCCACGTCGCCCTTCCGTTTTCTATTTGCCCTTGAACTCGGGCTTGCGCTTTTCAAGAAACGCTTTCATGCCTTCGGTGCGGTCTTCGGAAGCGAACAGCAGGTAAAAGGACTTGCGCTCGAACTCCAAGCCTTCGTCGAGCGGCAGGTTCGCTGATTTGAGAACCGCCTCTTTGGCCGCTTTGATCGCAAGCGCGGGTTTGGCCGCGATCTTCTTGGCAACGTTTTTTGCTTCCTCCAAGAGCAGCTCGACCGGGACGACACGGTTGACCAACCCCATACGCTCGGCGTCGCCGGCCGTCAGCATATCGCCGGTGAGGACCAGCTCCATCGCGCGATGCTTGCCCAGGACCTGTGTCAATCGCTGGGTGCCGCCGCTGCCGGGAATGATCCCGAGATTAACCTCAGGCTGTCCGAAACGCGCGGTTTCCGAGGCGATGATGATATCGCAGCTCATGGCCAACTCGCAGCCGCCCCCCAGGGCAAAGCCGCTCACTGCCGCGATTACGGGCTTGGTAATCTTGTTGATCCTGTCCCGATAAGCGAGCCGCTCCTGAACCCGTTCGTCGAACGGACCGCGATCGGCCATTTCCTTGATATCGGCGCCCGCAGCGAAGACCTTTTCGCCGCCGGTGACGATAATGACGCGCACTTCGACGTCCTGATCGAGCTCCTGCATGGCCAACGAAAGGTCCTTGACAAGACCGTAGGACAGGGCGTTGAGCGCCTGCGGGCGATGGAGCGTGACGACGGCGCATGGGCCGTCTTTGTCGACGATAACGTTTTCGAAATTCATTGCCTTGGAGCTTTAAGACATACACTATGGCGGTGGGGTATTCAAGAAACGTTTTGGGCGAAAAAGTGGCCGAATTGATTGTAAAAACAATGTTGTGGAGCGGTGGAGGCGCGATGTTTCAGGCGCAGGCAAGCGTCCTCGCTGCGCTCGGGATGCGCAAGCAGCCGCATTTGACACCCCGAGGGCGATTTGCAAATATCCCTCCTATCCATGTCCAATCGACTTGAGCCGGCAACGCGTCATTACGACGAAAAACTGCGACGCATTTTGAAAACCTCGGCCAAGATATTCGCTGAAAAAGGTTTTCATCACACGTCGATGCGCGACATCTCGCGGGCGACCAAGATGAGCCTGTCCGGCCTGTACTACTATTTCACCACCAAGGAAGAGTTGCTGTTCTTGATTCAGGAGCGATGCTTTTTGACCTTGCTCCAACGCTGGGAGCAAGCCGAAGGGAGCAGCCCGGACGTGCGGGCGCGCATACGCGCCTTTGCCGAGAACCACCTCAATTTTTTTCTGCACAACATGCATGAAATGAAAGTGATGGCCCATGAGGATGAGTCGCTGACCGGCGAGTTCGAAGAGAGAATTCTCGTGTTCAAGCGCCGGTACGTGAAAGTCATCATGGATCTGATCGGAGAACTGCAAAAGCAGGAAGCCGGCAAGGGCATCGATCTGCGCGTGGCGACATTCGCGCTTTTCGGCATGATGAACTGGATCTATACCTGGTACCAGCCCAAGCGCGATTTACCGGTGCCGCTACTGGTCGAGCACATGCTGCGCATTTATTTCTTTGGCCTGCTGAAGTCCGGCGCTGCCGAAGACGGCTGGTTTGCGGCGCGCAAGTCGCCTGCGGAGAAGGGTAGCTTTTCGCTGTGGCAAAATATCCCCTGAACAGCGCTTGCCGAACACGAGGAAAATTATGAGTTCGCTACAAATCGGCGATAGCGCCCCAGAATTTTACGCAAAGGGCATCTTGGATAGCAAAATTGCCGACTACTCTCTTTCGGCTTACCGAGGCAAGTGGCTCGTTCTATTCTTTTATCCGGCCGACTTCACCTTCATTTGCCCGACCGAAGTGACCGGGTTCAGCAAGCTGGCCAAGGAATTCGCCGCCGAGGGCGCGGCGATTCTTGGGGCCAGCGTGGACGCCATCGACAGCCATCGCTCCTGGGCCATTGAGTTGGGGGGGGTGGAGTATCCTTTGCTCAGCGACCAGAGCAAGTCGATGAGCCGCGCCTACGGCGTGCTCGACGAGAAAGAGGGCGTGAGTCTGCGCGCGACTTTTATCATCAACCCCGCCGGGGTCATCTGCTACCAGGTGGTCAGCCATGTCAACGTGGGCCGCAGCGTCGAAGAAACCCTGCGCGTGCTTAAAGCGCTGCGCACCGAACGTCTCTGCCCGTCCGACTGGAAGCCCGGCGAGCCGACGGGCGATCTTGGCCTTAAATACTGAAAACAA
>CAZILB010000032.1:2735-4594 GCA_964539925.1 uncultured Syntrophobacter sp. | reverse complement strand
ATGTCTCTCGACGCCATCCAGCAAAAAAAGCAGATCATCGAAAGCCGCTCGCGCATCCGCGAGTTCATCTTCGGCATTCAGGATGGCTTGATCAGCACCGTGGGCCTGCTGGCGGGAGTCCAGGGGGCGATGGAAAACAATGTTGTCGTGGTCGTCGCCGGATTCACCGCCATGATCTCCGGGGCGATTTCGATGGCGGCGGGCTCCTATCTCTCCTCCGGCGCGCAGAAGGAAATCTTCGACAAGGAAATCGCCGACGCCGAAAAGCTCGCAGCGCGCGAACCCTACCTCGCGGCGGAAGGGTTGGTCAAGGCGCTCAGCGAAGAGGGCCTGAGCAAGGAGCAAGGGTACCGGATGGTGAAGGTCCTGCTGCAGGAACGCAATGTCTTTCTGCGCACGTTCCAGGAGAAAGTCTTCGGCCTGGGCAGCGCCGAGATCAATCGCCCCTTGCAAGCGGCCGTGGTGATGGGGTGGTCCTTCATCATCGGCGCGATTATTCCGCTTGCGCCTTATGTGCTCTTGTCAGGCTTGGACGCGCTTTACCTGTCGGCTTTACTGGGCGGTGTCACGCTCTTCGGCGTCGGCGCGTTCAAGGGGCATCTTGCCGGCCAGTCGCTGTTCTTGTCCGGCGGTAAGTTTTTTCTCATCGCCATGGGCGCCGCCGTCCTGGGTTATTTGATCGGTATCGTCGCGCAGTATTTCTTTCCGGGCATCACGATTCCGGGGTAGCCGTCCCCTTACCCTGCCCTCTCCAGAAAAGCGACTGTCTCACAATTGTGCGATAGATCGAAGTTCTCTGTAGATGAGGGCGGGGAGGAATCTCATCGAATCCACACCTTACAACAAAAGCAGATCCGTCGCCTGCGGCTCAGGATGACACTGAGACACAGTTTCAAACGGGCGAAGGTGTTCAGTCTTCGATCAAGCTGCGGAGCAGCGTCAGATTCTCGATATCTTCCGTGAGGTCGGGGCCCTTGGGAGTTTCGAGACACATGGGCAGGCCCCAGAATCGCCTGTCGTTCATCAGCAACCGAAAAGCTTCGACACCGATAAATCCCTTGCCGATATGTTCGTGGCGGTCGACGCGGGAGTTAAATTCTTTTTTTGAATCGTTCAAGTGAAACGCCGCAAGGCGATCGAGACCGACGGCATCGTCGAATTCACCGAAGGTTCGCTCGTAGCCTTCTTTCGTGCGGATGTCATAGCCTGCGGCGAAGGCATGCTCGGTGTCGAAGCAGACGCGCAAAAGATCGCCTTCCCTGGTCGCGTCGATGATGGCGCCGATCTGCTCGAAACGATAACCGAGGTTGGTGCCCTGTCCCGCAGTGATTTCCAGGGTCACTTTGGTTTTATAGCCGGGGCAGGCTTTGTGAACCTGGTCCAGCGATTTCGCGATGGTCTTGATGCCTTCCGCTTCGCCGGCACCGATATGCGCTCCGGGATGAGCAATCAAGTTTGTCACCCCCAGGATCTCGCAGCGTTCCAGCTCATCGATAAACGCCGTCACCGACCGTTTGCGCAGTGCCCCGTCCGGCGAGCCGAGATTGAGCAGATAGGAATCGTGGGCAACCACGGAGGTGATGCCGGTTTCCTTTCGATTGATTTGAAACTGCTCGATTTCTTCTTTGCTGTACGGTTTGGCGGCCCACTGGCGCGACGACTTGGTAAAAATCTGGATGGCGTCACACTCGACCTTTTTGCCGTCGAGCCACGCATTGCCGACGCCGCCGGCGATGGACATGTGGGCGCCCAACAGGGGGCCGCGCTTAACCGTTTTAGACTTCATGCTGTTTTACACGATTTGAACGATTTGAACTGCTTGAACGACTTGAACGTGCCATCCGTCGTTCAAAACGTTC
>CAZILB010000032.1:0-2635 GCA_964539925.1 uncultured Syntrophobacter sp. | reverse complement strand
CGTTTCTCGACCAGCGGCAATGAAATGCTGCCGGCGCTGAGGAGCTTGTCGTGAAACTCGCGCAGGCTGAATTTATTGCCGAGGCGATTCTGTTCTTGTTCGCGCAGGCGGTTGATGATCGACCAACCCAGGGCATAGCCCATGGGCCCGGACGGCGACTGGCTGTACCAATTGAGATCGCCGCAGGCTTGTTCGCGCGGGAAATGCAGCTCGCGTACCATAAGCTCCCCCGCTTCATCGTAAGTCATCCGGCCGGTCTGGGTCTTCACGTCGATGATAATTCTAAGCGCGCGCCACAGGCGGTCCTTGAGCATGACAAAACGGTGCTCTTTGCTTTTCAAAAAACCCTGTTCTTGCATGAGCTGTTCGCAGTAAAGCGCCCAGCCTTCGTAGAAAACCGACGACTCGTTCATCAGCCGCGGCAGCGTGCAAGCCGCGGGGAGCGAGTTGGCGACGGAAAACTGCAGGTGATGGCCGGGATAGCTTTCGTGCACCGATGTGTTCTCCAGGCCGACCCAGTTGTGCTCCCTGAGCAGATCATCGTTGCTCACCGGTGTGACGTAATAATAGCCGACCTGGTTGGGATCTTTGGGCGAGGGCGAGAGATAGGCAGCGAAGGGAATTTCGTGGCGGCGGAACTGCGGTGTGTAAACGACGTGCAGCTCTTCCTTGGGTGGAAACGTGACGAGCTTTTGAACTTTCACAAATTCGCGCGACGCTTCCATTGCTTTCCGATAGGCCGGGAGAATCTCGTCCCGCCCCGGATGATGTTCTTGGATCTTGCGCGCGGCCGCTTCTACGCCCTGGCCCGGCGTTAATTCATGCGCCAGCGCTTCGAGTTGCCTTTTGGTTTCGGCAAACAGCGCTTCGCCGAGCGCGAGCAGGCTTTCCGAGTCGTGGGTAAGAAAATGCTTCTTTTTAAGAAGCAAATTGTAGTGCTTCTGGCCGACGGCGTAAATGCCGTGACTCCGCGGCAGCAAGTCGCGCGCGAGAAATTCCGCGAAGTCATTGATGGCCGACTTGGCTTGCTCGATCGCCGCGCTCAACGTGCCGGCGTCTTTGACCTCGGCCCGGACCCTGGGGTGTTGCGGCAAAGTATCGAGAAAGCTGATTCCGCCCCTGGCGCCTTCGATCGCCATCGAGGTCCAGAGATTCGGGGGATTGGCTTCCTTGCGGCTCAGATTGTCGATGCCTTGCCGGATCAATGCAGGGGTCCGCCGCAAACGGCTGAGCAGATTGCCGGCGAGATCGTCGGTCGCGCGCACCGTCAGAATATAAATCGCGTCGACGGGTAAATAAGTATCGGGCCGCTTGAGGCGATAGTCTTCCTTGGCGTGCTCGTAAGACTGAATCGTGAGTTTTCCCTCGAGCAGGTCGTAGTCGATGGCCTCGTCCGGATCGAGATCCTCCGGCGCAATCTGCCGCAACGTCTTTAGCGATTCCTCGACGAACGCCTTCTCCGCGCGATAGCTTTCGTCGCTCGCGTCGTTGAGCAGATGGTCGTAGCCTTGGACCCCGTAGTAGATGGCGTCGGTGGGATGAATCACGAAGTATTTCTTAAAGTGGGCGGCGCAGAAATCGGTAAACTTGGACATGGCGATGAACAATTTCAGCTGAACTCGCGTTTCCGCTAACCCCTGCCGGATAATTTATGTCCCTGCTCCAGGACGCCGAAGGAACGCGGAGCGGAGGGCATCAAGAATCGGTAGCCAGCGGCGATCAGACGCTCGATATTTTTCGCGTCGGGGTGCGGGTGCCCGCAGGGCACGTTGTGCTCCTTGCAGATCGCCAGAATGCGGTCGATCTCTTTCGCGACCACCGGGTGTTCGTAGTCGCGCGGATGGCCGAGCTCCTGGCTCAGGTCGCCTTCGCCGATCAGGACGACGCCGATGCCGGGGACCTCCTTGAGAATTTTCGGCAAATTGTCGATGGCCCGGGTGTCTTCGCACTGGATGACGACGAGGATTTCTCCCTCCGGCGCGAGGGGCCAAACGTCGGCTCGCTTGTAGTACTCCTGCTGCGTCAGACCCCAGTAACGAGCGGCGCGCGCCGGCGCGTCGCCGCGGATCCCGGACGGATTGTAAAGCGGCGCCGTTTGCAAGCGCGGATACCGGCAGGCGCTGACCGCATTCCAGGCTTCCTCCACCGTGCTTACATGGGGGAAAATAATTCCGTACACGCCGATGTCGAGCACCTGTTTGGCGATCCACTGGTTTTTTTCGCCGCCGTTGGGCGGTACGCGCACCATCGGCGTGACCGCGGGCGCCAGGGTGCCGCGGTCGATAAGCTGGCGGCGGTCGAGCATGAACTGCAGCGCCTGCCTAAGCCCCGGAAAGTCGAGCGGCGCATGTTCCATTTCAAAGGCGACGCCGTCGAGCCTGGAGCTTGCCATGGCCACGGCGCTTTCGATATCTACGGGCGTAAAGGCCACGAAAGCGGTCTGACCTTGTTCAAGGGCTTTGATTACGCCGTTCAGGCGGGGTATGTCTGGCATATCTTTAACTCCTCGGGGATCGTTCCAGTCGTTCAAAACGTTCAAGCCGTTCAAATCGTTGAAATCAAGAGCGGCCTGGGTGCAGAGCTTTGAAGACTCTGCAGAAGATTGCTATAGCAAAGCGGCGTGGAGCTGACAATC
>CAZILB010000031.1:15940-28409 GCA_964539925.1 uncultured Syntrophobacter sp. | reverse complement strand
TCTGAAGATTACGATATGTGCAAAGCCTGAGATTTTTACAGCACCATCGCGTTTCCGTCAATCGGTCCCGCCAAGGACGATCTAGCCGCGCGTCAGCACGTCGCCGCCCAGCAGGACCAAGAGAATCGCGAGCCAGAAAAATCCTGCGCCGGCAACGATCCAAACCAGCGGCGGGCTGAAGCGCACGTGCATGAAATAGAGGATCACCAATCCCGCTTTGACAATGGCGATCACGAGCGCCGCCAGGGCGTTCCAATTCTCGCCGAGATCGACGAAGGAAACACCCGTGGTCGCGGCCGTCAGAAAAAGCAGCGCGACAAAGACCCAAAAATAGATTCGAACCGGAACGACAGATTGCGAGCTCATAGATGCCGCCCCGCGAGATAGAGTAGCGGGAACAAAAAGATCCAGACGATGTCGACGAAGTGCCAATAAAGCCCGACGATCTCAACGCGCGCCGAATAGCTCGCCGGAACCATCCGGCTAACGGCGCCGCGAGCGAGAGCGGCGAGCAAGCCAATGCCGATGATCATGTGCAACGCGTGCATCCCGGTCATGGCGAAATAGAACGAGAAAAAGATCTCCGCCGCCGGCGCCAGCGGCCCTTCATAGTGAAAACCTTCTCCCGGGATCAAAGACTCGTTAAACTTGGAATAGTATTCGCCAAACTTGATGGCGAGAAAAGCCATACCGAGGACGATGGTCAGGGACAGGCGGATCAGTAGGGCTTTGCGTCGGTTGGTTTCGGCCGCGTGGACCGCCAGCGCCATGGTGAAGCTGCTGCAAATCAACACCGCCGTGTTGACGGTCCCCAAAATCACGTCCAGATGATTGCTGGCGTCGGCAAACGCCGGTCCATACATCCATCGATAGATCAAGTAGCCGGCGAACAGTCCGCCGAAAAACATCACCTCGGTGGTGAGAAAGATCCACATGCCGAGGGAGGCCGCCTGGCGCTGCTGGTCGAGATCGTCGAATTGATGCGCGTGAGCCAGGCTTGATTCAGGCATCGGCGGGCTTCCCATAAGGCGGTGTTACGGCCGGCTCCTCGACGTCATAGGCATAGGCTTCCTCGCGAACGATCGGCGCAGCGGCGAAATTGTCCGTGGGCGGCGGCGAAGAGGTCCGCCACTCCAATCCCTTCGCCAGCCACGGATTGGCGCCGGCGACCCGCCCATAGCGCAGCGACCAGATCAGATAGACGAAAGGAATCAGATAACCGGCGGCGAGAATCGATGCCCCCGCCGTCGACATGACGTTGAGCACTTGAAATTCGTCGGGATAGACGTGATAGCGCCGCGGCATGCCGAGGTAGCCGAGCAAGAATTGCGGGAAGAACGTCAAATTGAAGCCGATGAAAACGATCAATGCCGCGAGCTTGGCCCATCCTTCGGGATACGAGCGTCCGGTCATCTTGGGCCACCAAAAATGAATGCCGCCCAGGTACCCCATGATCGCGCCGCCCACCATGATGTAATGAAAGTGCGCCACGACGAAATAGGTATCGTGCACGTGGACGTCGATGCCTAGAGTCGCAAGAAACAAACCGGTCAACCCGCCGATGGTGAAAAGACCGATGAATCCGAGAGCGTAGAGCATCGGCGCGTCGTAAGCGACCGAGCCTTTGTAAAGCGTCGCCGTCCAGTTGAACACTTTGATCGCCGAAGGGATCGCCACCAAGAAACTCAACAGCGAAAACACCATGCTGGCGTAAGCGGATTGCCCCGACACGAACATATGATGCCCCCAGACCAGAAAGCCGATTACCGCGATGGCGATGCTCGCATAGGCGACAAACCTGTAGCCGAAGATTCGCTTGCGCGAGTAACAAGCGATCAACTCGCTGACCACGCCCATGGCCGGCAAGATCATGATGTACACCGCCGGATGGGAGTAAAACCAAAACAGGTGCTGAAACAGCAACGGGTCGCCGCCGAGGGCGGGATTGAAGATGCCCAGGTGAAAAAGCCGCTCCAGTCCGACGAGGACCAAAGTGATCGCGATCACCGGCGTGCCGAGAATGAAAATGATGCTGGTGGCGTAATGCGCCCAAATGAACAACGGCAGGCGGAACCAGGTCAGACCCGGCGCCCGCATCTTGTGAATCGTTACGATAAAGTTCAACCCGGTAAGAATCGACGAAAACCCGGTGATGAATACGCCGACCACCGTCAGGACGACGTGGGTGTTCGAGTAAACGCTGCTGTAGGGCGTATAGAAGGTCCAGCCCGTGTCGACGCCGCCGGCCACGGCCGCCGAAAGCGTAAAGAGGCCCCCCAACACGAAAATATACCAGCTCGCCAGATTGAGCTTCGGAAAGGCGAGGTCGCGCGCGCCGATCATGATCGGCACGAGAAAGTTCCCCAGCACGGCGGGAATCGACGGAATCAGAAAGAAGAAAATCATGATCACGCCGTGCATGGTGAAAAGCTTGTTGTAGGTTTCGGCTTGAACCAGATCACCCTGGGGCGTCAACAGCTCGATGCGCATCAACACCGCGAACAGGCCGCCAAGAAAAAAAAACAGGGTTATGGATACCAGGTAAAGCCATGCGATGCGCTTATGATCGGTGGTCAGAAGCCACGAGCGCACGCCGTAAGCGACGTTGAGATAGTGCTCCCGCGATTCCGTTTGCGCCTTGCTCATGGACGTTCCGCTGCTTTCCCCTCGCCGTCGAGGGACTTGATGTAAGCGATGATCTGCAGGATACCCTCCTCGCTGATCAATCCCTTAAAAGTTGGCATCACCGGCTGGTAACCGGCGACGATTTTCGCACGCGGATCGAGAATCGACTCGCGAATGTAGTCTTCGTCGGCGGTCACTCTGCCGCCCCCCTCCAACGCAACCCGGCGTCCAAGCAATCCGGCCAGTGCGGGGGCCGGAACCGGCGCGCCGGAACGATGGCAACCGGCGCAAGCGAATCTATGGAATAAATCTTCGCCGATCTTTGCCATCGAACCTTCGACTGCGCCGCCGCTCAGCCATTTCTCGTATTCGGGCAATTTCAGGGCGATCACCCGGCCCATCATCCCAGAGTGTTGCGTGCCGCAGTATTCGGCGCAGAACAGCCGATACTCTCCGGGCTCGGTCGCTTCGAACCACAATGTGGTGTAGCGTCCGGGCAAGACATCGTTCTTCACGCGGAAAGCCGGCACAAAAAAACTATGGATGACATCCTCCGAGGTCATCACCAGCTTGATCGGACGCCCCACCGGGATATGCAGCTCGTTGATCTCCCGATGGCCGCTCGGGTGCTGGATTTTCCACATCCATTGTTTGCCTATGACGTGGATCTCCAGCGCGTTGGCGGGGGGTGTACGAATCTCAGCGAACAGCAGCGCCCCCCAGGCAAACATGACCATGGTCAACCCCAAAGGAACCGCAGTCCAGACGAGCTCCAGCAACACGCTGCCCTCGATGGGCCGGGGTCGCTCTTCGTCGGAACGGCGCCGATACTTGACCGCGAAGTAAAGCAATAGCGTGAAAATCAACGTCGCAAAAAACCCCGAGATCGCGACCAGAAAGAAAAAAAGCGCGTCGACGCGCGGCGCGAGGGTCGAGGCTTGTTCGGGAAACAAGGGTAGGTTCCGCCACATGGTCGCTAACCCGAAGTCGAAGCGTCCAGGCCTTGCCGCCGCTCCGCGCGCAGAGTCAAAAAGATGAACAAAGCAAGGCCGACGACGGTGGCGATCCCGGCCATCCGGACGAGGTTGGTGATCACCAGACCGTACTTCCCCACGGCGGGGTCGTAGTGGTAACAAAACAGCAGCAACTGATCGATGGGCGAGCCGATTCGGCCGGCCGAAGCTTCGATCAAGCCAAGGCGAAGATCGCGCGGCGAGAATTCGATACCGTAAAAATAGCGCGCGATGGCTCCCTCCGGAGTAAGCACCACGATCCCCGCGGCGTGTCCGTAGCGCGCGGTTTTTTCGTCGACGTTGAAACGGAAGCCGACGGCCTCCGTGAGCTTGAGAATCGCCGCCGGCTCGCCGCTGAGAAAACGCCACCCCTCCTCCGATGTCGCGCGGCCGTAGCGTTGGGTGGCGCGGGCTTTTTGCGCCGCTGCCAGCTGCGGCGTATCCTTCGGATCGAAGCTGACGGTCAGAACAGAAAACTCATCGCCGACGTTAAAAGCCAAACCGCGCAAGCTCCTGATCAAACCGTCGATCAGCAACGGGCAGAGATCCTCGCAACCGTAATAGACTAGGTTAAGAATCACCGGCCGCTTGCCGAAGTAATCGCCGAGGCGCACTTTTTTCCCGGTCTCGTCAACGAACTCAAGATCGAGAGGAATCGGCTGTCCCAACTTCTGTTCCAGGGCGACGCCGTGTAAGGCTACCGGCCGGCCGTCGTCATGCGCCTGAGAACCCGCGGCCAACATGAGCGACAGGAGCCAACCGAGGACGAGCAGGAACATCCGGCGTCGGCAAGTCCTTGCGATTATTTTTTCCCGTGTCATTTTTGCTCTCGCCCGCCTTGCGGCGCTTGCGCTCTGACCGGCAAGCCGCGCTTGACCAGCAGGTCGATGGCGCGTTCGATTGGTATGCGCACGATGCCATTTTTTTCGTCGATCCAAGCGTAGCCGCTCAGCGCTTCTTCCTCGGCTGCCCGCAGCTCGCGCAGTTCGCGTGAGCCGTCGACTTGCAAACGCGGCGCCGCAGGAATCTCGCGCCGATGCGCGAGCGGCGAATCCGCCGTCTGGCGGTCGGCGTGGTATCGCTCCAACGCAGCAAAGAAGACATAGGTCGCGAGCAAAGCGGCGATCAGCGCAACCGCCAACCCGGCGCCGAAAAGCGCCACGGCGCGGGGCGTAATATCGCGGGTTTCGTACCCTCCGGGACCTTCTTCGGCTGGGTTCATCGTGCGATCTCTTTCGCTCATGTCTCAAGCTCTCTCGACGGCGGCCATGGCCGCCGTGACCCGCGGGTCGTGCAAAGGCAACAACGAATGTTTCTGAAAGGAACGAACGAAAAGCGCGGCCCAAAGCGCTCCGACACCGATCGTTGTCGTCAGATCCAGCCAATGAAAATAGAAGCCTTGCGGATGAAATGCCGGCGTCACCAGCCAGAACAGGTCGACCCAGCGCATGACCAGGATCAGCGCGGCGATCCCGGCCAGGGCGCCGGCGGCGCGCTTGGAGGCGCGGCAAAGTAATAGAAAAAACGGCAGAATAAATTGAAACACCAGCAGAGAGATCGCCACCGCCATCCAACCCCCGGCCGTGCGGTGCAGATACCAGGGAATTTCTTCCTGCAAATTTGCCATCCAGATGATCAGGTACTGGGAAAACCCGAGATAGGCCCAGAACATAACCAGGGCAAAGAGAAGATTGCCGAGATCGTGAAAGTGATCGGCGGTCATCACCCGGGACAGGGGCTCCAGATCGGACAACCAAGAAACGACAAAGATCATTAACGCCAGCGCCGCCAAGCCGTAACCGAGCATGAACATCATGCCGTAGATCGTCGAGTACCAGTGCGGCTCCAGCGACATCGCCCAATCGATGGCGGCGAAGGTCACGGTGAGGCCGTAGAGCACCAGACCCGGCCCGCTCAAGCCTTGCAAACGACGCGTCAGGGTTGCGTCGGTGCCGCGCTCCCCTTCCAAAGACCAGCGATTGAGGAAGTAGCCCAAACCGATCCAGATTGCGAAGTAGAGCGCCGCGCGCAGGACGAAAAATGGCGCATTCAAATACGCGGCCTTTTGCTGCAGGAGCGGATCGGTGGCCACCGCGTCCGGCCTTGCCCAGAGATAGAGCTCGCTCATGCCGGCGATCACCGGCAAAAACAACAGCGCCATCGGCGGCAGCGTCGTGACGCCGGCTTCGAGCAAGCGCTGAATCATGAGGCCCCACTCGCCGCCGACAAGATGGTGCAGCATGAGCAGCGCGAGACACCCGAGGGGAAATCCCAACGCGAACAAGTACGCGGTCAGATAAGAACGGAAGAATTGCTGCGGCTCAAGGAACCAGCCGATGAGACAGACCCCGGCCATTGCGCCGCCGACGGCGAAAGCATGGGAGGGAAACTGATCCCAGCGGACCGGCGCGGTGTTCGGCTCACTCATCGTTGGGACTCCGTGAGCCGATGTCGTTCCGTCGCCGGGACTTCGGCCCGCGTGGCGTTTTGGCTGAGCTGAAGCGCGCGGATATAAGCGACCATCGCCCAGCGGTCTTCGGTCGAGACCTGTTCGGCGTATCCGGGCATAGTGCCGAAGCCGCGCGAGATGACTTCGAAAAGATGGCCGGGCGATGCTTGCCGCAGCCGGTCGATGTGTAACGACGGCGGCGGACGAAAACCGCGCCGCACGATCATGCCCTGGCCGTTGCCCACCCGATCGTGACAGGGAGAACAGAAAATATCGTAGCGCTCCCGGCCGCGGTAAAAGACCTCGGCGGTTACCGGAAACGGAAAGGTTTGGGCCGGTTGACCGGCGGCTTTTCCGCTATAGAGATGCTCGTCGGCGCGCAATTGGCCCTGTGCTACGGTCCCTTCCACCTGGGGGCGCGCCGCCCGGCCATCGGCAAAAAAATCGCTCTTGGCCAGCGGCTCGTAGCGCGGTTGATCCGCCATCTGCTGGCGGCAGGCGAAGACGATCAGTGCGAGCGCCGCCAAGAACAGCCCGTGCATTGGGCGCCGTGAACCTTCCTGCGGCCGATCAACGGGGAACTTCGTAGATTCCTTGGGCATCGAGAGTTTCCAATAAACGTCGCGTTTGGTCGGCATCGAAGCGGCTGTCCGTGGCTTCGATACAGAGAAAAAATCGGTCGCGGGTGGCGAGCTCGAAGCGCTCGACGTTGAAAACCGGATGATAGGGCATCGGCAAACGGTTCAACGCGATCATGCCGAGCACCGCGGACAGCGCGGCGAAAAGAATTGTCATTTCGAACGTCACGGGGATGAAAGCCTGCCAGCTATTGAACGGCCGGCCGCCGACATTGATCGGATAGTCGATCACCGATGCCCAGTACTGTAAGTAAAATCCGCCGAGACAGCCGGCGATGCCGCCGATCAACACGATCAGCGGCAAGCGGGTTTTGTGAAAGCCGATCGCCTCGCTCAAGCCGTCGACGGGAAACGGGCTGTAAGCATCCATCCGGCGATAGCCGTCCGCGTAGGCGCGCCGGGCCGCTTCGAGCAATGCTTCGGCGCTGGAAAACTCCGCCATCAAGCCGTAAAGCTGCGCGTTCGCCATAGGATTTTTAATCGCGGCCTCGCGCTTCTCCTTCCCCGCCGGTTTCGTGCAGCAGCTCGCGCATCTCGAAGATCGAGATCATCGGCACGAGCCGGACAAAGACAAACAACAGCGCGAAGAACAAGCCGATGGAGCCGATGAACATGGAGTAGTCCCAGAACGTCCCTGAATACATGCCCCACGCCGACGGCAGAAAATCGCGCGAAAGGCTCACCACCACGATCACGTAGCGTTCGAGCCACATGCCGACATTCACGAACAGGGAAATGACAAACAGCGCGACGACATGGCCGCGCACTCGCGACGACCACAACGCCTGCGGCACGATCACGTTGAAGAGGATGAGCGCCCAGTACATGGCCGCGTAGGGACCGAACAGGCGATTGAGCACCAGGTATTTTTCATAGAGGTTGCCGCTGTACCACGCCATGAACGTCTCGGTCAGATAGCCGTAGGCGACGATCAGACCGCTGGCGAGCATGACCGCCGCCATGTTCTTGAGATGGCGCAACGTGATGAAATCCTCGAGGCCGTAGAATTTGCGCAGGGGAACGGCGAGGGTGATCACCATGGCGAAACCCGAGTAGATCGCCCCCGCCACGAAATAGGGCGGAAAAATCGTCGCGTGCCAGCCGGGAACCAGCGCCACGGCAAAATCGAAACTCACCACCGTGTGGACTGAAACCACCAGCGGCGTCGCCAGTCCGGCGAGCAAAAGATAAGCCGTCTGATAACGCCGCCAGTGAATCGCCGAGCCGCGCCAACCCATCGCCAGCATGCCGTAGGCAAAGCGCGCAAAGCGTTGTTTGGCGCGGTCGCGCAAGGTCGCCAGATCGGGGATCAGGCCGACGTACCAGAACAGCAGCGAAACGATCGAATAGGTCAAGACCGCGAAGACGTCCCACACCAGAGGGCTGCGAAACTGCGGCTGCAACCCCAGGGTGTTGGGGTAGGGAAAGAGCCAATAGAAAAACCATGGCCGTCCCAAATGGATCAGCGGAAAAAGTCCGGCGCAGGCGACCGCGAACAAGGTCATCGCTTCGGCGAAGCGATTGATCGATTGGCGCCACGGCTGACGCAAGAGCAGCAGGATGGCGGAGATCAAGGTTCCGGCGTGGCCGATGCCGATCCACCAGACGAAATTCACGATATCGAAGCCCCATCCAACCGGAACCATGATACCGAAAAGCCCGACGCCGACGGTGAGCAACGCGGCCAAAGTGAAAAACAACAACATCGTTCCGGCGAACGCCAGAGCGAAACCGACGTACCAGAATCGCGGCGTGGGTTGCGTGAGCACGATGGTGCTGATCTTGTCGGTGAGCGTCGCGTAGGTATGCCCCGGCTTGAGAATCGGCGCGCCGTTCTGCGGCTCCGCTGATGAATGAAGAGGTTCCGCCACCCGCTATTCCTTCCCGAAATCCGGGTTGGGATTTTTTAGCTTGGCGAGATAACTGGTCCGAGGCCGGGTGTTCAATTCCGTCAGGATGGCGTAGTTCAGCGGCTCCGCCTTGAGTTGGCTGACTCGGCTCGCCGGATCGTTGATATCGCCAAAGACGATCGCCTGGGTCGGACAAGCGGCCTGACAGGCGGTCGCGATCTCGCCGTCCCGCAGCTCGCGATCTTCTTTTTTCGCCGCGATCTTCGCCGCATTGATCCGCTGCACGCAGTAGGTGCACTTCTCCATGACCCCGAGGCTGCGCACCGTCACATTGGGGTTGCGCATGAGCTTGAGGCTTGGAGTCGCGAAATCGGCGTACTGAAAAAAATTAAAGCGCCGGACCTTGTACGGACAATTGTTGGCGCAATAGCGCGTGCCGACGCAGCGGTTGTAGACCATGTCGTTCAAGCCCTCGTCGCTGTGGTTGGTCGCGTTGACCGGGCATACCAGCTCGCAGGGCGCATTCTCGCAGTGCATGCAGAGCACGGGCTGGTGCACGGTTTGCGGATTTTCCAAGCCGCCTTGGTAATAGCGATCGATGCGCAGCCAGTGCATTGCCCTGCCGCGGTTGACCTCGGCCTTGCCGACGACGGGAATGTTGTTTTCCGCCTGGCAGGCGACGACGCAGGCGTTACAGGCAATGCAGGCGTTGGTGTCTATGGTCATACCCCAGGCGTGGCCTTCGTAACGATGCGGCGGATAAAGCGAGACGTCCGACTCCGAGCCGTGGTTTTTGCCGTGGGCAAAATCGGGGTTGCGGCGATACTCCTCGAGCGTGGCCGCGCGCACCAGCTCGCGCCCTTCCATGTTGTGATGAAACTGCACGCACGCCAGCGGATAGGTTGCGCCGGCCTTGCGCAGTTCGAGGCCGAAGCCATGCCAGAAGGAGTTTGAGTTCCGGATTGCGTACATATCGAAACCCGCGCCGGTACCGATGTTGCCGGCCCGGCGCCGGCCGCCGCCGAAAAATACCGTGGCGCAGCCGTCCGCGTGTCCGGGCGTTATCCATACCGGCGCCGTCGCTCGCCGGTTGCCGAAGCTCAGCTCGGCCATGTCCGCCAGCACCTGGCCATGCTCCCCGCCGGTGCCGGCCACCCGATAGGAAAGGCCCAAGCGCTCCGCGGTGGCCGGGCTGATCAACACGGCGTTGTCCCAGGTCAATTTGGTCAATGGCTTGGGCAGCTCTTGCAGCCAGCCGTTGTTGGCAAAGCGCCCATCGAAGAGCGTCGGATCGGGACGAAACAAAATTTCCAATGGCTGGGAAAGCCCTGCTGGCTCGGCGCCGGCAGGAAACGGTGTCTGCGGGATTGTGAAAGCCGTGAGCCGGACTTTTTTTTGCGGCAGCGCGCTTGCCGCGATGTAGCCGTCATGCAATGCGGTGCGCCAAAACGTCTCAAAATCCTTGGATTGAGAGCGTCCCTGCCAATACTCGCGCACAATTTCGTAGCCGGAGCGACCCGGCTGACCCAGGAGCAAGGCCAACAATTCATGCGCCGATTTGCCGCTGTAGAGCGGATCGATGAGCGGCTGCTGGATCGTCACCGTGCCGTCGTGGGCGCGCGCGTCGCTCCACGATTCCAAATAATGCGCCTGCGGAATATGCCAATGGCATCGAGCCGAGGTTTCGTCTTCGTAAAGACCAAGATGCGCCGAAAGTCCGACTCGCGCCATCATTTCGGGAAAGCGCAGGTCCACCGGAGCATCGAACACCGGATTGCCGCCGAGCATCACCAGGACGGCAACGCGTCCGGATTCCATATCCGCAACCAGATCGCGCAATGAAGTCAGGGCATCGGCCGGCCGCGCTTCGATTGAATCGGTGTAATTCACCGTAGCGCCGACGTTGCCAAGGCGTTCGTTCATCGCATGAGCGAGAGCATGGATCGCGGCGCTCTGGTGATCGCCGACGATCACCACGCCGGCGCCCCGATGACGGCTGAGGTCTCGCGCCACCGCGTCGGCCTGCCGCATGATTTGATCGGATGCGCCCCGAAATGTCTTTGCCGCCGCCACGCCCAGGCGCGACGCCACCGCACCGGCAAAGACGGAAATCTCGCTCGGACGAAGGACAAATCGGTGGTCCGCCATTGCGCCGGTTATCGACGGGCAGCTCTCGACCATGTACAAGCGGTTCATTGCGTCGCGCCCGCTGCGGACTCGCCGCTTGTCGACAAAGTCGCGCGCATAGCGGACGCGGCCCGGCCCCCGGAAGAGAAAGTCCGCGTCGAGAGCGAGAACGACATCAGCCCTGGCAAAATCAATTTGGACATCGACATCGGCGCCAAAGGCCAATCGGGCGCCCGCCCGCGCGTTGTCGTTTCCAGCCGGTTCATATCGATGCCACTTGGCTTTGGGAAAGAGGGCGAGCACAGCTTGCAGTTGTGCGGCGAGCGTCGGCGACGCCACGGCTTCGGTTAAAATGCGCAGACCGGCACCGCCGTTTTGCCGCTGTCCCTCCAATTCGCCGTTCAACGCGCTCGAGAACGACCTCCACGTGCTCACTTGACCGGCGTTGGTGACCGCTTGGGAACGGTCGGGATCGTAAAGTGTGAGGATCGACGCCTGCGTGAAAGCATCCGTCGCACCGAGACTGGCCGGGTGAGCCGGATTGCCTTCGATTTTCGTCGGCCGTCCCTCGTGACTTTCAACCAGCACGCCCACCGCCCCGCCATCGTGCACGAACGCCGTGGCAAAATATCGCGGCTTGCCGGGTATGAGATCTTCGGGTTGCTTCACATAAGGAACGATCTTTTCCTCCGTGGCCGCCGACCTGCCGCATGCCATGAGCCCGGCCAGGGCGAGCGATGCGCCCGCGAGTCTTAGAAAATCGCGCCTGCCGATCGCATCCGGAGCCGTGAGCGCGTAACGGGGAAATTCGCGGCGGAGAAGCCCTTGAAAGCTTTCGCTGTCCGCCAGCTCCTCGAGGCTTCGCCAATAGCGCTCGCCGCTCAGCTCGCTCAGACGCGCGCGCATCGAAGCGATATCGAGGGGAGCGGCTTGACCGGCGGAAAGTTTCTCGTCTATTTTCCTGCCGTCGTCTGACATAGGAATGACAGCTCCGTCGCGGCTTTGTTTTCAACGGTGACAAACCGAACAACTCGTCAGCCGTTGGATCTTGTATTCCTCGACCAACCTTCGCCCCGCCGCGAGTTGGTTGCGCGGTGGTCGCCAGCTTACGCTAAACACGAACTCTCGCGGCCGGACGAAGCGCTCCGGCTCGCGATGGCACTCCAAACACCACTCCATGTACAAAGAATTTTCGCGCCACATGAGCGGCATCTGATCCACCTGCCCGTGGCAGGTGGTGCAGCCGACGCCCTTCTTCACGTGGATGCTGTGATCGAAATAAACGAAGCCGGGCAGATTGTGCACCCGCGTCCATTCGATCGATTGGCCGCCGCGAAAGCTTGCTCGGACCGGCTCCAGCGCGGGGCTATCGCGCCAGATCTGGCTATGACAATTCATGCAGGTTTGGGTCGGCGGAATACCGGCGAACGATGAATTCTCCACCGTGGTGTGACAGTAACGGCAGTCGATACCGTTATCGCCGACATGGTGTTTATGGCTGAACGGCACCGGCTGGGCGCGAGCGACTCCGACCTCGGTGACGTAGGAGGATCGATTGATGCCGGCGAGCAGCGCCGCGAGCACGGCCATGGCCGCGATGCCGCCGAAAATCGTCACCTTGGAAATAGTGTTCGTGCTCGGATGGAAAATTTGTCCCATCGGCCCAAGCCCGTGCCGTTCTCAGTGTCGATTTCTCGTCACCGAGTCGGCCCACCGACACTTCGCGGGAATTTATTTTCTGAAAAAACTCAGGGCCATGCCCCAAAT
>CAZILB010000031.1:13202-15840 GCA_964539925.1 uncultured Syntrophobacter sp. | reverse complement strand
GACGACGAGATCCGACGCAATGACCGCGACCGTTCCAATCAGAATCAGGGTTTTTCTTGTTTGGCGTTTTTGGCGGCAACCCCGTCCGCGCGTTCGCCAAAAGTGCCGCCGATGATCAGACGGGCCGCCCGATTACGGGTGAAGTAGTACCAGCCCCACTGGACCAGCACCAGAATTCTATTTTGGAATTCGATCAACTGGATCAGATGGACGAACAGCCAGAGGAGCCAGGCGAAATAGCCGGAGAAGCGCAGCCGCCCGAGGTCCGCCACCGCCGAGGCGCGCCCCACGATCGCCATGCTGCCGCGATCGCGATAACGAAAGGGCGCGACTTGAACATGGTTAATTCGAGCCGCGATCGCCCGGCCTGCGTAGCGCCCCTGCTGCAGCGCCACCGGCGCGATTCCGGGCAGAGGCTTGCCGGTTTGGTGCGGGTAATTGGCCAGATCACCGATCACGAAGATCTCCGGGTGACCGGGGAGGGTGAGATCGGGCTCGACCTCGATTCTGCCGGCGCGATCGAGCTTTGCGCCGCTGCCATTGGCCAGTATCCGACCGAGAGGCGAGGCCTGCACTCCCGCGGCCCAGATCACCGTGCGGCAGGGAATGCGCTCGGACATTTCTCCCTGCTTGACGATTACGGCCTCCGCGTTCATGTCGCTGACAAGGGCATCGGCGCGCACGCTAACTCCCAACTTCTGGAGCGCCGCCGACGCCTTCAAAGAAAGCTCCTCGGGGTAGACAGGTAAAATGCGCTCGGCGCCTTCGATCAAGAGGATCCGGGTCTTCGACGGATCGATGTTGCGAAAGTCATGCTTGAGGGTGTCGTGCGCGATCTCACCCAGCGCTCCGGCCAGCTCGACCCCGGTCGGTCCGCCGCCGACGATTGCAAAAGTGAGCCAGGCATCGAGCTTCGCCGCATCGCTTTCGCGCTCCGCGCTCTCAAAGGCGAGAAGGATGCGGCGGCGAATCTCCGTGGCGTCTTCGATGGTTTTGAGCCCCGGTGCGAACTGCTGCCAGCGGTCGTTGCCGAAATAGTGGTGGCGCGATCCGGTCGCGAGGATAAGCGTATCGTAGCCGATCTCTCCATCGCTCAACAGGACTCGCCGCCGTCTGGGGTCGATGCCGGCGGCTTCGGCGAGTAGTACCCGGGTGTTTTTCTGACGTTTGAGCGTTGCTCGCAGCGTCGAAGCGATGTTGGCGGGCGACAACCATCCGGTCGCGACTTGGTAAAGCAGCGGTTGGAAAAGATGAAAATTGCGCCGGTCGATCAGTGTAACTTCAACCGGCGCGCCCTTGAGCGCTTGAGCCGCGGCGAGCCCGCCGAAGCCGCCGCCGATGATAACCACCCGATGACCGTGGATCATGAAGAACCAGCATAATCGAAAAATGATCCCGACGGGAGGGGTTGCCGTTTCCCATCACAGACTCCGTAGCTGCAGGCCGTGGGGGGGGAGTCCGGGCCCAGGAAAATCGCACTATAGAACAAGTCCGCCTTTCCTCAGGAGGCCAAAGGCAGTTCCTTGCTCGACAACATGTCCGCCGATTCCTTCGGAGTCGAGACGGCGCCGATGTTTTGCGCTTGGTACTCCAGCAACATCCGCCGGATGTAACCCGCCGACAGATTGAGGATCGCGCAGACATTCTCGAGGCTGAAAACACCGCTGTCATCGTTTCGGAAAAACCATTCTTCAACCTCGCGGAAACTTCGCTTTTTGCGCCGGTTCGGCGCGCGACAGGTGCGCAGATAACACTCGACGGCGTCCCTCAAGACTGCCGCCACCAGCCGCCGCTCCGGTGTTTCCGTGGATCGGCCCTGGTAGATGTGCAAATACTCGTGCAGGCACAGCACATCGGGTTGGCCAAACCATTGGTTGGCGTCGTCCCTCCAATTTCCTTCGTCACCCGCTTGCCGATGTGAAAACTGGCCTTTCCGTAACATCGCTCCTCCCTCGTTTTGGCCCGCGCCATCCGGGCGCTCCCTAGCGGTGCCAATAGACTCATCCCCAAGGCGCTCGAGATTGTGTTTAATCAACCACAATCCGGTTGCGCGCCATCTCTGAGCAACTCTCATACCGAGTCGAGTGACCGCGCCGCTTAAGGTTAAGTTCTTGAAAATGCTGATGAGGAAACCGGCAGGGGTTCTTTAAACGGAGGAAAATCACCAACGCCACGGGGAAAATCCCTACACCGAAAGCGGCGCCTGCACCTAAACAATCGAAGCAAACCACGACCGCCCCCTCAAGGCGCCATGGCAATACGGCTTTGGCTCTTAAACGGCTTGACCTATTTGAACGTTTTGAACGGCTCGAACCGACTCCGTGCCGGCTCAGTTTTTCATCCGCCGGCCCTGGCCGAAGAGAATTTTTTTGGCTTCTTCGGTCATGCCGTGAGCATTGGGATTGACCTGCCGCGCAAGGGCGTAGGCGCGCTCCACCGCGGGACGCTGGTGAATGGCCTGAAACCAGCGCTTGAGGTTGGCAAATTCGTCAAGATTCTGCCCCTGCCGTTCGTAGAGTGCAATCCAGGGATAGCAGGCCATGTCGGCAATCGAGTACTCCCGAGCGACGAACTCCCGGTCTGCCAACCGTTCGTCCAGCACACCGTACAGCCGTTCGGTCTCCTTGGTGTAGCGCTC
>CAZILB010000031.1:12025-13102 GCA_964539925.1 uncultured Syntrophobacter sp. | reverse complement strand
GCTCAGAATTTCGTTCTTCCGAAATCTTACTCATGCCTCCCGCCTCAAGCCTCGCGCCTATTTTCCATACACCTTGTCGATAAATCCTTCCTTTTCCAGTTCGCGCACGACGCTGTCGTCGATCAGGCTGTCGACCGTCACCTTGCTGCCTGGCGTTTGCTTCAAGGCCTCGTCGAGCTGAATTTTCATGCCTTCCCGTGTAGTGTAGGGAACACGATCGAGAATCTTGAGCGTGGACTCATAGGAGCTGTCGAGGTAGGCCTTGTTGGCGGTGCGCTGATACTTGGCGACGATTTTCTGCGTACCTTCCTTGTTGGTTCGGAAATAATGCGAACCTTCGATGAGCGACATCATGACCCGTTTCACGATCGGTCGATTCCTCGCCAGATAGCTCTTGGTCGTCACCGCACAGATAAAAGGCAGCGGATAGGGCTTCTTGAGATCGGCCATGTTGGCGAGGATGCGGTAGGGAACGCCTGCGGGAGTCAGATGCACATTGCCGGGGGGAGAGGGAAATCCGGCGATCAGGCCGCGGCTGAAGCCTGCGGCGCGCTCGGAGGCGCCGCCGACTTGCAGAATCTTGACGTCCTCCATCGGCCGCAATCCCAGGCCCCTTAACAATTCCCGCGCCGCCACGTCCGAGACCGCGCCGAAGCGGCTGATGCCGATCGCCTTTCCTTTCAAGTCTTCCGGCGATCTGATGTTTTCGGCGACCACCAGCTCGTAGGCCAAAACGTTGATCAGGCAGCCGACGCTGACGGTATCGGCGCCGCGCACGTTGGCGTTGGCGACGCCGCTTCCCGCGGCGTTGCCGATCGAAATATCCTGCGCCACGATCGCCGAGATACCGATGGTCGTGCTCCCGATATAAACCATGTCCACGTCAAGACCGTTCTTTCTATAAATCCCGGTATCGAGCGGAATCGTCCAGAGCTGATTCAGCGTGTCCGTCGAACTGTAAGCGATCCGAATCTTATCCTGCGCCTGCGCCGTACTCGCGGCGATCAGGACGAACGCTAAAGAAACGAACGTTAAAAAATTCCGCCAACGAATATCCGTCATAATTCCTCCTCTATT
>CAZILB010000031.1:9936-11925 GCA_964539925.1 uncultured Syntrophobacter sp. | reverse complement strand
AATTTATTGAGCCTGACCCGCCCGGTGTCCGGATCAACTTCGACCTCCGCGACCTGGGCGATGAACGATGTCGAAGAGCCCTTGCGCGGCACCTCCAGCTCCACGCTCACCGTCACCGGCGCGCCGCTCGCCTTGACGACCTCGGCAAGCGAGAGCGGTTTGGCTTTGCCGCCGCGAACGGCAAACTTGCCGGCCTTGTAGGCCACGTGATCTTCCGCGCAGTCGAGTGCCTTCGCTGCCAGCGGCGATAATTTTTTGCGTAGTTCGGCCGACGCCTGCACCGCCGCGGCGCTGTTGATGTTGGTCGAGCGGCTGCCGCCGAAACCGACATCGACGCTGTAGGACACATCCGAGGTGCTGCCGATGCGGCAGCGCACCCGCTCGTAGGGAACTTCCATCTCGGCGGCCACGCTTTGGCAAAGGATCGTCTGCAAACCGGTCCCCTGATCGCCGGCCACGGTAAAAACCGTAACGGTCCCGTCAAGCTCGGCCGTCAGGTTCACCCACGCCTTACCGGCGCCGGTGCCGCGCTCGTACATCGCCACGCCCCGGCCGACGTTGGCGCGCTTGGGACTCCTCCAGTTGGCCGAGCTCAGCGCCGCCTGCAAAGTTTCTTTCGCTTTCACGCCGCTCCACGACCGGCCCAGCGCGTTTTCTTCGCCCTCGCCGACGAGATTAATCAGGCGAAACTTCGCCGGGTCCATCTTGAGCTCGCGAGCGATCAGATCCATGTGCGATTCGGAGGCGAAGACGGCCTGTATCGCCCCCGGCGCGCGCCAGAAACCGCAGGGCACGGTGTTGGTGTAAACTTGCAGCGCCTCCATGTGAGTGTTGTCGATCTTGTAAGGGGTCGCCGAGCCGGCGCCGCCGATGCTCGCACGCCCCGGCTTCATACCCGCGTAGGCGCCGGTGCCGTGGATCGCCTGCAGATAACGCGCGGTCATCCGGCCGTCGCGCTGCACGCCGGTCTTCACTTTCACCACGGTGTAATGATCGGGATTCATCGCCGCCAGTTCTTCGGAGTGGCTCAAGACGATCTTCACCGGCCGTTTGGCCTGCTTGGCGAGAAAATAACAGATCGGCAACTCGCCCGCGCCGCTTTTGCCGCCGAAGTCGGCGCCGACGTGGACGGCGTGGATACGAATCTGATTGGCCGGGATACCCGCCGCCTTGGCGAATTGCGCGCGGGTGCCGAACGGCCCTTTGGTCGACGCCCAGGCGTCCACCGATCCGTCGTCGTTGATCTTGACCAGAAACGACTGTGGTTCGAGATAGCCTTGATGGTGGATCGGAACGCGAAAGGTATGCTCCAAAACTAAATCGGCTTCGGCGAAACCCTTTTCGATATCCCCCTTGCCCCAAGTGAGCTTGTTCACCACATTGCCGCCGGCCGGCGCCATGATATCCGCCGGCGCGCCGTCGTAGGCCGGAGCATTGTCGTGCAGCACGGGCGCGCCCGGCTGCATCGCTTCGAGCACGTCGAACACCGCAGGCAGCTCTTCGTATTCGACGTCGATCAAGTTGACCGCCTCCTCCGCCGCGTCGCGGCTCTCCGCCGCCACCGCCGCGACTTTATCGCCGATGTAGCGCACTTTGTCCCAGCACAAGACCGGGATGTCGCGGATACTTTTGCCCTGATAATGCTCGGGCTCGTCTTTGCCGGTGACGATCGCCTCCACGCCCGCCACCTTCCTCGCCCTGGATGTGTCGATATTCTTGATGCGCGCATGCGGATAAGGGCTGCGCAGAATCTTCCCCCACAATGTATCCGGAAAGTGAACGTCCGCGCCATAAGTCGCTTGGCCGCTGACTTTGTCCGCCCCCTCCACCCGCCACACTCGTGCTCCGATGATCGATGCTGTTTTTGCCATTAACGGTTCTCCTTTGTCTGATTCTGTATTAGCCTATTCTGCAGAGGTTCCAACCGTTCAAGCCGTTCAAGTCGTCTCCGAAAATTCGGACGATTTGAACTGAGCGCAGCGGTTGACC
>CAZILB010000031.1:2123-9836 GCA_964539925.1 uncultured Syntrophobacter sp. | reverse complement strand
TTGAACGTTTTGACCAACAACATACATTCCGCCCACTGTCGCGCCTGCAAACAACGCGTGCGCGAGATCCTCCCCCGCCTTTACGGCGGTTGCCGGGTGAATCAATCTTTCGATTGGCCGGCGCAACCGCCGGCATACCGGGAAACCGCCATCGGCCCGGCTTTGGAACGAATCTGCACCGCTTTGGGGGAGCTCAGAGATCATCGAGACTTTATCAAGAGCACGCAGGTCCCGCCCTGCGATTTTTACATATCCGACCCGCCTTTTATCCTAGAATTCGACGAGAGCCAACACTTTTCGCGCCCGCGCCTCGCCGCGCTCGATCATTACCCGGCCGACATCCAAGTCGGCTTTGCAATCTCGCGCTGGCAGGAGCTTTGCCGCGAGATCGACGCCAAAGACAACCAACCGTTCGACCGCGACGAACGCCGCGCCTGGTATGACACATTGCGTGATCTCGTGCCAACAATCCATGGCTTCAAACCAACCATTCGGATTTATGCCGGCGATTTTCCCTGGTGCCAGTTCGACGCTTCCTCTAGAGCGGCGCTGGAGCAGATTCAAACGATCTTAGCTGATCATTTTCCCGGCTGATTCCGCTGTCAGGGCAATCCTTCGGTCGCCCCGACGGTCGAAATCACCGGGACCTTGCGGCTGAATCCTGTAGCAGGTTTCAAACCTGCCCTCGGCGTTTTCATCGACCGAAACCCGAGCGGGTTTAAAACCCGCCCCTACGCCGAGCGCGCCCTAACATCTTGGGATCAAGGAACCGAACGAGTGTTACCCCACTGGCCGCCCGTCCTCCGAAGACTTTCTCCGGTTCATTCGTATCATCGATTAACGGAGAGCTCCATTTGGCGCGTTGGCTCCGGGGACGGATGATTGTATGATCGGCAGGTTGCGCTACACTTTCAAGGTTATCCAGACAACACTATGGCGGCGGCTTGGCCTGACAAGGACGATCACGAACTGCTCGCGCTGGTTCAGGGCGGCAGCCATCCGGCATTCGCCGAGCTGGTCAAGCGCCACGCCGAGCGCTTTTACCGGCTCGCCTTTCGCTATTTACAAAACCGCGAGGCCGCCGAGGACGTGGTTCAAGACGCATTTCTCAAATTGTGGGAGGATCCGAGCAAATGGCAGGCCGACAGAAACGCCAAATTTACCACCTGGTTTTACCGCGTCGTGGTGAATCTCTGCCTCGATTGGCAGAAACGGAAACGGCCGGTGGAGTTCAACGAAGCAATGCCCCTGATCGACAATCGCGAAACCGCCGATCAAGCGATGTTGCGCGGCGAAGAGCAACGACTCCTGGAAAAAGAGATCGCGGCCCTGCCGGAACGCCAGCGCACCGCGCTGAATCTCTGCTTCGACGAAGGCCTGAGCAATCAGGAAGCTGCCGAGGTGATGGGTGTGAATTTGAAAGCATTGCAGTCGTTGATCATGCGCGCCAAAACGACGTTAAGAGAACGCATGAAGACTTATCGGTGAGGTTTTTATGAGCGAAAACGACGACAGAAAGCTGGAATCGATGTTGCGCCGGCGCCATGTTGCGCCTGCGAGCCCCGACCTGGCGGGGCGGATCATTCTCAAGGCCCGGAGCTTGCCGCAGACGGAAAATATCTCCCTCTGGCAGTCGATACGCCAATTGTTCGCGGAGTTTCACCTGCCGAATCCGGGCTATGTGCTCGCCGCCGCCCTTGTATTCGGTGTCGTTGTCGGTTTCAGCACGGCGCCGGAAAACGGCCAATTTAGCGACGCCGGCGTTTCGACGGCTCAAAGCTATTTTGCCGGAGACGAGGGATGGTTATGAGCCGGAAAACCAAACTGGCGTTTATCGCGTCGATCGTGCTGAATGTGCTCCTGGTCGGCGTCCTGCTCGGCCAGTCGCCGCGCCGCTTTGACCGCGGCGCCATGCGCGAGCAGCGCATGGCGCAAGTCCTCAAGGACCTGCCGCAAGCGTCGCAGACGCGTTTGCGGGAGAGGTTTCAGCAGCTTCGCGCCACCGCCGAACCGCTGTTTGCCGAGTTGCGCCAGGCTCAGGACGATACCGCGCGCTTGCTTGGCGCCGAGCCCTTCGATGAAGCCGCCTTCGAACGAAAAGAACAGGAAATTAGCGTTTTGCGCGCCAACATGACTAAAAAACTTTCCCAGGCGGTCAAAGACTCCGTTAAAGATCTTACGCCCGAGGAACGGCAACGTTTTGCCGAGCTTCTGCGCCGCCCGCCACCGCCGTCCAAATCGTAGATTTCCCCTGTTTCTCACAAGCGCCGGAGCCCCCGGCGCTTTTTTGTCCGCCGCGAAGACTTCGCGCCTATGGCTCGTATCATGGGTAAGATCGTTTCGGGGAAAGGCAAACCGTTATGAATTGGGCAACCCAATCGCGACGAAAAAAACTCATTGGCTTTGCCACCGCGGTCGCCCTCGTGGTCGGCGGCTGGTACTGGTACACCAATGCCGCGCAAAGCTCCCAGGGGGAAACCGTTCAGCCGGTCACGGTCACCCGCGGCAACATCGAAGTGCTGGTCACGTCGCAAGGCAAATTGGAGGCGAAACAATACGTCGATGTCGGCACCCAGGTCTCGGGCCAGCTCAGGGCGATTCACGTCGATATCGGCGACACCGTGACCAAGGGCCGACTGCTCGCCGAAATCGACCCGCGCGTTTACCAGGCCCAGGTGGAAGCGGGCGAGGCCCGGCTGAACAGCCTGCGCGCCCAACTCAACCAGCAAAAAGCCACGGCCGTTTTGGCCGAACAGAATCTCCAGCGTAACCAAAATCTGATAGCCGTCAACGCCGTCAGCCGCCAGGCGCTGGAAGAAACCGAAAGCCAGGCAACCGTGGCCCGCGCCCAGGTGGAATCGATCAGCGCTCAGATCAAGGAAACCGAATCCAATTTGAAAGCGAGCCGGACAAATCTCGGCTACACGAAAATCTACGCGCCAATGGCGGGCACGGTCACGACCTTGCCGACCAAGGAAGGCCAGACGCTAAACGCCAACCAGACCGCGCCCATAGTCTTGCAGATCGCCAACCTCGACATCATGACCGTGCGCGCCCAGGTGGCCGAGGCGGACGTGAGCCGGTTGAAGCCGGGCATGCCGGCCTATTTCACCACCCTGGGCGACAGCGACCGGCGCTGGATGGGCGAAGTGCGCCAGATCTTGCCGACGCCGCAGATCATCAACGACGTGGTGCTCTACGATGTCTTGATCGATGTCAAGAACGAAGGGCGCAGGCTCATGACGGGCATGACTACCCAGGTCTTCTTCATCCTTGGCAAGGCGGAGAACGCCCTGGTCATCCCCGCCGAGGCGCTCAACCGGCGCGCAAACCGAGAAGACAACGACAAAGGCGACGCCTATCGCGTCGCGGTGATGACCGAGAACGGCCGCGAGCAGCGGGTCATTCATATCGGTCTACTGACCCGCACCCAGGCGGAGGTCGTTGAGGGTCTCAAGGAAGGTGAAAAGATCGCCCTCAGCCGACCCGGTGGCACCGCCAACCGAGCCGTCGGCCAGCCCAACGCGCAGCAGCGCGGCGCCGGCAATCAGCCGCGCTTCAACCGAGGACCGCAGCTATGAACGCGACTATTCTGGAGCTGAGCGGCATCGAGAAGCATTACAAAAACGGCGACACCACGGTGCGCGCCCTGGACGGCGTGTCGCTAAAGATTCGCCGCGGTGAGTTCGTGGCGATCATGGGCCAGTCGGGCTCCGGCAAGTCGACGCTGATGAATATCCTCGGCTGCCTCGATCGCCCCACGGCGGGGAGCTACAAGGTGCTCGGCCGAGAAGCGGCGCACCTGGAGCCGGATGAGCTGGCCTCTCTCAGGCGCGAAACCTTCGGCTTCATCTTTCAGAAATACAATCTGCTGGCGACGGCCAGCGCCGGTGAGAACGTCGAGATCCCCTCGGTGTACGCCGGCCTGCCCAAGCACAAACGCGCAGCGCGCGCGGCGAGCTTGCTCGAACGGCTTGGCCTCGGCGACCGCACGGCGCATCGTCCTTCGGAACTTTCCGGCGGCCAGCAGCAGCGCGTCGCCATCGCCCGCGCCCTGGTCAACGACCCGCCGGTGATTCTCGCCGACGAGCCCACCGGTGCGCTTGACAGCAAGAGCGGCGACGAAGTCCTGGCCCTGCTCAAGCAACTGCACGCCGAGGGGCGTACGATAGTTCTCATTACCCACGCCGAGAACGTCGCCCGGCACGCCAGCCGCATCGTGCGCCTCCAGGACGGCCTCATCGTGGAAGACAGCGCCGGCGTTATGAATGACGAACCGGGCGACGGTTTCATCGCCGAGCGCCGCAGTTTCGAGAGCGCCGTCGGGTTGGCGGCGAGCGTGCAGGAGGCCCTCGTCACCGCCTGGCGTTCCCTCCAGGTCAACATTTTTCGGACTATTCTCACCCTGCTCGGCATCATCATCGGCGTCGCCGCCGTCGTCGCCATGCTGGCGGTGGGCGAAGGCAGCCGGCAGAAAGTCTTGGACCGCATCACCTCCTTCGGCACCAATTTAATGCTGATCCGTCCCGGCGCCGCCGGCATCCGCAACGTGGGCGACATCGCCACGCTGGTGCCCGACGACGCGGTCGCGATCAAGGCGCTGCCCAATATTGAAACCGCCCTGCCCGAGCGCAGCGGCCGGATGACGGTGCGCCACGGTAGATTGGACTACCAGACCCTGGTCCAGGGCACCGGCGAAGACTTTCCTTCAGCGCGCGACTGGCCGGTCGCCGAAGGACAGTTTTTTAACGCGCAAGACATGAAGGAGTTTGCCGCCGTCGTCGTGCTCGGCCGCACAGTGGCAAAAACGCTCTTTCCCGACGGCAGTAGCCCGGTGGGGAAATATATCCTCATGCGCAGCGTGCCTTTTCTCGTCATCGGCGTCATGAGCGAAAAGGGCGCATCGCCCAACGGCAGCGACCAGGACGATGTCCTCTTCGTGCCGATCCGCAGCGGCTTGATCCGGCTCTTCGGTAGAAATCACCTGAGCAGCATCACCGTCAAGGTCAAAGACGCCGCGGACATCCACGCCACGCAGGCTGAAGTCGAGGCGCTGCTCCGCGCGCGCCACAACGCCGAAGATTTCAGCGTGCGCAACATGGCTTCATTTCTCGAGGCGGCGATAGAAACCCAGAATACGTTTACCTTGCTGCTCGGCACCGTGGCCGCGATCTCGCTGCTCGTCGGCGGCATAGGCGTGATGAACATCATGCTCGTCAGCGTCGTCGAGCGCACCCGCGAGATCGGCATACGAATGGCCACCGGCGCCCGCATGCGCGACATCATGCTGCAATTCAACATCGAGGCCGCGGTGGTGTGCGCCGCCGGCGGACTCCTCGGCATACTTTTCGGTATCCTCGCCGGCCTGGTGCTGCGCTCCAGCGGCATGACCGTGATCTTCTCGGTCGCCCCCGCGGCGCTCGCCTTCGGCTGCGCCGCCGCCACGGGGCTGGCGTTCGGCTACCTGCCGGCACGCCAGGCCGCGCGGCTCGACCCGGTTGTCGCGCTAGCTTCGGAATGAGGTAATCCATGCGAAAGCATCTATTAAACGGCATAGCCGCCCTGTCACTGGCCCTGACGGGTTGTAGTCTCGCGCCGACCTACCAACGCCCGCAGATGGCGGTTCCCACCGGCTGGAGCGACGCGGCCGGCGTCGGCATCGCGCCGCAGCGTTCGCCGACGTCGTTTTGGCAAGATCTCGGCAGCGTCGAGTTGAATCTCCTGATCGATAATGCCCTGGCGCAGAATCTCGATCTCGAAGCCGCGCTCCACCGCATCGACCAGGCGCGCGCCCAGGCCAAAGTCGCCGGCGCGCCGCTCTATCCGTCGATCAGCGCCGGCGGCTCGGCTTCGCGCACCTATCAGGATCCGCGCAACACCGAGTCGGTGCGCGGCAGCGGCGGCATCAGCTATGAAATCGATCTGTGGGGCAAAAATCGCAATGCGGCCGCCTCCGCCGGCCATCGCGCCGATGCCAGCGAATTCGACCGCGACGCGCTGCGGTTGGTGGTGACCTCGGATGCGACCAACTTCTACGCCCAGATACTCAGCCTCAACGACCGCATCCGCATCGCCGAGTTCAATCTCAATAACGCCGAAGAAATCTTGCGGATTATCGAAGCGCGCTTTGCCCAGGGCGCCGTTTCCGGGCTGGAAGTTTCCCAGCAGCGTGTCGCCGTGAACGGGTTGCGCAACACCCTGGCGACGCTGATCGAGCAGCGCAGCACCACGGCCAATGCCCTCGCGATCCTTCTGGGCTTGCCGCCGCAGGACTTTTCCGCGCCGACGGCTGAGCTGGCTTCGCTCGCGCTGCCGCCGGTGAACCTGACTCCCCCGGCGGCTCTCTTAACCGCGCGGCCCGATATTCAAAGCGCCGAGTCCGGCCTGCACGCCGTCAACGCCGACATTGGCGTGGCGCGCGCAGCCTTCTTTCCTTCGTTGACCTTGGGCCTGGACACGGCCATCTCCGCCGGGTTCGGCGGCCCGGCCGCGACGGCGACACAGATCGCTTCAAGTTTAATCGCGCCGATCTTCACCGGCGGCAGGCTCACCGGCAACCTGGAGAACGTCACCGCCCGGCAGAAAGAACTCGCGGCGAATTATCACAAGACGGTATTGACGGCGTTCCGCGAAGTCGAAGACGCTCTGGCCGTGCTCCACAGCGCCAACCAGCGTGCCGTCCTGTCGCGCGTCACGGTTGCCGAATCGCAGAACGCCTACGATATCGCCAAGGCGCGCTTCGACGCCGGCGCCATCGACTACCTCAATCTGCTCGAAGCTCAGCGCAGCCTGTACCAGGCCCAGGACAATCAAATCACGATCACCCAGGGTCAGATATCCGCCTTCGTTGAGGTACGCAAAGCGCTGGGGTCGTGAGCGCGCCTGAGTCAATCAAAACAAGAAGGATAAAAAGCGGGAGCCTGATGGCGGCGGCCGAGAACCGAGACAGAGGCGGAAAACTCGATGGCCGGCAGTGGATCACGCCTTATGCGCAAGGTCGCCGTGGATTGAGACTGAACCTTATATGGGGTTGTGACTTCGGGGGAGGCGGTGGCGGCGATTTAGCGATTTGTTTTATCGATCCAATCCCGCGCTTTCTGCACGGCAAAATCATCCGCTTCACGCTCCGTGGGATAGCTGTGATTGAATTGATATTGGTGCGAGGGGAAATCGATCTTTTCCGTCGCGGCATCCCGGCGCCGAACGGTGTATTGCGGCACCCAGGCGCCGTTTTTCTCGCGCTGAAACGATTCGCTGTGGATCAGAAAATTCTTGTAGGGCGTGGATGGAATCATTGGCTCTCCCGTGCGCAGCCGAATCGAATGAAATCCCCGGCGCACAGGCCGCTGGAGCCGCCTCCCGGGAATCGTTTCCTCGCACTCTACGAACCTACAAAATCGTCGGCACGCGCCGCTCGCTCGATTCTGCGGTCGTGGAATCGTTTTCTTGAGCGCCTTCCGGCAATTTGGCTTTTTCATTTCGCCGCTCCATGCGGCGCGCGGCCTTTTTTTGCTGTTTATCCTTCCTCGCCCAGGCCTTTTGCCGCTTTTTGAACGTTTCCATAATTTCCTCCCTGACAACGATTGGTTGAAGAGGCAAAGACGCGGTCCCCACAAGAAACCGCCCCTGCAGAACCCGGCCGAGATGGACCGAGCATTTGCCGATTGGACTTCGGGATGCCGATGGTGACAACCGCTACCACTATAGCAGACT
>CAZILB010000031.1:0-2023 GCA_964539925.1 uncultured Syntrophobacter sp. | reverse complement strand
CCGAGCGCGTCGCAGATCGGCAGGAACGAAAAGACCCACCGGGAATCGTCGCTGAGAAACCACATCTCAGCCTCCTGGGCCCGATGCTGATCATGGGGTGCAAGCTCGCCGCTCTTCTGCAAGCATAGAAAGGCGTCTTCGAGCACCGCGTACATCAACGCGGTCTCCGGGGACACTATCGAGCGAGGCACACGGGAGTCTAAAAACGCCTGCGTGGATAGCTCGTCATGAGGCGGCCGGATGTACCAGGCGTCGCGCTCACCGGACACCGGCTCCGGCGCTTTCTTGCGGTATGCCGGCAGGCGTGTGCTTTGCATATCATCCTCCTTAGATATTGTGGACCGCGAATGCTGACGACCATACTATAGCGATGCGCGATTCGATTTCCGTCTCCTATTGAACAGGTTTGAAAAAGCCGCTGGCCATCGTCCTAAGCGAGCGATTGCGCAAAGGGATCGCTGCGCATCAGCATGTCCCTGATTTCCCCGCGATGGTTCTCTTGCTCTCGGGAAATTTGTCGCAGAAATTGGGCGATGTCGGGGTGCTCGGATTGAATACTCCGGAGTTGCTCCGGTAGACCGTCCGCCGAGCGATTTTCTTCGTCGAGAGCCATCGACAAAGATTGCCAGCTATTCTCGTCCGTTGAACGACGTTCCGCCACGTTCGGCAGTCTGCCTCCCAGAGCGACAATTTTCGCGCCGATCCGCTCGGCATGTTGAGTTTTTTCCCTCGCCATCTCAAGAAATTTAGTGCGATACTGCGCATAGTGCATCTTCTCGGCATGCTGTTTGAACCGCTCGATCCGCTGCATCTCTTCGACATACCGCCGGCGTAGAAAGTCGACGGCATGGGCAGATTCGTCGGCAGCCAGATCGAGAAAGCCGCGCCACCATTTCAACCCATTCGTGCTCAAGGGCATAAAAATTTCCTCGACAGGATCGCACTGACGCCAAGCTGTTCGTTCGCGACGAACCGTCCTGGGATCGAACCGTGTTTTCGACAGCCCGTTAACCGGTGATGGCTTGAAAGTGTTCCTCGACCTTCTTCCAGTCCACCACCCGCCACCAATTCGCAACGTAATCAGCGCGCTGGTTATGGTACTTGAGATAGTAGGCGTGTTCCCAGACATCCAGGCCCAAAACTGGCGTATGGCCGTTCGATAGCGGGTTATCTTGGTTCGCCGTCGAGTGAATCTGCAAGTCGCTCCTGGGCGTGACGCAAAGCCACGTCCACCCGCTGCCCGTGAAATTTATGGCCGCGCGATCGAATTGCTCTTTAAATTGAGCGAAACCGTCAAAAGTCGTTTTGATCGTCTGCGCGAGCTTGCCTTGAGGTTCACCGACGCCGTGTGGCGTCAGGTACTCCCAGAACAGCGTGTGATTGAGGTGCCCTCCTCCAGGGACTCTCAGCGTCTTGCGAATTTCGGCAGGCAGCCGATCGAAATCAGCCAGCAGCTCGACTAAACTTCTCGACTGGAGCTCGGGATGTTTTTCGACGATCCGGTTGGCGCTATCGATGTAGGCCTGATGATGCCGGTCATGATGCCAATGCATGGTTTGCTCGTCGATGTGAGGATCGAGCGCATCATACGCATAAGCCAACGGTGGCAGTGTGTAGGGATAGCTCATGCAAGCGCTATCATAGAGAGAAAGATTATCCAGAGGATAAATCTCCTCGGCCAGGTGCTGTCGAATGCTCATCATAATTGGATTCCCATCTTCCGCGTTGGATCGGTGTTAGGTTCGTTCAACTCGACGCCGTGAGCTTGCGAGTTTCCTCCGTGAGCGGAACGCGAAGTAGACCCGTCAACAGTTTCCATTGAGCGCCGCCCGGGCACAAATCCTGACCGCATTGCGCCGCGGCCCTGACTCAAGTCCGCGGGCGGCAAAACCGATTCTGTGCATAACGTCCTTTTGCGCCCGACGCCTTGCCATCGATCCTGCGGTTTGGCCGCACCTTAGACCGATTTACCCGACGCTGCCTTCCAAGCTCACGCCCAGAAGCTTCTGCGCCTCCACGGCAA
>CAZILB010000030.1:27272-28791 GCA_964539925.1 uncultured Syntrophobacter sp. | reverse complement strand
GGACGCTGCGCGCTGGCGGAACTCGGCGACAGCAGAAAGGCGGCAACGGCCAGCGCCATCACCGACGCGGATAACAGGTGTTTTCTCGGCGGCGTCTTCATAGCGTAAACCTCCTCTGGGTAGGTCTCTATTTTTGAACGCGGCGCGCAAAGCCTTACGCCGATGCCAACAGTGGGCCAAGACTATCGAAATATGTATCGCAATGTCAATCATGGAACCGGGGATTTATAGATCGCGCAAGGTCGGCGTTTCGAGCGATGAAAATCGGCGGGAAACAAAACGTTGAAAGCGAAAACACGTGGTCATCCTTTGACCATGGGCCGGGTGTTTAGCATCACGGCGCGGTAAAAAAAGTGAGCCATTCTTGCCGCCGTTTTAGCTCGATGCAAAGCTCGTTCGCCCTCCCGCGCCGCGCTGCGATTGCACGGTGAAATCGCCGGTGATATTTCTCGGCCAACGAATCTGCCTTTTGCCGCGGAGTTCGTCGCAGCGTCCGCGAAGATATCGAAGGAGGATTACATGGAAACCATGAGAGTGATCGATTCCGACGGCCATGTTCAGGAACGCGATGCCGATATCCGGCCGCACCTCGAAGAACCCTACTGCAACCGCCGCGGCTCGCTACTGCCCAACGACGAGTGGGATTCGAGCATGTACGGCAAGCTCGGGATGCGAGTGCCGGATGTGGCGACGCGCTTGCGCGACATGGACAAGGAAACCATCGACACGGCGGTGCTGTTCCCGACCAGCGCCTTTCATATGACGCGGCTCGCCGAGAAGGACTACGCTGCGGCCTATTGCCGCGCCTACAACAACTGGATCGCCGAGCACTGCAAGGAAAGCCCGCGCCTCAAGGGCGTCGGCCTGGCGCCCTTTCAGAATGTCCCCGCCGCGGTTGCAGAAGCCAATCGCGCGATCACGAAGCTCGGCCTCGCCGGCATTGCGATCGCTTCCTTCGGTATGAAAGAGCATTTGGGCAAACCGGAATTCTGGCCCATTTACGAGGAGCTTGAGCGGCTGAACGCGCCGCTGCTCGTGCACAACTCCCGCCAGGGGCCGGCGGGCGAGATTCGCTACGATACGTTTCTCTTCAAGCATACGATCGGCCGGCCGATTGAAACTCTGATCGACTGCGCCGCGTTGATGTACGGCGGCGTGCCGGAAAAATTTCCCAAACTGCGCATCGCTTTTCTTGAATGCGGCGCGGGCTGGGTGCCCTACTGGATGGATCGCATGGACGAGGAGTGGGAGAAACGGCAATCCGAAGCCCCTCTGCTCAAGGCCAAGCCGAGCGAGTACATGACCCGCGGCAACTGGTTTTTCGCCGCCGAACCGGAGGAGACCACCCTGCCCTACGTGCTCGACCGCGTCGGCGAAGACGTGATCCTTTTCGCCTCGGACTATCCCCACTGGGACGGCAACTTTCCCTACATGGTCTCGACGATAAGAGATCGCAAGGATATTTCCGAAGGCGCCAAAAGAAAAATTCTCTGCGAAAATGCGCTGCGGCTTTACGGAT
>CAZILB010000030.1:0-27172 GCA_964539925.1 uncultured Syntrophobacter sp. | reverse complement strand
TCCGAAGGCGCCAAAAGAAAAATTCTCTGCGAAAATGCGCTGCGGCTTTACGGATGGAACCGCTGAACTGATCCCATGGAAAAAAATATCTCGCGCAGATCAGCGCGTCAGCGCCGGTCGCCGAGGTGGCGCACATCCTCGGTTTTACCGACGATGACCAACACGTCGGAATCGGAAATGCGCACATCCGGGCTCGGATTGAAGCGCATTTCATTGCGCAGCATATCGCGGATAGCGACGATGGCGGCGCGGTCGGTGAGTTTGGCCGAAACCTCGCCCACCGTTCGCCCGATATAATTCTTGAGAGGCGCGAATTCCACCACGCTGAAGTCTTCGCCAAGCCGGACGGTATCGAGCACCATCGGGTCCGCCAATGTGAGGGACACCCGCCGCGCCATGTCGGCCTCGGGAAAGATGGCCTCTGCGACGCCGAGCTTCAGGAGCAGCCGGCGATGGTCTTCGGTCACCGCCTTGGCGTAGATATGCTCCACCTTGAGATCGCGCAGATGCAACACCGCCAGCAGGCTGGAATCCAGAGGCTCGCCAACGGAGAGGACGACGGCGTCGTAATCGGCGATGCGCAAAGCTTCCAAAGCTGAGCGCTCGCGGACGTCGGCGATCACCGCCTCATCGGCCAACTCGCGCACTTGATTGACCTTGTGCTCGTCAATGTCCACCGCCAGAATACGGCAGCCCTCCTGCGCCAAGGACTGCACCAGAGCCATTCCAAAAGCCGACAACCCAATCACAGCTATACGTCGCACGGATTCCCTCCCCTTATCCGATCATGAGTTCTTCCTTGGCGTGCCGCAGCGGCGGCGGCGCCGGCAGCCGCGCGAAGTAGTCCATCAGGATGAGCGGGCCGACGCGGCCGATAAACATTACCACGACCATCGCGGCGCGCGCGACCGGTTCGAGATCGGCGGTGATGCCCATCGACAACCCCACCGTGCCGAAGCCGGACACGACTTCGAAGATCACCGCCAACAACTCGGCGCGGCCGGCCGATGTCGGCTGACCGCTGCCGCGCACGACTTCGAGCAGGCAGATGGTCCCCGCGATGATCGCCGCGGCCACCACGCACAGAACAAACGCGCGCTGAATCGTCACCGGACCGATGCTCCGTTTGAACAGGTGCACTTCATGTTTGCCGCGCAGTCGCTGGATGGCGACCGCAGCCACCGTAGTGGCCGTGGTGAGCTTGATGCCGCCGGCCATGGAGCCCGAACCCCCGCCGACGAACATGAGCGCGATCAATACGAGCAGCGTCGGATTCGTCAGAGCGCCGATGTCGACGGTGTTAAATCCCGCGGTGCGTGAAGTCACCGATTGGAAGACCGAGGCCAGCAGGCGCTCGTCCCAGGCCATGCGCGCAAGAACATTTCCCTGCTCGAAAATATGGAACACCACCGCACCGGCGACGATGGCGACGAACGAACCGGTCAGCACGATCTTCGAGTGAAGCGACAATCTCATGCGCCCGCCTGTCGGCCTGAAGTGAGAGGCGATCCACATCCGCGATTCCAGGAGCACGACGAAACCCAACCCGCCGAGTATGATCAGTGCCATCACCGTCAAATTGACCGCGGCGTCAGCGCCGAAGCGGGTGAGGGAGTCGTGCCAGAGGCTGAACCCCGCGTTGCAAAACGCCGAGACGCTGTGAAAAACCGCCAGCCACAGCGCTTCGTCTAACGGATAGGAGCGCGAGAATGGAATGAACAGGATCACGGCCCCAATCGCTTCCGCGACCAGCGTAACCAGAAACACGGTTTGAAGTATGTCGGACGCGCGAATTACGTCCCGATGTCCCGCGATGCCGGTCAGCACGTGGCGGAGAGCGATCGTCGGCGACTGGCCTAGCGCGAGCAGCACGGTGGTACCGATGGTCATCAAGCCCAGGCCGCCGATTTGGATCAGAATGAGAATGACGAGCTGGCCGAAGAAACTGAACTGCGTTCCGGTATCGACGACCACGAGACCCGTGACGCAGACCGCCGAAGTCGCCGTGAACAAGGCGTCGAGCCAGCCGATCGGCGGACCGTGATGGGCCAACGGAAGCCGCAGTAGAATAGTGCCGGCGATAATCGTTGCGACCATGATGCCGGCCAGTATGGCTGGCGGCGACATCGGCCGGCGGGGTCTTCCAGGATTCATGGGAGGACAATTCCGCCGACAATATATTCCCTCCGCGGAGAAAGCAACTTTAAGATCTGAGTAACAACGACGGGCGGCCTAACCGCGGGTGTCGGTCGCTTCCGAATATCGACCTTTCGAACTGGGAGAATCAGGCCAGATGGCTCGATGTCGAATCTGCCAAAGGCGTGGGCCCAGCATGTCTGCGGAACTCTCGAAGCACACGCCTAATTCCAAACCGTTTCGACCCAGTTCCCGTCATGAATGACTGCATCGGCGGTGATCAGCGGGCAACGAAGGTGTCGGGCAGCGGCCACAATGGCTCTGTCGGCCGGATCGCGAATGGCGGTAAGCGCGATCCATTCGAACAGGATATCGATCGTATAAGGATGGACCTGAAAGTTTGCCGACCGATCCAACTCTTCGGCCCAGCGGCGAAACGGAACGGCCAGTCGAACTGCCTTCTTCTCTACCAGACGAGAGACTTCTTCGAGCACGGCCATAGGCACAACAATGGAATGTTTTCCCTGATCGACCTGTTGAAAGATGCGGCGAGCCCGTCTTCCTAGGCGCGATTTTCGGTTGGCGGCCCAGTAAACCAACGGGTGCGTGTCGGTGACGTAAATCACTTGAGCCCGGCCACGAGACGTTCCAGAGACTTCTCCCGTTCTTCCCTCAGCTCGCTCAGCGCTCGTTCGACTTCCCCAACGATCTTCATGCTACCGCGGAGCCTCAGCGGCGCAGGTTTCGCCGCCTTGCGGTAATGGGCCATCTCTTCCTCCACCCTGCTGTGCCACTCCGCATCGACCAACACCGCCTTGACTTTCGATCTTTGCGCAATTGCAACCGGACCCTTTCCTTTGTCGATTTCCGCCACAAGCGTGCTCAGTTGAGCCCGCGCTTGGGTCAAAGAGAGCTGCTTCATGCCTGCCTCCTTCTGTACCGCTAACTGTACAACAGCATTCAAACCGAGGTCAACCTACACGCGCCGTAGCCGTCCGGCCCGGGATTTTATATCGCGAGGAAACGCGGCAAGGTCGACTGCGAGGCAAGGGCGAAAGAGCGAGCACGTGACAGCCCGCCGCCGTCACTGGGCGGGAAGCGGGTTGGCGCCGGTGAGCTGCTTGAACATGTCGATGACCGACGGTTCCCGGGGCAGCGCGTCGATGGCGCGCTGCACGTCGTCGGCGACCAGCGGGGAAGGATCGTCGCCCACGAGTTTTCGGTAGTCCTTCTGAAAATCGGGATCGTTGAACGTGCTGCGAAAGGCGGCGCGCAGAATCTGCACCCGCTCCGGCGGCGTTCCCGGCGGCAGGACAAAAGGAGAGCCGACGAGCCTGAGCGAACGATACAGTTCCACCAGTTTCCGGTCGTTCTCCGATTTGACCAGATCATCGAGCTCGGCCAGATGGGCGAAGCGCGGGTGCCTGCCTGCTTTCGGGACGTTGATGATAGCGTGGAAATCCACCAGGTTCTTTTCCAGATACTCCGGTGTCCGCTGCACGACCGTGTCCGCGTTGCTCGCCCGAGCGTCGATCTCGCCGCCCGTAAGGGCGATGTCGACTTCCGGGCCCGAGTAGCCGACGACAAACTTCGGCTCCTTGAGACGAAGCCCGTAGGCAAACAGGCGACCGAGCACGTAGATGGTATGGCCGACCGACTGCGCCCCGATCCTCACGCCCGGCGCCGCTCTCAGCTTGTCGAGGCTGTCCATGCCGGCCCCCTTGCGGGTGACAAAGACGTAACTGAACCTGGTCTCGGGCGTGCCGAGGTAAATAAATTTCCCGATGTCGTAGCTGACGCCGGTCTCGCCCATCACCGCGTAGGTGATAACGCTACCCGTCGTAAATCCTATGGCGAGGCCGTCGGGACGCGCGGTGCGGTACATATGATTGGCGAGCTTGCGGCCGCCTCCGCCCGCCATGAATTCCGCCACCACCGTCGGCTCCCCGGGAATGTATTTTCGCAGGTAAGGTAGCATCGCTCTGACGCGCATGTCGCCGGCGCCGCCGGGAGCGTTTGCGTTGATAATGCTGAGGGTCTTTCCCTTATAGAAAGGCGCTTGAGCAAACGCCGGGCAGGCAACTCCTAACAGCCCGATGAAAACCAAGGCGAACGAAATTTTCTGTTTGTGATTTAACAACATTCCTGCCTCGCTGTTTCAAAAGTTTCGCACCAGGTTCGTAGATCTCTCTTAAACTACTTTTGCTTGACGAAGTTCCGGAGATATTCCTGCCAGGGGGCCGGCTTCATGAAATCGTTCTTGAGCTGCTCCGCCAATTCGGCCGGAACGACCGTCGGTGCCAGCTCCTGGCCGAACACCCTTTCCCAGTCCGTTACAAAGGCGCGGTCTTCCGTGAGGCGGGACATGGCCTGGCGAAAAACATTGAGCCGGTCGCGACTCGTGCCGGGCGGAACGATATAGGTCCTCGACAACATGGAAAGACCCAGCGCCGTCGCCCGGTAGGCCTCCCACTGGACTCCCGAAGGGGACTTCCCATGTACTTGCCGATACACCTCTTCGAAAGTGGGAATCTCGCGCTTCAGCGTCTTGGAGCGCTGGATCTTGCCGTCGGAAGTGATAAGACCGCTCTGCCATATAGGCACGGCAATTCCCTTCTCCACCATTTCCGCGTAGGCCCCTCCGCCCATGAAACTGGCGTCCGTACTGACGACGAACGTCACCTCGCCTCTCTGCATGGCCGCAACAATCGGGCCGGTTCCCGGATAGGCGCATACGGTCTTGTAGCCTTTCATACCGAGCAACTCCATGGCGAGCACGCCCGCGATGCATGAAATATCGGACCGGGCGCGTCCCGCAATCGCGATGGCGCTCGGATCCACCTTGAGGAAATCCTTGGCGGTTTTTACTTTGAGCAGATCTCCGCGAACCAGGTCGACGCCGGTGACGCTGGCGCCCCAGATCGCAGGCATCTTCGCCAGATCGTATTCCACCGGCTCCAGCACGGAGATCAGTGTCTGCCCCCTGCCGACAATGCCGAAGGTCACTCCGGGCTGGGTACGTTTGTAAAGGTTGGTAATCATGATCGCGCCGCCAGCGCCCGGCATGTTCTGAACCACCACCGAAGGCCGGCCCGGAAGATGTTTCGGCAGGTGGCGCGCGATCACCCGCGCGTCGAGATCGAGCAATCCTCCAGGAGCGCTCGGCACCATAAGCAGGATTTGTTTGCCGTCGAAGTCGTCGTCCGCCGTCGCCGTGACACGCGTCGCTAAAATCGAAAAGAGCATGGCGATAATAAGCAGCGCCGAGGGAAGCACCGCCGGCACACGATAGTTTTTCTTACCCATAGGTCGAATCCTCTCCTTTTCTCTTCGCCAAAGATTTTATGCCTGGTAAATCAGCTTCAACAGCCAAACGTTTACCGCACCCCGGGACGTAATGACGCCGGCTGCACGATTCTGATATCTTTATCGATCGGTTGAAGTCAAGGCTGGCGCAGGCCCAAAATCTTCCGACGCGAAGCTATCGATCCAAAAATCGATCCGCGCCGGCAAGCCACTTGAACGAGGCGATCACCTCGCGGCCACCGGGAACATTCTGGATGATTCTTTGAACTCCCGGGGCTTGATAGGCCCCGGATCTTCACCGACGCGCGGTTCCCCAGGACGGCTAATCCAAACCGTTTCGACCCAGTTCCCGTCATGAATGACTGCATCGGCGGTGATCAGCGGGCAACGAAGGTGTCGGGCAGCGGCCACAATGGCTCTGTCGGCCGGATCGCGAATGGCGGTAAGCGCGATCCATTCGAACAGGATATCGATCGTATAAGGATGGACCTGAAAGTTTGCCGACCGATCCAACTCTTCGGCCCAGCGGCGAAACGGAACGGCTAGCGGACAAGCCGAGGTCAACGTCGGCGCACTCGGACCGTCTGGTCCGAATTTCTCCCATTGCGAGGAAAGGTGGTAACGTCTATGCGAAGCAAGTCCGGAGGAGCGACGGCGTTAAGAACCACTGCTGAGCTGCCGAAGTTCGCCAGTTCAGCGTTTCTCCGCAATCCCCGCGCCTTTCGTCGCTCCGGCTTCCGGTTACGCCGTTCAATGCGAAGGAAGGGGGTTGGCGCCGGTGATCTGCTTGAACAGTTCGATGACGGACGGTTCGCGGGGCAAGCCCTCGATGGCGCGCTGGACGTCTTCGGAGGCCAGCGGGGAAGGATCGTCGCCCACGAGCTTTTTATAGTCTTTCTGAAAATCGGGATCGTTAAACGCCTTGTGAAAGGCGGCGCGCAAAATCTGCACACGCTCCGGCGGCGTTCCCGCCGGCAGGATGTAGGGCGACCCGACGAGCCTCAGCGAACGGAACAGTTCGATCAGCTTTCGGTCATTTTCCGACTTGACCAACATGCCGATCTCGGGCAATTGGGCAAAGCGCGCATGCTTGTTCGCTTTCGGGATATTGATGATCGTGTGGAAGTCCACCAGATTTTTTTCGAAATACTCCGGAGTCCTGCGAATGACCGTATCGGCGATGTTCGCCCGCGCATCAACCTCGCCGCCCGCGAGAGCGATATCGACTTCCGGGCCGGAGTATCCGACTACGAACCTGGGCTCCTTGAGGCGAAGCGTGTAGGCAAACAGTCGGCCGATCACGTAGATGGTGTGGCCCACCGACTGGGCGCCTATCCTCAAGCCCGGGGTCGATCGCAGTTTATCGAGACTGTTGATACCGGCGGCCTTACGGGTCAGAAAGACGTAATTGGTCGTACTCTCGGGCGCGCCGAGATAAATAAATTTCGCAATGTCGTAGTCAACGCCCGTCTCGCCCATCACCGCGTAGGTGACAAAGCTGCCCGGCGGAAAACCTATAGAAAGGCCATCGGGACGCGCGACTCGATACATGTGGTTGGCAAGCTTCCGGCCGCCCCCGCCCGCCATGAATTCCGCCACCACGGTCGGCTCCCCGGGAATGTACTTCTTCAGGTAGGGCAGCATCGCTCTCATGCGCATCTCTCCCGTGCCGCCCGGAGCGTTGCCGTTGATAATGGTGAGGGTTTTTCCCTGATAGTACGGCGCTTGCGAAAACGCCGGGCAGGCAAAACTGAAAAGCCCGATGAAAACCAAGGCGAACGAAAATTTGCATGTGCGGTTTAAGAACATTCTTACCTCTTCTTGACGGTTCGGTGACTGAGTGGGCCGGAAAACTTCGCCTTTGAGATAGGGCAGCGTTTATTATGCCCCGCTTCCCATGTCAAGGCGCCAACTGCAAAAATCCGCCGATACCTTTTGAACGGGCGAGCGCGATACGTGGAGTCCGGGGACGATGCAATTCGTCACCGTCCTTGCTCCGTCCAGTTTGGCCTTGTCCCGGCCCGCCGAAGTGGATGAACACGTAGATAGGCGCCGAATCCGTTTAGCGCGAAGGCACCGGCTCCACGCCGGAAAAGACTTTCAACAGGTCGATGACCTCCGGATCCCGCGGCATCTCGCGGATCACTTTCACCAACTCTTCCGCCGACAGCGGCGAAGGTTCTTCGGTGATAACCTTCTTGAATTCAGCGTGAAACTCGGGATCCTTGAATACCTTTCGCATCGCTTCCTGGAGCATATCTACCCGCTCTTTTGGCGTCCCCGGGGGCAGCACATAAGGGGAAGTCGCCGTTCTAAATCCGCGCCACATCGCCAGGAGCTTTTTTTCCTTTTCCGACTTGGCAAATTCTTCGATTTCCGGCAGCCGGGTAAACACGGGATGGGGATGCTTTTCGCCTTTCGGCACCGCAAGAATCGCGTGAAAATTCATGATGCCCTTTTCCACCCAGTCGCGGTTGCGCCGCAAAACCGACGTGGCATTGTTCGCCCGCGAATCGATCTCGGCGTTAACCAGCGCGACGTCGGCCTGAGTGGAAGTGTAACCGGTGACAAACTTGGGCGCCTTTAAATCCAGAAAGTAAGCAAAGAGTCTCGAAGATATGTAAGCAACCGCGCCGACCTCTTGGGCGCCGAGTCGCAGACCGCTTGCGGCTCTGAGTTTCTCTAGGCTGTCGAGACCAAGCTGTGCCCGCGTGTAAAACACATTATGATTTTCGCTCACGGGCGTACCGAGGTAGATAAACTTGTCGATATCGTACATGACGCCGGTTCCGCGCATGACGTTCAAACCGATGATCGAGCTGCTCAGGGCGCCGACGGTGAGGCCGTCGGGTTTGGCGTTGTGGAACATATAATTTGCCGCTCTACGCCCACCTCCACCCTCGATAAACTCGATAATCACGGTGGGATTTCCCGGCAGGTGTTTGCGCAGATAGTTGCCCACCGTGCGCGTGCGCAATCCGGCGGTGCCCCCGGGATCGTTGTTGATGATCCGCAGCGTCTTGCCTTGATAAAATGACGCTTGTGAAACCGCCGGAGGCGGGAAAAAACCAAGCGCCGCCAGTATGACGATGACAAAAGTCGGAAGCGCAAATCGCGTTGTCATTCGGTCCTCCTTGCATGCGGCCGGAAAACCAACGATCAAACCGGGCAGCCGAAACGAACCGCCCCCCGGCGCCGGCAGCGAAGGACACTACCACAATCCTCCTCCAGGGCGTCAACCCCTATTTTCTTTCGAATGCGGGTTTGAAAGGATTTCGAGCGCAGAGAAAACCGTCCGACCCGTTTTGACGGCGCCGCCTTTTAGAAACCGGCCGGGCGGCGAGAGCGCCTCGGACCGCTAAAGGGTCGGGACGAGGCAGCCCGGCGCAACCATCGCCGCCTGGTCGTATATCGCGGCATCTCCCTTGAAACTTTCCCAATCGTCCATCAGGTCGGCAACCTTTTGCTGAAATTCGAGTACGAGATCAGGATCGAACAATTCGAAGGGGCAGTAAGCGAACTCTTCGATGAAGTTCACCACTATCAGTTCGGTTCTTCCCAGTGTCAATGAGAACGGACCGACTTTGCCCAGCGACTGACCGGCGGCAACCGCATCTCCCTCGGAAACGAGCAACTCCGTCACATGATCGACGACCACCAGGAACGGAGAAGTCGGCGAGCTCATCAGATGGATCTCATAGTCTTCGGTGTCGGCCTGGAATCGAATCGACTCGACTGTTCCGTCAATGGGAGAGACGACGGTCGTGTCCGGAGGCAAACGATACTCGAATGTGGGAAGCGTCTTAGGGCCGTCCGGCGTCATGACGACGGCGCCAAACTCGAGGAACACTTTCTCTTCGGAGGCGAGAAACTTAAAGTCGCCGGCGCTGTCCGTGATCGGATCCCACGCGTCAAAATTCACCAGCAAATTCTTTAATACCGGGGGCGGGCCGGGGTCGAGAGCAATTCTGATATGCGCAATCGAGGAAAGCGCGCCATCCATTTGTTCGATCGTGAGCGCTTTGCCCGCCTGGGCGCGCACTTGCGCCTCAAACGCGGAAAGCTGACCGGCGGCGGCGCGAATGTTGCCGCGTTCGATGCTCCGCGCGGCGGCCTGCAGCTTGCTCACCAAGCTGCGGGCGATTCCCTCCGAAATGCCGGCACCCTCCACCGCCGTGATGAGCCCCTGGAGAATATTCAAAGCGGCATCCGTCAACTCGGCGTGGGCGCTTCCCCGGCCCAAGGCGAGCGCCGCAACCAACACCATGCAGGAAAAAAACTTCTTCAAAATGCCCCCCTTTCCGCGGCACCTCGCGAATATCACAACTCGCCGGCATCCCGCGCTTCTGCCTTCACCCGGTTCTTCTGAGTGTTCGTGTTGAATTACTTTAGCCTCCATTTCGCTTCGCCGCGCGGCGAAACACGAACAGGGATCTTCGCCTATCTCTCTTCGCAAAGAGCGCATTGTAAACCGCTTGCGCCCGCACGCCAAGTTTGAGATGCGGGAACACCCTTCCGCCCCGGCATAGAAGCGGATCGGTTAGTTTCATACCTCAAAAAAGTTAGACAAAACGACTGCAAGACATTTCCGCGCGCCAAGCACGCCAAGCTCGCAAAGCGAGGGTTCGGTTTGTCATTTCGACCCACGGGAGAAATCTTTCCGAGATCCCTCGCACTCGCTCGGGATGACCGGCCGAGGCCCGTCACCCTGGCGTCCTTTGCGCTTCCTTCGGAAAAGCTCAGGACATGCTTTGCGCGAGACATAGCCTGATCCGGTCATCGTCATAGCAAAATTTCAAATATATTTGGCTAGGTTTTTAGCCTGCCGCCGTGATTCGAACGCGAGATATTTGAGATTAGCTGGCGAACTGACGATGACCCGGGCTATGGCGCCGAAACTAGACTCGCTGTCAGGTTGTCCCGGTTAAACGACGCGGAGAAAGGGCTGAAAAACCATTGCCGTTCCGCAATGGAAGACAAACCGTCCGCACGCTCGGACGATCCCTCTATATCAAACAAAAGTGCGAGCTCTATGGGGAACCCGCCTACGGCGAGCAAGATCGCGCTCGCCAGGACAGCGCGTCTAGGCCTTTTCTCCCAGGACAAGGCCGACCATTTGCCGGAGCAGCCCCTCGGCTTTCTTACCCGCTTCTCTCGCGGCATCGAAGTCGGAATGATAGATCAGGACCTTGGCGACGGCATCCCAGTAGATCGCCTCGTCGCGAAAGCCGGTTATCCGCTCCCTGCGTTCCGGGGCGATTCCGCCGCGCCGCAAAACCGCCCGGACATATTCCGCTTCGGCCTTTGCAATCCCGCCCATGACCTCGTTCCACACCTTGTCTGCAAGACCGTACTTGTACTCGGGGAAAGCGAAGAGATCGGGCTTGGAGTCTCTCGGGGCGCCGTGGCTCAATAGAGTGTAGCCGGAGGCGATGAGGAACATAAAAACGGCGACGAAAACTGCAATGGCTCTACGTTTCATTTTTCAGCCTCCCACCCCGGTTCGCGCACCGGGTCCATTTTTTTAATAAGCCCGCTCGATTCTCCTTCTCTACCGGCCTTTACCCCGTTTCCGGCTCTGTCGCCCCCAACGGCGGAAAGATCGCCCGTTTGCCTGCTTATAGCACGCGCCAAAAAAAAACGACATACCTCGCAGCGCGACGAACTTCTTTCCAGAGCGTTCTTCCCGTCCGGGGCCCCTCCCCCTCGCCTATCGTTTCGACGTTTCGAAAATTCCCGAAACGTGGAAGATCATCCCGGTCAGCCTCAGCTTGAATCACGTCCTTTCTCCGACCCACGAACCCGATCACGGCTTTTTATCCCTCATCCTTTCGCCCTCGTCCTTCCTTCACGTCCCGCCCTCACGCCTGCCGCTTACGGCTCCCAACGTTGAACCTTGAACATTGAACTTTTGAACCCCCGTTCGGACTCCCGCCCTTGCCCGTTCCCCGCAAAATCCAGTAAACTAGGGCAGATTTTCGCCAGATTTCCTGGCCGAACGGGCAAATAATGTACCGGGAATCTTTTCAGTTTCAGACGCGCTTCGATTGAAGGAGAACCGATGTCCAAGAAAGAAATTATTCAGGTGAATCTTGCCGCGGCGAATCCAAATCTATCGCCGGCCACGCGGTTCGGCGATCTGGTGTTCGTCGCCGGTCAAACCGGCCGGCACCCGGTGACCGCAGAGGTGGGCAGAGACGTTCGCGAGCAGACTCACTTCGCCCTTCAACGCGTCGAGATGATATTGAAAACCGCCGGGACATCTCTCGATAATGTTCTGACGGTACTGACGCATCTGACCCGACGCGAGGACCTTGCGGCCTACAACGAGGAGTACGCCAAGTTTTTCCCGACTAATAAACCCGCGAGGACCACCGTGGAGGCGATGTTGAACTTCCCTGAGCTCCTTGTGGAGATCACCGTGACGGCTTGCATTCCCGATTGACGGTAGAAAAGGCAAATTTTCTAGGAAAAAGTGGGTAGTTTTTCTGACAAAATAGGGAGCCCAGACTTCTGTAACCCTTGATGTCACATTGAAAAACCCTGTCTGTGGTAGTCGGTCGGGCTCGGCCCCGATGTCAGAATTCCACGTCTCGACTATCTTGCTCAGAAAACGCCTTTTCAAATTTTGGCGGGCTTAATTGCTCCCCGGTAACGAGCTGAAGCGAGTATACTCAATATCGTCGACTCGCGATGCCTTTCGCAACTTGTAAGCGCTAATACAAAGTTCGTAAATGGCGGAGCCTTCGAGAGTCTCGACCACTCGCTCGCCGCGGGCCGATTCGTATTCAATTTTTACGATCGGCAATCCCTCGGTCGAGTCGGTATTCCAAATTCGCAGGAGTCGAACCGATTTGACCGTCATGTAGGCTCCGATCGCCCATAACACTCGGCCCAAGCTCAATAAGTCTTGAACCGCCGAACCACAATCATTTCGCTCTTGTGTTTCACGATCCAAGCGCTGGATATCGTCCGATGTGTAATGCAAGCTCAGCGGAGTGAGAGCCGGCGGCGATTGGTAGCCGGCCTCGACAATGTAGAGGCCGGCTACGCACCGAACGTCAAAAGTTTTTATTCCGCGACGGTCCAAGTCCTGGCCGATCATGAGCAAGGCGTCTGAACAAAAATCGGCAGCCCGGGACTGACTCATACAAATGGCGGGAAGATGCTTCTGGTTCCAATTCACCGGAAGCATTACTGCGACTGCTTCGGGACCGAAAGACGATTTCTCAACGCTTCGATATCCCGCCGCGCCGCGCTTTCGAGAAGAGCATCGTTCAGCGAATCTACTGTCCTGATGTAGTCTTCTAATTTCCGCTTCCTTTCAGCCACGTCGACGACTTCACTTAAAATCCCCTCTTGGAGCTCCTTGTTAACCACCGTCGGCATAGTTCCTCCTATCAGACGTTAACTCCTCCTACGCAACAAACGGTCCATAGCGTAAGGTATTAAATTTGCGAAGATTTGGCGCGACAAGTGACACTGAGAAGTGTCACTCGGCGCCAAGACTGACATTCACACTGGGTGGAGAAACGGGCCTACTTCACGCCTTTACCGCCCATGAACCACAGCCCCATGTACCTGCGGGCGCGCAGCTGCGTGGTCTCAATGCGGCGAGATCCGTTGGTTTGAATCGGCCTTCCCTGTTATATTCGTCGAAATTTGCGAGCTGTCGAATGCCCTTCGAAGCCTATGGACTCCCGAAGAGGATGCACTCGCACCGTGGTTGACAAGGAGTACGAATGAGATTCGGCATCGCGTTCGGCAGTTATCCCGCGGACCTGGACCCTGCGGAGGTGTGCGAGCAGCTGTCGCTGCGGGCGCAGGTCGCCTACAAAAACAACTATGAGTGCTTGTTCGTCGCCCAGCATTATCTCACCGGCCCGGACGCGGCGATCCTGCAGTCGATTCCTTTGCTGGCCTACCTCGCCGGCCAGACGCCGGGCATGTACCTCGGCACTTCGATCTTTCTTTTGCCGCTGCATCACCCGGTGATGGCCGCCGAATATATCGCGACGCTGGATAATTTATCCGGCGGCAAAGTGCTCTTCGGCGTCGGCCAGGGCTATCGGGAGAGCGAGTTCAATTCTTTCGGTATCGCCAAGCGTGAGCGCCGGAGCCGGTTGGTCGAAGGTCTCGCGGTGATTCGCAAGCTCTGGACCGGCGAGGCCGTCACCTTTCACGGCGAGCACTTTCATCTCGATAACGTGACGAGCCTGCCCACACCGGCCCAGCGGCCGGGCCCGCCGATCCTGATGGGCGCCGACACGGTAAAAACCGTTGCCCGGGTGCCGGAAGTCGCCGACCATTGGATCGCGAGCCGGCGCCATTCGAAAACATTTCTGCGCGAAGCATTGCCGGTATATAAGGCGGCACTGGAACGGCAGGGATGCCCGTACCGCGGGCTGTTCATTTTTCGCGATCTTTGCATCGCCGATACCACCCGCGAGGCGGAAGAGCGCATCCGGGAAGGCTACGAGCGGCGCTATCGCCGCTACCAGCAATGGGGGCAGCCGGGCGAGCGCTACGATCTTAATTTCGACGAGCTCAAGCGCGATCGCCTGATCCTCGGGAGCCCGGAGGAGGTGGTCGAGCAAGTGATGGCGTATCACGAAGAGTTCGGCGCCGAGGTCATGTGGTTCATGGTGGACTGGCCGGGGATGGACCCGCGCTTCACGCTCGAAACCATCGAGCGCTTCGGCAAGGAAGTCATCCCAAAGGTTAAACGGCTGACACCGCCGTGTCCGCTGCCGTAGAAAGAATTGTTCAAGGTTCAAGCGTTCAAAAGTTCAAGGTTTGTCGAATGGCCGCTTCCCTCGCTGAACAACACGCGCCGATCCCGCGGTTGACAGCGCGCGAATTTATCCGATACTTGGCGTTTATGGCGTCAAGTACCGTTTCGGTCAAACAAGCTTTCAATCTCCCCGTCGGCAGCGAGATCACCCTGCGCGGCTGGGCGCGATCGCGGCGCGATTCCAAGGGCATAACTTTCATCGAGCTCAACGACGGCTCGCGCTTCAAAAACATGCAACTGGTGGTCGAAGCGGGCGCAGTGCCGGAAGACACCCTTAAACAAGTCACCACGGGCAGCAGTATCGCGGCGAGCGGCGTTCTGGTCGAGTCGCCGGCTAAGGGACAGGCGGTGGAACTCAAAGTCGCGTCGGTTCATGTTTACGGCACCGCCGATCCGGCGACCTACCCGTTGCAAAAAAAGGGACACACCCTCGAGTTTCTGCGTGAGATCTCCCATCTGCGAGTGCGCAGCAACACTTTCGGCGCCGCCTTCCGCGTCCGCAACGCACTCACCCACGCGATTCATACATTTTTTCAGGAGCGCGACTTTCTCTATGTGCAGACTCCGATCATCACCACCTCCGACTGCGAAGGCGCGGGGCAGATGTTCGGCGTGACTACGTTCAATTTACAGCAGCCGCCGCGCACTCCCGACGGCACTTTGGACTGGCAGCAGGATTTCTTCGCCAAGCCCGCCTTTCTCACGGTCAGCGGCCAGCTCGAAGGCGAGATCTTCGCCTCGGCGTTTTCGAGAATCTACACCTTCGGGCCGACCTTTCGCGCCGAGAACAGCAACACGCCGCGCCATCTGGCTGAGTTCTGGATGATCGAGCCGGAAATGGCCTTCTACGAGCTTGAAGACAACATGCGGCTCGCCGAAGAGTTTTTGAAAACCATCATCCGATACGTGCTCGATCGCTGTCGGGAAGATCTCGAATTTTTCAACCAGTTTATCGAGAAGACCGTGCTCGCCACCCTCGAGCAGGTGGCCCAAGCGGACTTTGGTCATATCACCTACACCGACGCGGTCGCCGAGCTAAAAAAGTCCGGCAGAAACTGGGAGTTTCCGGTGGCATGGGGCAACGACCTGCAAACCGAACACGAACGTTTCCTGTCCGAAGAGATTTTCAAGAAACCGGTAATCGTTGCCGATTATCCAAAGGCGATCAAGCCCTTTTACATGCGCGTCAACGACGACAACAAGACAGTGCGCGCCATGGACGTGCTTGTGCCTCGCGTCGGCGAGATTATCGGCGGCAGCCAGCGGGAGGAGCGTTATGACGTGCTCTCCCAGCGGCTGCGCGACAGCGGTCTCGACGAGAAATCTTACTGGTGGTATCTCGAGCTGCGCCGTTACGGCACCGTGCCCCATTCCGGCTTCGGTCTCGGTCTGGAACGCATGATGATGTATCTTACCGGCCTGAAAAACATCCGCGACGTAATTCCGTTCCCGCGCACGCCGGGCAACGCGGATTTCTAACCAAACTTATTTGAAATTTTGGTACGAAGCCGACCGGATAAGACGGTGTCTCGCGCAAAGCATGTCCTGAGCTTTGCCGAAGGAAGCGCAAAGGACGCCAGGGTGACGGGCCTCGGCCGGTCATCCCGAGCGAGTGCGAGGGATCTCGGAAAGATTTCTCCCGTGGGTCGAAATGACAAACCGAACCCTCGCTTTGCGAGCTTGGCGTGCTTGGCGCGAGGAAATTTCTTGCAGTCGTTTGTCCAATACTGCTGAGGTAGGCGCCTAACGCAGCCGGCTTTCACTGCAGGGCAATTTCCACACTCACCGGAACTCATTACCCCCAAATTTCATGGCTCCGATCACCCGCGCTATGACTTCCCTCCTCCCGCTCAGTCCACTCGCCCGCGGCTTGACCAATCTTTACACCGCTGCGCTCCTCGCCGGCATGTGGTCGATGATGGTGCCGGCGATCCCCGTAATCGCGCAATCTTTTGGCGTCAGCCCCGGTACAGCGGCGCAGATCATCACGGCTCTCGCGCTCGGCCGGTTTGCCGGTATGCCGGTGAGCGGCATGGTGCTTGACCGGCTGGGTACCCGCGCGGCGCTCACGTCGGGACCGGTGATGGCTGCGGCGGCCGCCGCGCTCGTCAGCATCACGCCATGGTTCAGCATAATTCTGGTGTTGATTTTTCTAGTCGGCATCGGCGAAAGCATCTGGGTCATCGCCCGAGAGGTCGCCGGCATTGACCTGGCGCGCCAGGATCAGCGCGGCCGCGTCCTTAGCGGATTTCACGGCATCAATAATCTCGGCCTAGCCCTGGGTCCCCTGATCGGCGGATTGCTCACTGAGAACGTCGGATTTCGCGCGGTCTTCATCGGTTATGCGCTCTGCGCCGCCGCCTCGGTATTTCTCGGCGCGGCCGTCGCCCAGACGCATACTCCCGCGCCGGTCAAAAAAGCCGCAGTATTAAACTGGAGCCTGGCGTCCATCGGTCGCTGGGCGCGCGGCTTGAAGGATCTTTTTCTGCAGATCGATCCCGAGTTGCGCGCGACCTACGTAGTTCTTACACTCGCCACGTTGACGAGCTTCATGCACCGGGTCACCACGCAAAGCATCCTGCCTCTGCTCGCAACCTCGAACCTCGGACTTTCACCCAAAGAAGTGGGCATGCTGTTCACGATCTCCGGCATCTCGGTCTTTGCCATGATCCTGCCCGCCGGTTTCGTCATCGACAAGGTCGGCCGAAAGTGGGCCACGGTGCCGAGCACGGGCATCCCGGCGCTGGCGTTTTTGCTCATGCCCTTTGCAGAGAGTTTCTTGCAACTTGCGGTGCTTCTGTCGTTTCTCGGCGTCGCCAATGGACTGTCGCTAGGCTCCCTGGCAACTTCCACTTTCGATGTCGTCCCGCCGAACGCCCGCGGCCGACTGCAGGCGGCGCGCAGAACCATCGCCGAAATTGGCGGCGTCGGCGCGCCGCTCGCGGGCGGCTACCTCGCCGACACCTTCAACCCGGGCGTGCCGTTTTTGGCCTACGCCCCGCTGCTGATCATTTCGGCGGTGCTGTTGGCCCTGGTCGCCCGCGAAACCTTGCAAAAGTAGCCAGCCGGCGTTCCTAAATTACCGGCCAGAGTTTTTGCGGCTCGCACAAATTTGCGGAAGATTCCCCACGGAGGCGCGGAGGGCACAGAGGGGGGAGGTTCTTAAAAAATTAACGCTGTGCGCTCAGCGCCTCCGCGGTGCATGTCTGTCTCCCCTGGGGGGCGCCTGGGCTGGATGGATTTTCCCGGATTATTGATTATAATGAGCCGCTTAAAGGCAGCCACCGAAGATGAAGTACCAGACTGACGATCTTCGAATCAAAGAGATCAAGAAACTTATTCCGCCGGCAGAACTGCTGGCGAATCTACCCATAACCGAAACGGCCGCCGAGACCGTCTACGAGGCGCGACAGGAAATCCACCGCATTTTGCACGGCGCCGACGATCGTTTGCTGGTGATCATGGGTCCCTGTTCCATCCACGACGTCAACGCGGCGCGGGAGTACGCCGGCCGGCTCAAAGAGGCCAAGGACCTCTACGCCGCCGATCTGCTGGTCATCATGCGTGTCTATTTCGAGAAGCCGCGCACCACCGTCGGCTGGAAGGGGCTGATCAACGACCCCAATCTTGACGGCAGTTTTTGTATTAACGACGGTTTGCGCATCGGCCGCCGACTGCTGCTCGACGTCAACAATGGAGGACTGCCCGCCGGCTGCGAATTTCTCGACATGATCACGCCGCAGTATCTCGCCGACCTGGTTTCGTGGGGTGCCATCGGCGCGCGCACCACGGAGAGCCAGGTGCACCGCGAGCTGGCTTCGGGCCTTTCCTGTCCTGTCGGGTTCAAAAACGGTACCGACGGCAACGTGCGCATCGCGCTCGACGCCATCCGCGCGGCCCAGGCGCCGCATCATTTTCTGTCCGTCACCAAAGACGGTCATTCGGCGATTGTTTCCACCGCCGGCAACGAGGACTGCCACGTAATCCTGCGCGGCGGCAGACAGCCAAACTACGACGCCGCCAATGTGGACGGGGCGGCGAAGAGTCTGGCCGAAGCGGGCATTGCGGCGCGCATCATGATCGACTGTAGCCACGGCAACAGCGGCAAGGAACCGGCGAAACAGGTCGAAGTCGGGCACAACGTGGCCGAACAGGTCGCCGCCGGCGACGCGCGCATCGTCGGCATCATGGTGGAAAGCCATCTCAAAGCCGGCCGGCAGGACCTGCTCCCCGGCAAGGAGTTGGTTTACGGCCAGAGCATCACAGACGCCTGCATCGGTTGGGAAGACTCGGCCAAGCTGATTGACTCCCTCGCCGACGCCGTTCGCCAGCGCCGCCTCAAAGCCGCCCAGGAAAACGGCATAGATTAGAGTATAGTTCAAGGTTCAAAGTTCCAGGTGCGCGCCTAGCGCATCCTGAGCCTCGAAGGATCCTAAGGAATAGATCCTTCACGTCGTTCAGGACATGCCCTTGAACCTTGAACGGTTACTTATCCGGCATGCACCGCGAGCCAGATCGTCTCCTCGCCCGTGCGCGCGACGCGATGTTTGAGACGGCGCGGGATGATCAAATAATCGCCGGCCTCCAGAGCGACAAGCTCGCCGCCTTCAAACTCCACCGCCGCGCTGCCGCGTAGGACCATCACCCACTCGTCTTGGTCCTGGTCATACCAAAAGCCGGCCGGGCTCTCATGGGAATGAGACACGATGCGCTCGATTCTAACCGATGCCTTTCGCCAAATCGTTGAGACGACTTCCCCGGAAAACTCGCCGCCGCGATCGGCGTAAACATTTTTTACCGGCATCGCCATAAAGTCTCCTCACCGGCTGACCGCCAGCTTTAACCTCATCGCCAGGAAAACCAGGTTGCTCAAAGCGCAAAACAGCAAGCGCGGGCACGACTACAGAAAACCTCAGTGCGCGGTTTGAATCAGCGCGCTAAATCCCACGATAAACAGAAAGTAAAGGGCGATATAGACGTACATTCTCGGCCAGTGAACTTGGGTCGGCTCGAGCGGCGGCAAGCCGTCCCCTTGACTCGAACTCTCTTCCCAAGGCGAACAGAGAGCCGTGACCGCGACGGCGGCCGCGAAGCCGGTGAAGTTCCACCAAAGCCACGAGAGCGAAGTCCACTGCCACAGGGCGAGGTTCAAGCCCAGGCCGGCCAGGACGCCGATTTTCATGGCGCGTGGGGCCGCCCACTGCGTGGTCATCCCCAGAATAAACGCCGCGAGAACCGGACCGTAAAGCAGGCTTCCGATGGCGTTGATCAGGACGATCGTTGTTTGCCGGGTGGCGTCCGGTGTGCCGGCAAAGACCAGAGCGAAACCGACGCAGAAGATGCCCCAAAGCACGGTACAGATCTTGGAGGCCGCCAGATAGTGGCGCTCCTCGCCGGTCTCGTTCCAGTAGCGCTGATAAAAGTCTCTCATGGTCGCCGCGCTCATCGAGTTCAGGGCGGAATCGAGGCTGGACATGAGCGCCGAGAGAATCGCCACAAAGATAAAACCGATGAGCCCGTGGGGGAGATAGGTCAAAATAAACATCGGCACCATTCGGTCCGGATCCCGCTCCAGCGCCGTGCGGACGCCGTCCTGGCCGAGACCCAGGGTCTCTCCGGCGCGTTCGAAAAACCCTGCTTCCGATACCACCGCGCCGACAAGAACTCCCATCAAACAGTAAAGCAGGACGATCGGAAATCGGCCGAACGCGTTCACCATCAGGGACTTCCTGACATTATCGATGCTGCCGACCGTGAGTTCCCTCTGAACCTGGCTTTGGTCGCAGCCGTAGTAGGAAGCATAAAGAAAGAAGCCTCCGATCAACATCGGCCAAAACGCATAGGTGCCCTCCGGCGTCAGCCCCCAGCGGCTGAAGTCCAGGATTTCCAAGCGCTGGGGCTCCAGCGATGCCCAGGCACCGCTCCAACCGACCAGATAGAGCGCGACGCCGCCGCACAACATAATGCCCAAGAGGATAACCGCCATCTGGATCACGTCCGTGAAGATCACGACGCGGATACCGCCGAGCACGTCGTACAGGACGGTGATCACGCCGACGGCGACGATCGCGTGGGCCGTGGAAATGCCGAAAGCGGTCGAGAGAATCAAGCCTCCCGCCAGGACCGAGACGGCGGTGGCGAGACCGCGGCCGATTTGAAAAATGAGGCTTACCAGCGTCCGCGTGCCTGCGTCAAAGCGGCGCTCCAAATACTCGTAGATACTGATGACGCCGGCGCGGTGAAACGTCGGCACGATCACCGCCATCACGAGAATCAGCGCCAGCGGCACGCCGAATTCGTACGCGAGCCACTTGAGTCCGCCGTCTTCCTTGATGGCGACAAACGCCGGGGCCGAAATAAAGCTGATCGCGCCCAGTTGTGTCGCCATCGTGGACAGGCCCGATTGCCACCAGCGAACGGTTCTGCCGCCGAGGTAATAATCCTGTATCGATTTTTGCGTGCGACCGAAATGGAATCCCGCGCCGACAATAACGGCGACGTAAACAACGATCACTCCCCAGTCCAAAAAATTCAATTCTTGGGCCGCCTTTCGTTTTCGATGTTCTTAAAGAATTTTACGAATTTTTTGCACTAGAGCACCCCGGGCCGGCAATGTCAAAACTTTACAGTCTGTTTTTCAAGCTCGTGGTTGCATAAACAAGCGCGTTCGATAATCTACAGAAAAGCAGTTTGTCGACAAGAAAATCGTCAAGTTATTCAGGATGCGCACGGCGTTAACAAGAGCAGCTAACCTTCGGGGGTCGTGTGAATATTAGACCCGTACTTTTGGTTGTGGACATGCAAAACGGCTTTTGCGGTTTGGGCGGGACCTTCGACAAGTTCGATTTCAACATCGCTCCGTACCGCGCGATTATTCCGGCGTTGCAGAAGCTGATCGCCGAGATGCGCCGGTTTGGCGTGCCGATCTACTACTCCAAAGCGATTCGGGAGAAATCAGGACTCGACTGCATCGACAGGGTGCATCGGATTATCCCCGAGAGCCGGCGCGAACGAATCGAGAAAATGCCGCTCTGCATCCGCGGGACCTGGGACAGCGAAATCATCGACGAGCTCCGCCCCGAAGCGCACGACTTCACCGTCGAAAAGAGAAGGGACTCCGTGTTTCAAGACACCGAGTTCGATCTTTGGCTTAAGGCTTTTCGCGCCGATACGGTGATCTTCTGCGGCATTGACACCTACATCTGCGTCGAAAGTTCCGTAAGGGACGCTTTCAACAAAGGATACGATGTCATCCTGATGAAAGACTGCGTGGCATCGAGAAATCTCCGGCACCACCAGGACAGCCTGGATCAGATGGCCGAGGCTTTCGGATGGGTCCTGAGTTCTGCCGAGTTGATCGAAAAAATCAAGGACGGCGAGATTGTCGTGTCAGCGGATGAGGAGGCGGCGACCCGATAGTTTCGGTTTCACGACCGATGAAAATGCTTTGTGAGGAGGACCGTTGTCATGGCGATTAAGAAATACGATTCCGCGCTCAGGGAAAACGTCCACATGTGGGTCAACAAGATAAAGACCGTGGACGTGCTCGTCGGCATTCCCTGCTTTAACAACGAGGACACCATTGGATTCGTCATCGAGCAGGTGTCCCGGGGACTGGCCGAACATTTCCCCGATTTGACCACGGCCGTCTTCGTCTCCGACGGCGGCTCGCTGGACAATACTCGGGAGCACGCTTATCAAGCCACCGGGCCGGAAAACGTACAGCGCCGAGTGACCATTTACCGGGGCATGCCCGGAAAGGGCACCGCCTTTCGCGCAATCTTTGAAGTCGCCACATTGTTGAGGGCGAAAGCGGTGGCCGTCGTCGACTCCGACTTGCGCAGTATCACGCCGGAATGGGTCAAGCTCTTGATCGAGCCGATTCTCAACAAGTCCGCCGGATTCGTGGTGCCGTTTTACCGCCGCCACAAGTTCGACGGCACCATCACCAATCAAATCGTTTACCCGATGACCCGAGCCCTCTACGGCGTGGACGTTCGCCAGCCCATCGGCGGCGACTTCGGGTTTTCACCCGAGCTGGCGGCTTTCTATATGAACGAAGATGTATGGGACACCGACGTCGTGCGCTTCGGCATCGATATCTGGATGACCACCTGCGCAATCAACGAAGGCTACCCGGTGGTGCAAACCTATTTGGGGACGAAGGTGCACGATGCCAAGGACCCGGCGGCCGATCTCGGCCCCATGTTTCACCAGGTCATCAGCACGCTTTTTTACCTCATGGGCAAATACGATCGCAATTGGCGCCGGCAAAACACCCTCAGGTTGATTCCGTTAAACAACAAGAAAGACAGCGATGCCGAGTTGGCGCCGATCTCCGTGAGTCTCAACCTCCTGCACACGGAATTCGTCGAAGGGTTCAATCACTTTCGTCCCATGTACGAGGAAATTCTCCATCCGGACAACTACGCGGCGCTCGCCGACATCCACAATGCCTGGCAAACCAACCAGGAGCGCGCGATTCCGCCTGAACTCTGGAGCAAGATTCTTTACGATTTCGCTTGTGTCTACCAACTGTGGCAGCGCAACAGGCGCCACCTGGTCGACATGATCACGCCGCTTTACTTCGGCCGCACCAGGAGTTTTTGCCAGCAGGTGTTGGACATGAACTACGCCCAGGCCGAAGAGGCGGTCCTAGCCCAAGCCAGAGTGTTCGAGCAGACCAAGCCCTATCTACTCCGCCGCTTCGCGGAGTTGAAGGCAAAAGAAGCGGAGCAAAAGAAAACGGAAATCGAGGCGGCAGGCGAGCGGGTCTAATCCCGCAGCGGTAAATCAACCGGCCTGCCGGTCTCGGCCGAGCGATACGCGGCGATCATGATTTCGAGCGCCGCCCGGGCGTCCTGCCCGGTGATCGCCGGCTTGCGGTCTTGTTCGATGGCCTCGACAAATTCATTCACCAGCCAGCCTATATCGGCGCGCCACCAGGATATTCGTTCGCTCTTGACCCCGTCGGCGAGCTCAAAATCGTGGTAGGGTTTGCCGATCAGAGCCGCTCCCTCGGTGCCCAAAACCTCAAAACTCACGCTCAGCCAGGTCGGATTACCTGCGGGGTTGGCCCACCCGCTCTGCTGGGAAGCAACCACGCCGTTTTGAAATTCGATCAGCATCGTGCCGATGTCGTCCAGAGCGATGTCGGCGTGAATCAAGCGGTCAATTTTGGCGTAGACATTTTTCGCCTCCGCTCCCGCCAGCCAGCGCAGCGCGTCGATGGCGTGAATGCCGATATCGCCGAAGCCGCCGAAACCCGCGCGCGCTTTTTCGAAAAACCAGCTGGTATCCAGTCCCGGCATGCCGCGCGGAATCTTGCCGTACTTGGTCGCATGAATATGCTTGAGCTCGCCCAATTCGCCCCGATCGATCAGCTCTTTGAGCTTTATCACCGGCAGCTGATAGCGGGGATTGAACGGGACCATCAGTTTAATACCGTGCTTGCGGGCGAGATCGATGATCTTGTCTGCGTCTCCCAGCGTCGCGGCCAGGGGCTTGTCGCACAAGATGTGGACACCCCGCGGCGCCAACTCCCGGACAACATCCAGGTGTTGATCCGGAGGGGTGCCGATGTAGGCGGCGTCGATCTTGGGATCGTCCCACAGGGCGTCCATGGACTCCAGATATCGTAGGCCCAGGCGCGCGGCATCCTGCCGGGCCAGGGGCTTGTTGAACCCCGGCGCCACCACCGCGACGAGCCGGCAGCGCGGATGCTCGGCAATGGCGGGAACGTAACGCGGCAGATGCGCATGATCGTATCCCACGATGGCGAAATTCAACATGGTGCGGCTCCTTTGAGAGCGACCGCATGTCCGGTCTCGGCCGACTGAATTGCTTTGGCGATCACTTCGACGGCGCGGTAGGCCTCCTGCAGAGTGATTCTCGGCGCGACCTTGCGGCAAATAGCATCGATAAAATTGGCCAACTCGCCGGAAAAGGATTCGGGGAACGTGCTGAGCAGCGGTGAGTATCGCGGAACTTCCGTTCGTTCCTTGATCACCAGCAGCGGCGCGGATTCGCGGTCCGCGAGCGTCAGCTTTCCTTTTGTCCCAATAATTTCGAGCGACGAGTAATAAGGCGCGTACTCTTTGGGGTGAGCCCAGCTCAGTTCCATGAGCCCTTGCTGCCCCCCGGAGAAACCGACCTGGATGAGCGCAAAATCAATGCAGCCCCGTCGGCGCGCCTCCTCGCGCACCGATAACCCTTTCGCGTAGACCCCCGTCGCGCGGGCATCGAAAAACCACGCGAAAAGGTCGGCGACATGGACGCCGAGATCCATGAGCACGCCGCCGTTGCGCGGATCCCAGCGCCAACTGTCTTGGGAAAATCCTGCCCAGCTGCGCTCGCTCCAGCGCGCGCAAACCGGTTCGCCGATCCGGCCCGCCATGAGCTGCTCTTTCACCCCCGCCCAGCGCCGGTCGAAGCGCCGGGTATGTCCGATATAGAGATGGCGGCCGGTCTCCTTGGCGGCCTCGATCATGCGCGCGGCATCTTCGATATCCAGGGCCATGGGCTTCTCGCACAGGACATGCTTGCCGGCCCGCAGCGCTTTGATCGCCAGTTCCGCATGGCTTGGATGAGGCGTGCAAATATCGACGAGATCGATGCCGTCGTCGGCCAGAAGCTCGTCCAGGGAGGAAAATGATTTTTCCATGCCCAATTCCGCGCACACCTGATCGGCCCGCTGCTTGATGATATCGCAGGCGGCCACCATTCGCGCCTGCGGGATTTGCCGCCAAGCCGGAGCGTGTGCCAGGCGGAAAATGCCTCCCGCGCCGACTATCGCCACTCTGAGATCGCTCATTGCGCCGCGCTCCTTTCTTCATTCACCCCGTCGAAAATGTGAATATGATGCCGGCGGGTTATTTCAACCAGAAACGCGGCCATCTCCGGAGTGCCGTATTTTTCCTCCAGGTAGCGGTAATTACTGCCGTAGTCCGTCGCGGAGGTTTCGGGTACGTCGCGTCCTGCGAAATGCTTTTCGGCGAGAGCTTGAATGATGGCGGGAATCGCGCTGCCATCCTGCGCCCGAACTTTTTCGCCCTTGGCGATGAAGCCAGGGACTCCCTGGCGCAGCGCAAACTCCCGATGGACCCACTTTCGCATGGCGTCTTCCGGACCTTTGACTTTGAGCCGCGGGGAGATTTGCATCGCCTTGCGGATCAGATCTCTATCGAGAAACGGCGCTCGAAGCTCGATGCTATGCGCCATGGTCATCCGGTCTTCCCGTTCCAGGGTGTCGAGATAGAGCTTGTTGATGTCCTCCCACATACGCTTGTGCAAAGTCAGATGGCCGTGCTCGGCGACGACGTTGCAGTACCAGGCGTATCCGCCGAAGAGCTCATCCGCCCCTTGTCCGGTAAACAAAATCTTGTGGCCATCCTCGGAGGCCATTCTCGCGGCCAGGAACATCGGCACGGCCGCCTCGACCTGCACCATGCCGTTAAGCTCGATCGCTTCGATCACCGCAGGAAGAATTTCTTGCACAATTTTTTCATCGAGGTAAGTGATTCTCAGGGGAATATTCATCTGTTCGGCCGAGTGCATGGCATTTTGGACGTCGAGTGAATCGCGGACCCCGGCGCAATAACCGGTGACCTGGATTCCGCGATTGGCAATCGCTCTGGCGACCAGCGTGCTGTCGACCCCGCCCGACAGGAGCACCGCTGCGCGCCCGAGACCGACGAGGCGTTTATCGAGGGCCCGATCGAAGACAATGCCGTACTCCCGAACCGCCGCCTCCATATGAGTCAGCCGAATCGGCGATTCCTCGATCTCATAGCCGACTTGCACGGTGATGCGATTACGGTCCGCGACGAGAATGTGCCCGGGGCGCAGCCTTTCGATCTCGCGCCCGGCGCCCCTGAGCGCCTTCGGCTCGGACGCGAAGTAGAACGGGAATCCTTCGACGTAGTAGACCGGCTTCTTGCCCACGGGATCGCGCGCTAGCACCACGCAGCTCCCGTCCGTCACGGCGAACGCATACATCCCGTCCAGCAGCGGCATCGCCTGCTTGACCGCGGCCGGAAGATCGCCCTGATAAAATTCTTCGATCAAATGCACGAGAACTTCGCTGTCGCTCTCGGTGGCGACCTGGTGGCGCGCGAGCAGCTGCCGCAGCTCGCGGTGGTTGTAGATCTCCCCGTTGTGGATCAGCGACAATTTGCCGTCGCAGGAAGCAAGCGGCTGCAGTCCCGACGGACCGCCGACAATTTCCAAGCGCGCGTGACCGAGGCAAATCATGCCGGCGCGCGGCAATCTGGAGATTTGCGACAATCCTTTCCCTTGCTCGATTCTCCCGTCGATATACAACCCCACCGCGTCCGGACCTCGGTGGCGGGTCTGGGTGAGCATGGTTAGCGCTTCGGCTACGTTCCTCGGACGTTTATCGACAAAACCGATGATGGAACACATGAAATGACGCCTCCTTCTTCTTGTAGAATTGGGAATTTTTGTGTTTGGCCATCACGAAAAGCGGAAACCTTAGGCGATGAAAACGGCCGAAAAATAAACAGGGCTTTTCGCGCTTCCGGTAAAACACTGCCGGCGCAAGAAAAGCCCTGAATCGATTTTTGGAAGATCAGATCACGAACTAGCTTAAGGCTAGCATCTGAGTTCCGGGCTGTCAAATACGCGTTTGGCCAACGCGCTCCCCGCCGAACCGCCTCAATGAGACATGACCGCCCAGGCGAACCACTGCTTATGGCGCCGGATAAACTCCGCCGTGCGGTAGCTGAGCGCCGCCACGGTCGCCGTCGGCGGGCAGCCCGCCATGGTTGGAAACACCGTTAGCCAACGGTGGCGATGCTGGGACGGAGGGAAATGTTTCGGTTCCAAGGGGCGTGTGGCACACGCCCCCTTACGTCGGGCGCGGATCGAATCGCTTCGGCGGATGATCGCGCAAGAAGGCTTCGAAGCGATCGAGCA